>CANGEC010000025.1 GCA_947452625.1 Burkholderiaceae bacterium
TCAATCGCCAAATCAACACTACCTGTTTGGGTGTCTTGCATTCTTTCAAAATAAATCAAGTGTCCGCCTGTATCCACAATTGCAACCGCCATTCTCCATTTATTTTTTTGCGCTTCTACAATTGCACCACCTGCGGCTTTTTTGGCACTTTCAAGACTAATAGGCACTCCGTATGGAACAACCGGAGGAGGCGCAAAAGATGCTTGTGCAGCAGCATAAAAACTCATGAGACTCATAATGGTAAAAAAACTATAAGTACGTAGCTTTTGAAATTTCATTTGATGATTCCTTATCTTATTTAATCAAATACAACATCACATTAACGCTAATCTTTTCGACTCACAAGGTAAGTAACGCCCTCGGGACCATAGTCCTCTGAATGCAGTTGATTAGGTTTCAGATGAAACACATCACCAACTTGATAGCGGGTAACCGCTCCATCAATATTGATAGACATCTCACCCTGAACAATCAGCGCTATTGGCTCAAATGTGTGTGAATGAACACCCACAGCGCCTGAACCTTTTTTAGTCAGCAAAGGCTCAGGGAAATGATTTTGTTGTAACTGCTGCAAAAAAGTCTCTTGATTCATATTTAATTTCAACCTTTATGAAATCTTGATCAAATTTATCATTTAAAAATATAAACGCATTGAGTGGATACCCTAAGTTTTGAATTCGCCAACTCAATAAGCATCTAATATGGTGATAGCAGCATGTCAATTAATGAAAAATACACCTAAACTAAAAGTAAAGGGAGAACATGAAAAAGAAAAGTCTAATGCTGGGGTTCTCAGGGGCATTTATTGCAATTGCTGCATATGCTCAAACTCCAGGATTTACTAGAACTGCACTACAAACACAGGATCTCAGCGTACCCAATAAAGTTGTAGTGCAAGCAAAGGCAGAATTCGAACCAGGCGTTGCTGCGGGAAGGCACACACACCCTGGTGAAGAAATGGGGTATATCCTAGAAGGCCAACTAGAGCTCAAAATTGATGGTCAGCCGACTCGCATTGTGCATGCTGGCGAAGTATTTTTTGTGCCGGCTGGCCTAGTACATGATGGTATTAATAATAGCTCTGAGAAAACCAAAGTATTGGCAACCTATGTAGTAGAAAAAGGGAAGCCCGTTGCCAGTCCTGCGCCATAAGCAATCAATACCATAATTTAGAGGGGCTACTTTTGGGTGGCTTTTTTTATAGCAACTAACTCAACGGCGCTACAGAGGCCCCGTGAATGCCGTGTCGTTGCAGTGCATCAGAAACAAAACCACTTTTCTTCATCTCTTGGACGAACTCACACATTAAACCTGCGGCAGCCTCACCTCTTAGCTTTGGCAACCCCATAGCTTGCTGTATCACCATAAATCGACCAGGCAGCAGACGGAGCCCAGAAGTTTTTAAGGCATCCGCCTCCAATTGCTGTCTCACACCTGCAGCCACCTCATAGCCACCTTCAAGAAAGCTACTCACAACTAATGGGGATGTTGGGGCGCGCACAATTTCAGCAGATTTTATTTCTCTTGTTAAAAATAAATCATAGGCACTCCCCTTGCCAACGACAAGGCGATTTCCTGGCATATCTACTTCATGATTACTCTGGATGGGGGAGCTCTCCTTCACGAGGTAAGCCCCTTCAATCAATACATAGGGTGCCGTAAATAAAATTCCCTCTCCACGCAAGGGGTCAATTGCAAAAAATCCAAAGTCTGCCTTTTCCTGTGTGACTGCCTCTACAGACTTTCCAGCAGAATCAAAAACAAACAATTCAATCTCTAATCCCAACTTCCTTGCAAAAGCATTAGCCAAATCAATCGATACGCCATAGGGCTCTCCTGACTGAGGATTTTTATTTGCTAGGATTGGATTACCTAAATTAATAGAGGCGCGAAGTTTGCCGGTAGGCGCAATTGTATGAATTAAATCTTTAAAAATAGGCATATGAAATATTAGTTAATAAGCGAAGAAAATTAAGCGCCGGTCAAATCAATGACATCAGAATGCTCAATGCTTTCAGAAAACCAAATGCGAATTGCTGCTTTACGATCACCAAAGTAGCAAGGCTGATCTTGCGCATCTAGCACCATAGATAAATCATGACCTGGAATTAAGAGGTTCCCAGGTCTTTGCTTCCAATAGCGCCAAATGAGTTCAATCGACTGAGCACTCTCTTTTTCATCATCGGTATCCACTACTTTTCGAGAAAGCAACTCGGCTCGATTCTTGGCTGAGTCCCCAGTGAATAAAATATCATTCTCGCCATTATTCAAAACAAAGAGTAAATGGCCGGGGGTATGTCCAGGTACTGCGTATGCATGAATTCCTGGTATAAATTCTTCCCCTGCCGTCAATTTTAAAACTCTATCCGAACGAACAAGTTCTTGAACATACAACTCAGGAAGTGGATTAAAGCCAGGCGGCTGAAGAGCTGCCCAATCTAACTCAACTTGACCAATCCATACTTTGGCATTTGGAAAAAGTGTGAAATTAATAACATGATCATAGTGAGCATGGGTTAGTACTACGTCGGTAACATCCTCAGGCTTAACTGCAAACTCTTGCAAACGGCGCTCTAAAGGCTTGCGCATTCCAAATGCTCCAACATCAAGCAATATGATTCGCCCCTCGCCTCGTATCAGGGTGACTGTACTCCAACCTAGACCACCATGACAAATAGCCCGGCCTGGGAACCCTTGGATCAATACATCAACTTGATAACGATGCATACTAACTTTCAATAAAGAAAAATAGAGTAATTAATCCGCATTAATATGTGCATCAGTAATTAATTTTCCATATAAGCGCAGATCAGATTGAATTTGTTGAGTAAATTCTGTCGGCGATCCCCCAACAATCTCATTACCACCCTCGTCAACTAAGCGACGAATGACTGCAGTAGATTTCAAGGCTTTCACAGCCTCAACATTTAAACGACGAATAATCGCTGGATCCGTACCTGCGGGTGCTAACAGCCCTTGAAACTGTGTGATATTGAAGCCCTTGAAGCCCAACTCACTCATTGTTGGCAAGCTTGGCATTCCCTTACTACGCTTCATTCCTGAAACAGCAAAGCCGCGCAATTTGCCAGCCTTGATCATTGGAAGTCCGGTAACCAGTGGTTCAAAAGTGAAGCTTAATTGGCCTCCCAATAAATCCGCTAGCGCTGGTGCGGCGCCTTTATAAGGAACATGAGTAAATTCTGCAGTAGCCAAAAGACCGAATAATTCTCCAGCCAAATGTCCGCCACCGCCAATACCAGTAGACCCATAACTAAATTCTTTGGGCTTTGCGCGAGCCTCTGTAACTAATTCAGTAATATTTTTAATGGGCGACTGGAATGGCACCGCCAAAACATATTGATAGGTAATCAACATGCTAATTGGAGCAAAATCTTTTACAGGGTCGAAAGGTACCTTTTTATATAACACTGGATTTATGACCAAAGGTCCACTAGCCGTCAACAACAGTGTGTAGCCATCAGGCGCAGCCTTGGCAACCATATCTGATCCAATCGTGCCATTTGCACCAGGTCTATTTTCTACAATGACCGGTTGACCCATGCTATCTGACATGGATTGCGCCACTAATCGCGCAGTAATGTCTGCTGCCCCACCCGCCACATAGGGCACGATCATTTTGATAGGTCTATCAGGATAAGTGGATTGCGCTATCGCACTGAAAACAAAAGCAAATTGAAAACTGAGAAAAAGGGTGCAACATAGTCGTGCAAACAGCTTGGTCTTCATATTGCTATTCTCCCGCATACTGTCTTAGTAGATTTAAAGTCTCAGAACTAATTTCAATACCATTTTTACGCTGCTTCTCAAGCTTTGCCAACTCAATCATTCCAGGAACAATCACTGGCCTACTAGAATCTGCAGGCGGGCTATCTGTCAAGATATTGGCAAAGTCAATCATACGTGCACTAAGCCACTCGCTAGAACCCAGGCGTTTGGTATCAATCAAAATAAAGAAGTGGCCAAGATTTTGTGGCTCCCCCGGGGCATCCTGCCAGGATTGAATGTGGGTTAAATATCCAGCATTTGATAATAAGCCAGCAAATAGGTCTACCATTAACGCTAAACCATAGCCCTTATGACCGCCTATTGGCAATAAGAATCCATCTAAAGCTGCTTTCGGATCCGATGTTGGATTCCCTTTGATATCTGTACCCCAAGTATCAGGAATCTTTTCACCACGCTTAAAGGCATTTCTAATTTTGGCACGTGCGACCACGCTCATCGCCATATCCAATAAGAATGGTGCACCACCAGGATTTGGCACACCAAAACCAAGCGGACTATTACCCAAGCGGGCATCAGACCCGCCCCATGGTGCAATGGTAGTAGTGGCGTTACTGCCGATAATGCTAGCAAAACCTTTTTCTGCCGCAATCAAGGAGTAAGGTGATATAGGTCCGAAGTGATTGCTACCTCGGGCAAATGCAATCGCAATTCCAAATTCTGCCGCTGCTTCAATAGCTACATCGAGCGTGCGCATTCCAACTAGGGGGCCAACACCATTATCACCATCCACCCCAATCATCGCCGGCGCTAGGCACTCAATCCGAATATTAGGTCGCGCGTTAATTCCGCCGATCTTTAGCCGATCTCCGTAAGATTCGATACGACTTAAACCATGTGTGGACAATCCAAATAGATCTGCTAACACCAGAATTCGCACTACATCGTCAGATTCTTTATCGCCCATTCCAAGCTTTTGAAAGGCGCGCTTACCTAAAGCATGAAGATCTGATTCTTGAATAAGTTCGTTATTACTGCTTTGGGTATTCATCATTATCCTAAGGTATAAAAATACTATTCAAACTAAGAAAATCAAAGCTTATGAAGAGAGCGGTCCAAACTGGGGTGGCGCCACTCTGCGTCTTGAAGCCGCTTCATAAGCAGATGCAATTTTGATTAATTGATCCTCCATGCCTGGCTCCACCCGAAATACTAAAGAAAATGGTAAGCCAGGTTTCGCAATTTCTGTGTAGGTATTGCTAGCCTTACTAATATATTTTTTACGGTCTGCGGATAATATGAATTCAGGGTCATATGCCCCGCTAACATAACCAGCTGGCACTAGAATTTCAGTTAAACCCGCATTAGGCCCATAAAGCTCTTCTTGCCTTAGATGGTTGATCTCACCTGGTTGTTCAGGCCAGCCGATCTTTGCAGGCGGCAAAGGGGTATGTAATCTAACCAGCACATCCAATTTATTTTCTAAGATGACCATCATGTCCACTCTGCGCAATAACTCCCTAAGCATAATGCGCTCATCAACCCCTTGACGTCCACCTAGTGGATTTCTAGGATCTGTAGTCTCTTCCCAGTTTTTAAAAGCAGAACGTTGATCATCACCCCAAAACTTAGATCGTTTATTTAACTCTGACCAATCGACCAGAGATTCTTGCTGGCCAATGTCTTTCCAATCCTTTGCGCGCCGCGTGAGATATTGCTTAATGTGAAATCGAAATGAGTTTGCAAGAATTTGATTCTGTACTGTTGCAATATCTAAATTCTTTGGTGGCTCAATATTCAGATCAGCAAGCTCCACTAGATAATCAATTGGCGCCATCTTGCCCGAACCAAAAATTTTTCCAGGGGCAAATTCAGTTGGCACGATTTGACTTGCAAAATCAGGGAATACAGGCTGCCCTTCTGAATTTAAACGGAATAAGAGCTCTGGCATAAATACTGGGACCAGTCTTGCTAACGCCTGAGTAAAGTTAATACTCATTTGCTCTATTGAGTCATCTTTTTTCCATAAACGATGCGATGACTCCACTAGCGTTGCACCTAAATGCATCCCGAGAATATCTTTGATTTCTTTATCAGCCGCAGAAGTAATGGGTTCAACTGCCTTCAATCCTGGATTGAGCATTGACTCTCGCACAATGCCAATCCGCGCTCCTTTTAAGAACCCATTAGCGCCTGTTGCTTCAATATGATCTTGGTAACGCGTTTTTAAAACAGATGATCTAGGGACGGTAGTGTATGGATCGCGGGAATCGTAATATCCCTGATGCTGATCTTTTAATGCATCTAATATTTTTGTACAGTCAGTCAGGTTGCGACATAAAATTCCAGTTCGATCACAATATATATCCGCCCCAATTGCACCACCATCAAAACCTAGCATTGCCTTGTGAGGCAATATCAAGGCCAGTGAATTGTGATTTGCAGGTCCCCTAGTGGACATCCTCGTTTCCTCACCCAAGCTAGCCATGACTAAATTAGCGCTAACCGAAACTCCCGATCCAGAGCTGGAACCTAATGATGCAGAACGAGATGTATCGTAAGGATTGGATGGATTACCACTCCAAGTAGAGCGTTGATACCCCAGAACTGAAGGCAATATTTGATTTGGGAAATGCTTGCCTCCAGGATCTCCTGCACGACCGTTGTATTCCGTCATGACTGCTTTTGCAAAAATAATGGCACCTTTTTTTCGCAGTTGCTCCACCAAAAGATGATCACGCGCAGGAAAATCAATATCGTAGGCTGCATCAGCGCCCCCGGTTGATCTCATGTCTTTTGTATCGAAAGCATCCTTAAATGAGAAGGTCACACCGTATAAAGGCATTTCTTCTAAATTCGGATTACTGCCATACTGCTCATCCAATGCTGCAGCCTGCTCTAAGGCATCCGGAAAATGACGGAAAATTTCACAGACAGCTGGCGCACCCTCTGGCAGAGGGCCTAAAGAAGGATGCCCATCAAAATCACCACGGCAAGTAACAGAACGTTCACCACGTATATTGATAGTTGCTAAGGCATTTAATTGTCCAGAGTTTGGTTTGCCAAGAATCATACCGAATTGCTGCATCACTCCAGGATCAGAGGCTGTAGCCTCCATCCTTCCAAACTCTAAATCAGGGCCTTGATATTGATCTAAGTCGGGCAACAATTGACTAGCTTGAATTGTTTTTCGATCGAAGCAAATCGCTTCACCACCCCTCACAACGCCTTTTGTGGAATCTATATCTTGACCGCTCTCTGTCACTAATAAACTTGATGGGCCGTTATATTGCTGAATCCGAGCGAGATACTGTTGAACAACCTGTACGCAGGTTACTCTCTTCTCTTGAATTGCTCGATGTAAATCCTCAATCGTCGCCTCTTCTACAGAAAATGGATTAGCGGAGTTCGTTACTTTCAAAATAAATCCTTCATTACGATTGGAATAAGTCTCTCACGGCTTTATAGCAATCAAACCCACCTTTGAAATCACTTCGGCAACATCAGGGGAGCTTAAGAAGTGAATCAAACTTGCGAACCATCTCAATCTGGAGCTTGGCACCAAAGGATTATGAGTATACAAATTTAAAAATGAATTTATTGAGGAACTATTCCAATCGCCTTTACCAAATCCCCATAACGCTGATAGTCTTTTTTATTGAGGGCATCAAAATACTCTGGTGACTGAGTCACCCCAATTAAGCCATATGTAGCTAGTCGCTCAGCAACTCCAGGCGCCTGAATAGCCACATTAATTGCCTGATTCATCTTGTTTACAAATTCAGTTGGCGTCCTTGCAGGAAAAACAAACCCGAACCAACCATTCACTACAAAGCCAAAAATGACCTCACTTAGTGTCGGCACTCCAGGCCATTCAGGAAGTCTTGTACCATTGGTTGTTGCGAGTAGTCGAATATTTCCAGACTTAATAAAGGGTGAAAAGCCTGAGATCCCATCAACCGCAACCATGATCTCGCCAGCCCCAAGATCGGTAGCAAGCCCTGATGTCCCTTTATAGGGAACATGGGTATAAGTAAAGCCGACTTGACGTCTAAAATCCTCGAACCAAAGGTGCGAAAAGCCCCCCTCACCCGTACTACCAACCGTCAGCTTGTCAGGATTGGCTTTAGCCCAAGCGACCATCTGTTGTAGCGTTTTAAATGGTGCAGTATTAGAACCGGCCAAGGCATTGTAATTCCAGGCCGAAACAGCTACCGGAGCGAAATCACTAATGGTATTGTATGGCAGATTTTTTACGGTATGTGGCTGAACAATCATTGGACCTCCCTGAACCGCACCAAGCGTATAACCATCTGAGTTGGCGCGGGCAATTGCAGCCATACCAATCCGGCCGTAGGCGCCAGCAATATTATCAATGACGATTGATTGCTCCAATATTTCACTCACTTTTGGCTGGACTAATCTTGCTAAGATATCGATTGTATTTCCAGGAGGAAATGGCACGATTAAGCGGATAGGCTTTGATTTTGGCCAAGCGGTCTGAGCAAAACTATCTCCGACAAATGCAGCGCTCGATGTGAGTGCGGCAATCTTTAGGAAGCCACGACGATCAAAGGAATGTCGATCGCCCATAATTAAAGCCCCTTCAAACTTATCTTTAAATGAATGTGCATTAGAAATAAGCCTCGCCACGTTTTACGGTTGGCTCCCATTCACACTCAGACCAAGGACCATCGCCATTCTCCTTGATGTAGGAAATATTTCCCTCTTTGGTAGGAACCTGAGTGCCATCAAATAAATTTTTGAGCCAATCAAATACATAATCATGGCAATCCATGCCGCCCAAATTAGCAATACTCCATAAAGGATGATATTGATTCTCAAAAACCCACATCTCCTTCGGAACCTTAAGATCTTCATAAGCCTCAATTGCATCCTCTAAAGGACAGAGCGGATCAAACTCACCAGTAACCAATAAGGTAGGGCATGTAATTTTATCGAGATGTCCACGCACAGTCATATCTTTGACCACCTCATCATCAAAACGCTCTTCATCTTCGTAGCCTGCCATATACATAAACATTTGCTTAAAGCGCGGAGAGGACTGGGTAAAAATTGTATTGTTTGGGTTAAAACAAGCGACAGATGAAACTACTGCTGCAGCACGATGATCATAGCTAGAAAGTCGCAATGACCAATAGCTACCCATACTAATTCCATAGATTGCAATCTTGTCTTTATCAACCTCAGGGCGAGTCATCAAATAACTAATCACTGCAGCGCCTGCGCGCTCATAGTTATCACCAACAGATCGTATTTTTTGTATGTTGGAATTCCCTTGACCAGGACCATCCATAGCTAACACATGAAAGCCTCGTGCCAAACCAATATTGTGATATGCCTTAGGAAAAACCTCCTTAGTTTGGTCCATTCCTGGAACATAGATTACTACAGGCGCTTTACGACGATCTGGAAGAAGATGCAACAAGCAAGATATCGTTTTGCCATCATCAAACTCCACCTCCACCCGCTCTATTGGGTAATCAGCAGTCTCACTACGCAAATCAACCATCTCCGATAATTTTATGTATAGCTTTTTCTTAACCGGATGATCATCAAAATAAATCGGATGCTGAGCATGACGATAAGCCTCAATCGCATGGTCAAAATGATAAGTAGCGGAAGCATTGGCGCCGCGCTCTTTTGCAGCCTTAGCTAAACGCTCATGTCTTTCAGCGGCCTCACGCCATACCTTGGGAAGCATGCGGTAATTTCGAGCGCGTTTGCCAGTTGGTACCTCAATGTCATCACGTTCAAAGTTTTGTACTCGACCTCGCATATTTAAAGCTAGATCTAGCATCCACTGTTGATTGTCACGTTCTGTTCTCAGTTGTTTGATCATTGTGTCTCCATTAAGAATATTTATTGGTATATTTATAAGGCTGATATTACATTTATAAAATACTATAGTGCAAGTTATTTTATTTGTCCGAATAAAAGAGTTTTAATAAACGTAAATATTCGGATATTAATCGGAATGAAGAATCCAATTAGAAAAGGTATTTCAAGATGAAAGTCCATATTCAACATCGCTACTTCACACTGTATCTTCACATATTTTTACCGCTTTTGATTTTTTTGGTTCAACCATTTTTTTTGCGTAATGTACTTGCTCAAGACTCGTTATTTCCTAATAGGCCAATTAAGCTAATTGTTCCTTTGGCGCCAGGTGGAGCAACTGATACTGTTGCTCGAATATTTGCAAAGCAACTGTCTTTAAAACTTAATACGCCCGTACTTGTTGAGAACAGGGTTGGCGCAGGAGGGATGATTGCTTTGGATTCCATGTCTAAAGTGCCAGCCGATGGATACACATTATTTATTGGCAACCTCAGTACCAATGCACTAAATGAAACCTTACTAGCAGGAAGGATGAAGAAAAAGCCTTCAGAGTATTTAGCTGGAGTCACAATCCTGGCAACGATTCCACATATTTTAGTTGCTTCAGCACAATTAGGGATCAGCAGTGTTCAGGAACTCATTACCTACGCAAAACTAAATCCAGGGACAGTCAATCATGCCTCCCCTGGCGTAGGATCCTACTCAATGCTAGATATGTTGATATTCGAAAAAGCAGCTGGCTTAAAGATGGTTCACATACCTTACAACGGTGGTGCAGGCCAATATATTGTTCCAATGGTAAGCAATGAAGTGCAAATTGCATTTATCAATGCATCATCAGTAATTGAAATGATTCGCTCCCAAAAATTACGTGCATTAGCTGTAACAACAGAAAAACGTCTATCAGAATTACCAAGTACCCCTACTATGAGTGAAGTTGGTTTTCCAGGAATTGGAACAAACGCTTGGCAAGGTTTGTTTGCCCCTATTGGCACACCAAAGCCAGTTTTGGAAAAGTTATTTAACGCCAGCTCTGACGCCCTAAAAAATGAGGAATTAAGAGATGCCTTTAAGAAGCAATTAATTGCACCAGCATCAAGCGCATCTCCAGAGGATTTTAGTCGCTTTGTACAGAATGAAGTCAACCGATGGGCTGGCATTTTGAATAATTTAGATGTCAAGTCTGATTAATTGGCGTCTCAGGCAACAAGAGCATTGGATAAATTTGATATTGCAATTCAAATCAAAGAGAACACCATATATCGAAATACCAAAACCTTGCTAAAAAAATAATCTCATCAAGCTCTATTTACTGGTATGGGTAGACTAGAAGTTGAGGCCGAGCCACTCTTTGACTTGAGCATGCAAGTCACCAGTAAATTTAGATTGATCTCCTGAAGCGGTGATGGATCCCAAACTAAGTACAAATATAGTTTGCGACATTCTTACCACACGCCGCACGTTGTGATCAATTAATAAGACTCCAATACCCCTTTCAGTAAAGCGATCTAGCCAAACAAAAACCTCCTCGGCTACTTTAGGGGATAAGCCAATGCTAGGCTCATCGACCAAACACAATTTGGGCTGCAAAATCCAAGCCTTAGCAAACTCTAGTTGTTTTTGCTGGCCCCCTGATAACTCCCCAGCAGCCTGCCCCAGCTTGTCCTTAAGTGCAGGGAACAACTCAATCACCTCTTCATAGCGCGTCTTCCAAACCTCGGCAAATAGGGGCATACGCGATTGAATTGGTAATAAAAGATTTTCTTTTACAGTCAAAAAAGGAAATAAGCTAGATTCTTGCGGAATGCAACAAATGCCTAAATCAATCAAATGATGTGGTTCGAGATCATTAATACTCTTATTTTCATAAAGAATCTCCCCATCTTTGGGGTGTAAAAAACCACAAATGGTTTTTACTAAAGTAGATTTACCGGCGCCATTTAGGCCAATTAACCCACTAATTTCTCCGGCCTTCACATGCAAAGAAACATCTCGCAATACATCGATATCTTTAGCATAACCCGCCGTAACAGCATTCAATTCTAATAGGTACTCACTCATTATCGCCGCCTAAGTAAGCTTCAATTACATTCGGGTCTTCAAGCACCGAACGAGTGGGGCCTTGAGAAATAATTTTTCCAGTATTCATGCAAATGGATTCATGGCATAAGCTTTTAACGATCGGCATATCATGGCTAACTAACAAAAAGGTTTGCCCGCTTTGATTGCGTGATTGAATAAACCTTGACATTGTTTCCCGCATGACTGGATGTACAGCGGCAAAAGGCTCATCTAATAAAGCAATTTTTGGAGGGCACATAAAGCACATACCAAATTCTAGTAATTTTTTTTGCCCCCCAGAAAGTTGACCAGCATCTAAATACTGCACATGCTCCAGCGTTAATTCCTGAACAAGGCTTTGAGCGCGTGTTGATGCCTCTGCCGCAGTTAAGCCCATGGCCCGCCCGGCAATCAATAAATTATCAAATGCAGATAGACGGCCAAAGACGCGAGTCATCTGAAACATTCGAATCACACCCAAATGAGCTAATTGTGACGGTGACAATCTAGTAATGGGGCTACCTTCGAGATAGGTAATACCTTCATCAGGAAACAGCTCACCTGATAGCATATTTAATACTGTGGTCTTACCTGAGCCATTGGGGCCAATTAAGCCAAGAATGATCCCGTGTGGTACATCAAATGAAACGTGATCAACCGCTTGGTTACCGCCAAAGCGTTTCGATATGCCATCAATACGTAATAAAGGTTCAACTTTCATCTTAATTGTGTTTCTTTGATTTCAAGCGGGCGTATATCTCAAGGAAAATACCCCATAAGCCAGTCCTGAAAAAGCGCGCAAATATCATGACCAATAAGGCAAAAACAATCAGTTGAATATTTCCAATATCTCTTAGCCACTCTGAGCTTAAATAAACCAGCAGCGCACCTAGAACGGGGCCTGTAATAGAACCAATTCCGCCAATTACCACCATCGAAATAATCAAGCCAGTTTGCTGCAGCAAACCCATCTCTGGACTCACCAGTTGACTAAAAGTCCCATACATACATCCAGCGAAGCCACACATGGCACTTGAGATAGTAAAGGCCAGTAACTTAAAGCGTACTACCGGAATTCCTCTACTTTCTGCAGCATCCGCATCATCACGAATGGCCAATAAATAACCGCCATATTTACTGCGCATCAGCAGAAAAATCAGTGAACCCATTAATATAACTAGTGCTAAGAAAAAATAGTAGTAGGCGATACGGTCATCCATCAAGGTAGGCACATTTAAACCTTGATCTCCTCTCGTGAATTCATGTGAATTGCCAATAAAGACCCGTGCAATTTCAGCAAATGCCAAAGTGGTTAAAGATAGATAAGGTCCCTTTAAACGCAATACTGTGGCGCCCAATAGAAAACCCAGTAATGCAGAACCGATAATGGCCGCAGGGATTCCAATCCACAGAGTGGCACCAAGATGAAAATTTAGTAAGGCAGTAAAGTATCCGCCAATCATGGCAAAAGCAGCAGGCGCCATTGAAAATTGCCCAGTAAAGCCAGCTAATAAATTCCATGCCAAAGCCATCAACGCAAAGTAGAAACCAACAATTAAGATCCCCAAGGTATACGGACTTAAATCTAGCAAGGGCACAAAGCACATCAGGGCACAAAGCAGCAGTAAACACTTGAGGTCGCGCGCCAACCTACGAGACCATAAATTCTCAATTTGACTCATGCGCCCCGCCCTTTTTGACCAGCTAAACCATGAGGCCTAAATATTAAAACCGCAACCAATATAAATAAACCGAAGGCATCGCGGTAGTCGTAAGAAATATATACAGCAAAGAAAGATTCAGAAACGCCGAGCAATAAGGCTGCAAACATACTTCCCCAAATCGATCCTATACCGCCCAACACCACAATAATGAATGACTTGATAGCTGGAAATGATCCAATGTCAGGAGCGGGATTCATTAGCGGGGCCATCAAAGCGCCTGAGAGCGCAGCTAACATCCCAGAAATCGCAAAAATAATACTGGTTGTCTTCACTGGATCAATACCGGCCAAAGAGGAGCCAAATCGATTTTGGGCAACCGCTTGGATTTGTCTTCCCCAAAGTGATTTTTTAATAAAAAGGGCTAGGCCACATAGCAAAGAAATCGAAATACCAGCAGAAATTATTTTTTGACCATTTAACATAATCGGACCGATTGCAATCCGCTGTGTACTCATCAGGCTTGGCCCCATAAATGGTGATGGGCCAACCACTTTATCAACAAAGTGAATTAAGAATAACGATAGAGCAAATGTCACTACTACCGCGTATTCATCTTTAACAATCGACCAACTGGCATAGCCCTGATACAGTGGGCGCATCAATAATTTCTCAATGATGATCCCTAGGAATGCGCCTCCTACTGCTGCAAGAACCAGAGCAACCCAAGGGTTGATTCCTAGCTTCATGGCTGTTAAAGCATATGCATAAGCACCCACCATGAAAAATTCACCATGCGCAAAATTCACAATGCGTAGAATGCCAAAAATCATTGCCAAACCTACGGCCATCAACGCGTAGAACAGACCCATGATGAGTCCGTTAATAGTTAAATCGAGAAATAATGGCATAAAAAATTCTTCTGCCTCAGTGTTGCAGGCAGAAGATATCTATAAAAGTAACGTTAATAATCTAAATCTACTTGGGATACTGTAATTTACCAATATTCAATGGCATACCAGGACCCTGCAAGAGAGTTGTATTGCCTGTAGCCTGATTCACTGCAGTCAATTGATAATTCACATAAGGAATATTGACCCACTGGTGATAAGTGACGCCTTGGCGTGAATCAAAAGTCATCGTGCCACGAGCGCCCTCAAACTTACCTGTTCCCATTGCTGCAAGCATTTTCGCGGGATCAGTACTCTTCGCCTGTCTCATAGAATCAACCACTACTACCAATGAATCCACTGCTTGGAAAATCAGTCTATTTGGATCATTACCAGTTTTACGTTTGTAAGCCACCGCAATTTGACGCGATAAATCGGTTTGATTCATCTCTGGGTGGTACATACCAATTGTCATCAGGTACTTACCCGCATCCTTCACGTTTTGCCAGAAGTCTGGATAGTCAGCCATTCCAGCGCCGTCATAGACAATGGTTTTTGCTGATGGAGCAACGCCCTGTTCGTAAAGTTGATTGAGGGCTATGTAAGCACCTGGCGGTAGCATTGTTAAAACAACTACATCAGGTGGATTAGCCTTCAAGGTCAAGATGGCTGGAGTGAAGTCTTTGCTGCTACGGTCTAGAGTTTCAAATTTATAATCAACATTCGGTGCTACAGCCTTCAATGCCACACCTAAGCCCTTGGCCAAACCAATACCATAATCTGTATTTTCAGCAAATGCGACAACGCGCTTCACTTTCATGGCCTTCAAGGTATCAGCCATTGATTTTGCAACCACTGAATTATAGGGGGAGGTATTAAATACTTCTGGGTATCCTTTTTCCCGTACTGAATCTGCCCAGCAGTTAGTGTTGACGTAAGGAATTTGATAGCGGTGCGCCACTTCGATTTCACTTAAACAGACAGAGCTTTGGTGTGAGCCCGCAATCGCAACTACCTTATCTTTTGTAATGAGCTTCTCAACAGCTGAGCGCCCTTTCTCTGGCAAACCTTGGCTATCCTCAAACACTAATTGAATTGGGCGACCCAGCACCCCACCCTTAGCATTGACAATGTCGCGATATATCTCGAGAGCATCCTTAATTTGGGCACCTTGCACCACTGAGCCAGGGGGGGATTGGGTAATTGCCACCCCAACCAATATAGGATCAGCGGCATTCGCCTGAAATGACGCACCTAACAACAAAGCGCCAACAAAGGTTATTTTTTTGAGTAAATAATTCAATTTAGTGTCTCCTACTTATTTTGTATTTGATTTACTGCTCACACTCTTTATACAGTAGATACCCAAAAAATGAGCCCTTAATCGGGTATTCCCTAATCCTAAGAATTATTTTTTAAAGGGCGCCACCTTTTGTGTCTGGGTACCCAAACCCTCAATACCACAAGAAAGTGTGTCTCCAACCTTGAGGTACTGTGGTTTTGGTTTCATACCCATCCCCACCCCAGGAGGAGTACCAGTAGCAATAATATCTCCGGGCATTAAAGTCATGAATTCACTGACGTAGCTAACAATGGTTGCCACATCAAAAATCATGGTTTTAGTATTGCCTCTTTGCCTTGGGTTTCCATTCACATCTAGCCACATGCTAAGGTTCTTGGAATTTTTAATTTCATCCGTGGTAACTAACCATGGGCCGACAGGTCCAAACGTATCGCAGCCTTTGCCCTTATCCCAAGTACCGCCTCGCTCTAATTGATACCCCCTTTCCGATACATCATTAACGACGCAATAGCCGGCAACATGTTGTAGAGCCTCTTTTTTGCTAACATAACGAGCTTTTTTACCAATCACTACGCCAAGCTCAATTTCCCAATCGAGTTTCTTGGCGCCTTTGGGCGAGATCACATTATCGTTAGCGCCACATAAACTAGAGTTCGCTTTAAAAAAAATAATAGGCTCTACAGGAATCGCCATATTGGCCTCAATTGCATGATCAGTGTAATTCAATCCAATCGCAATGAATTTACCAACGCCATTGACTGGCACGCCAAAACGTTGCTTACCTTTTACCAAAGGCAGAGATTCGGGTTTGAGCTTTGCAAGCTTCGCCAGTGAAGTTTTACCCAATTGCTCAGCATCAATATCGGCAATCTTTTTGGATAAATCTCGTAATTGACCCTTGCTATCAATCAAGCCGGGCTTTTCTTTACCCTGTTTACCGTAACGGACTAACTTCATTCTGAACCCCCTCCATTAAAAAAATTAATATTACTGCGACATTAATAGTACTTGCCAAGCACATTGCGCTTGCTAGTCTAATCAGAAAACTTAGCTAATGCATGCCAACCAAAACTAAGCAGCGGGAGCATGTCTGTAGCAAAGCTTGAGACCTCTTTAATTAAATCTTTTGAGCAGACAATCGATCGGGGCAGCTGCTTTCTAATAATCCAACCCTTTAGCTTAATAGCCGATTCAATTTCTTTTGGTACGTCATTAAACCCCCTGGGAATGCGCGCCAGCGTATTGGTGTAATCAAGGTCGTAGCCTTTGCGCTTCAGTGATTTTTCTAAAGATATCCAGGCTTTTGGGTTATCTAGAATGCCCTGTCTTAACTTTTTTAGGATATGGCTTTCAGGTTGCATATAACCTGCAGCACACCTACTTCCCAGAGGATCTAAACGAAAATATAAAACTCCAGGAGAATGCTTATCGCCTGTTCTTGTAAATAAACCACTAGCATGCATGTTGTAGGGATGCTTTGCCTTTGAAAACCGAGCATCTCGATTAATTCTAAAGAGAGATCTTTTGGGATCACCCCACAAGGGGACATCTTTATTATTTAAACTTTCCGAGAGCGCTTCAGTAAAGCGCTTCATGGGTTTATGCACAAAGTCTTCATATTCAGAACGATGTTCTGCAAACCACACTCTATTTTGATTATCCTTTAACTCTTCCAAAAATTTGAAGGCCTTAGGACCAAATCCAGAAAATTCAATTGCCAGACTCAAGATAAAAATCCTGTAGATAACCAAGGTACAAATGCAATCACCAGAATTCCAATTAACAATGCAAACAAGTAGCCCATGATAGGCTTTACACCTTCATCAGGATTTACTTTGCCAATCGCACACGCAGCGTAATAACCAACTCCTAAAGGCGGCGCAAACAAACCGATGCCCATCGATAGAATGACAACCATTGCATAGTGCACTTCATTAATACCTAGCTGACGCGCCACTGGAAATAAGAGTGGGCCAAATAGCACAATTGCAGGAATGCCCTCTAGAACTGAACCAAGGACCACAAACGCCAGAATGGAAATCAGTAGAAATAAGTTTTGGCCGCCATTAAGGTCCGCCATGATTTGCGTTACCACTTGAGAGAACCCAGACTGGGTCAATCCCCAAGCCATTCCGGTAGCGGCACCAATGATCAATAAAATGGCTCCTGATAAAGAAGCTGTATCGATCAACATCGGTAGGATGCGATTCACATCAAATTTTCGATAAACCACAATTCCGCAAACCAA
>CANGEC010000026.1 GCA_947452625.1 Burkholderiaceae bacterium
GATCCCCGTCCGCAAAATTCCACCTGTCTTGGCCGGTATCCGGGCTAGCAAATATCAGAATCCGGCCTTCCCATGCGATTGATGCGCACAGTGGCGATTTCGGATCCCTGACACCTAAACTTTGGATTTAGCTGTATTTGCCTACCGTTGCGGGGGCAGCACACGTTTAGTGTTTCCCGTTTAACCTTATTGCAATGCAATAAAGCACCACGACCCTTTGATTCTAGCTGATTAGCCTTGAGTCACCCACTGTTTTCCCTAATTTGGGGCTTAATACGGCCTACAATAGAGGGTCCAGGATTAAGGATTCATGACAGCACTAGACAAGCACCTCGAAAAAAACCTGATTCGCTTACAGCTGAGTCAAAACTCGGTTCTAAAAAGCCTGGATCAGGAGGGAATGGCCGAATTAGAACGCTATTTAGAGATCTCCGACCTTAAAAAAGGTGAAATCTTGCTGCACCAGGGCGATCACCAGATGGAGCAGTACTTTGTCTTGGACGGCATCCTCAAGCGGATTGTTTCTAGTGCGGACGCCAAAGAAATGATCCTCCGTTTTGCCATTGAAAAAGATATTGAGACTAGTTACGCTGCTTGGCGTTTGAAGACGGCAGCCCCCTACAGCATTGCCTCTGTTACCAAGGCTCGAGTTGCCCGCATGCCCATGAAAAAATGGGCCGAATTTTTAGATCAACATCGCTCCTTAAAGGAGAGTTTTGAATTTGAGGTGATGCGTCTAATGAGTGAAATCATGGCTCATACCATTACCTTGCACATGCTTGATGCCCCTGGTCGTGTTGAGCGTTTCTTGCGTAAATATGAGGACTTATTTGAGCTGCTCCCCAAGAAGGAGTTGGCAGCCTACTTAAATCTTTCTCCCGAGACCTTGAGTCGTCTCAAAACCAAGCATAAAGAGCTCTTTATCTGAGCTTAGTCCCATGGTTTTACGGGATTTCAGGGGAAATTGACCAAAGTCAATGATGAAGCCTACCCCCAAGCCTAAGATTCAACTCAGCTTAAATAAAGGGGTATTTTCATTACCCCTCATAAATAACTTTATTGGAGACAAGTAGCGAAAGCTAGATAAAACCTAACAAGCTACTTGTTTAGGCGGTGCAATTAACTTAAGACATTTCTATGACAACAGATAATCAAAATACACAATTAACAGACGGCTTTCACCTTGTGATCGAGGCCTTGAAGGCAAATGACCTGAATAATATTTTCGGTCTAGTTGGTATTCCTATTACCGATTTATGTCGCTTAGCTCAAGCTGAGGGTTTGCGTTTTATTGGCTTTCGCCATGAGCAGCATGCTGGTAATGCAGCAGCGATTGCTGGTTACATGACGCAAAAGCCGGGTATCTGTATGACGGTTTCTGCACCTGGCTTTTTGAACGGTTTAACCGCCTTGGCTAATGCGACTGTTAACTGCTTCCCAATGATCTTGATTTCGGGCTCTAGCGAGCGCGAAATTGTTGACTTGCAACAGGGCGACTATGAGGAGATGGATCAGCTCAATGCTGCCAAGCCTTATTGCAAAGCCGCTTACCGAATTAATCATATTGAAGATATTGGCATTGGTTTTGCGCGTGCAATTCGTGCGGCCGTATCAGGTCGTCCCGGCGGTGTGTATTTGGACTTGCCAGCCCAGCTATTAAGTCAAACTATGCCTGTTGAAGAGGCCAAGAAATCCATTTTCAAAGTCATTGATCCTGTGCCACGCCAAATTCCAGCGGCTGATGCAGTTGAGCGTGCATTGAATGTCTTAAAAGGTGCTAAGCGTCCTTTGATTCTCTTGGGTAAAGGCGCTGCCTATGCTCAGGCCGATGCGGATATTCGTGCTTTGATCGAAAAATCCGGGATTCCTTATTTGCCTATGTCGATGGCGAAAGGTTTGTTGCCTGATAACCATCCTCAATCTGCTTCTGCAGCGCGTTCATTTGTGTTGGCTGAAGCTGATGCCGTGATGTTGGTTGGCGCACGTTTGAATTGGTTGCTCGCGCACGGTAAAGGCAAGACTTGGGGTAAAGAGCCTAAGAAATTCATCCAGATCGATATTCAGGCAAACGAGGTAGATAGCAATGTGCAAATCGATGCACCATTGATTGGCGACATCGGCTCTTGTGTGGGCGAATTGCTCAAAGGCATTGCTTCTGTTCCCAAGCCAAGTGCCGAGTGGATCAGCGCAGTGACAGAGAAAAAAGATAAGAACATGGCGAAGATGGCAGAAACACTTGCCAAAGAAACTTCTCCAATGAACTTCCATAGCGCATTGCGGGTGATTCGTGATGTGATCAAGAAAAATCCAGATGTGAACTTTGTCAATGAGGGCGCTAATACGCTTGACTATTGCCGTGCGATTGTCGATATGTATAAGCCTCGCAAACGCTTTGACTCTGGTACCTGGGGAATTATGGGTATTGGTATGGGCTATGCGATTGGTGCTGCGGTCACTAGTGGCTTGCCAACAGTTGCGGTTGAAGGCGATAGCGCCTTTGGCTTTAGCGGTATGGAACTCGAAACGGTTTGTCGTTACAAACTGCCAATCACGACTGTGGTGTTTAACAACAACGGCGTTTATCGCGGCACCGATCAGAACCCAACTGGTGGTTCAGATGTTGCGCCAACCGTATTTGTGAAGGATGCCCGTTACGACAAGATGATTGAGGCCTTTGGTGGCGTTGGTTATTACGTCACCACGCCAGCGGAATTGGAGGCGGCATTAACGGAGGCGATCGCAGCGGGTAAACCAGCGTTGATCAACGCAGTGATCGATGAAACAGCGGGTACCGAGAGTGGACGATTGACCAACCTCAATCCCTCTACTGCAGCCGCCAAGAAGTAATAAAAGATTCATATTTTTGACCTAAATTTGCAGTAAACAAGAAATACTTAAGGAGAATCAAGCATGACTAAACCATTAGACGGTATTCGTATTATCGATTTCACACACGTGCAAGCTGGACCTGCATGTACTCAATTGTTGGCTTGGTATGGTGCTGACGTTATTAAAGTTGAGCGCCCAGGTTCTGGTGACGTGACACGTAGCCAATTGCGTGATGTGCCCGGCGCGGATGCTCTGTACTTCACTATGCTCAATGGTAATAAGCGTTCTTTAACTTTGGATACCAAGACTCAAGAAGGTAAAGAAGTTTTAGAAAAGATGATCAAAACTTCCGATGTGATGGTTGAGAACTTTGGTCCAGGCGCTTTGGATCGTATGGGTTTTAGCTGGGCACGTATTCAGGAACTCAATCCAAAAATGATCATGGCTTCTGTTAAAGGTTTTAGCGATGGCCACTCATATGAAGACTTAAAGGTTTATGAGAACGTTGCACAGTGTGCTGGTGGCGCTGCTTCCACAACCGGTTTCTGGGATGGTCCTCCAACAGTTTCCGCTGCTGCGTTGGGCGACTCTAATACTGGTATGCATTTGGCAATTGGTATTTTGACTGCTTTGATGCAACGTCAGAAGACTGGCAAAGGTCAAAAAGTTTCTTGCTCAATGCAAGATGCCGTATTGAATTTATGCCGCGTGAAGTTGCGTGATCAACAGCGCTTGGACAAAGTTGGCTATTTGGAAGAGTACCCACAATACCCACACGGCTCATTCTCTGATGTAGTACCTCGTGGTGGTAACGCAGGTGGTGGTGGACAGCCAGGTTGGGTTCTGAAGTGTAAGGGTTGGGAAACAGATCCAAATGCCTATATCTACTTCACTATTCAAGGCCACGCTTGGGAGCCAATCACTCGTGCGATTGGTAAGCCAGAGTGGGCAACTGATCCAGCCTACATGACTGCAGAAGCTCGTCAAGATAAGATTTTTGACATCTTCGCAACCATTGAAGATTGGCTCAAAGACAAAACTAAATATGAGGCAGTCGACATTCTGCGTAAGTTTGACATTCCTTGCGCGCCAGTACTGTCAATGAAAGAATTGGCT
This sequence comes from Burkholderiaceae bacterium, assembly GCA_947452625.1. Lineage (GTDB taxonomy): Bacteria > Pseudomonadota > Gammaproteobacteria > Burkholderiales > Burkholderiaceae > Polynucleobacter. The sequence continues at coordinate 3,946 of CANGEC010000026.1, forward strand.
GAGTCACCTGACTTGCGCAAGAGCGGTTCAATCGTTGAGGTTGATCACAAAGTGCGCGGCAAGTATTTAACGATTGGCAGCCCAATCAAGTTCTCCGATTTGCAGATTGATATTGGTCCATCCCCTGTTTTGGGTGAGCACACTGATGAAGTCTTGGCTGACCTTGGCTACAACGCGGATGATATTGCTAAGTTGCACGCAGCTAAAGCTGTTTAATAACAATAAGTGATGTTGTAATGACTTATCAGGCGCTCCTCGTGAGCGCCTTTTTTATCCCTCATTATTGAACGATTGAGTAGCGGCCCTTATGAAAACAAACGTAGATCTTCAGCAGTTATTGAAATGCATTGGTGATGCCGTTATCGTATCGGATGCTCATGAAAAGATTGTCTTGTGGAATGCGGCCGCAACTCGTATTTTTGGTTACACGGAGGAAGAGGCGCTGGGCAATACTTTGGATCTGATTGTTCCAGAGCGTCAACGCCAAAGGCATAGTGAGGGCTATGCTAAATCGATGGCTACTGGAACTACGCGTTACGGTACCACTTTGCTAAAAGTGCCGGCTAAGCATAAGGATGGTCGGAGTTTATCGATCGCTTTTACAGTCGGCATGTTATTTGACGAGCAGCAAAAGCCTACAGGGGTCGCCGCCGTCATTCGGGATGAAACCGAGCGTTTTGCCGAGGAGCGAGCTTTGAAAAAGCGCTTAGCCGACCTGGAAAATCCCTAGTTCCTAGCCTTTTTTAGTTATTAGAACGGTTTTATAGCCATCGTGCCCAAAAATTGGGCATCCTGCATTTGCCGGAATCGCTCGCTGGTAAAATTGAATTAATTCAAAATTTCAATCTTATTAGGACTTAAACCATGGCAAAAGCACTAGAAGGGGTCAAAATCCTCGACTTTACGCATGTTCAATCTGGGCCAACCTGTACGCAGTTATTGGCTTGGTTTGGAGCAGATGTTATCAAGGTGGAAAAATCGGGCGAGGGTGATGCTACCCGCGGTCAGTTGCGTGATATTCCTGATGCAGATAGCTTGTATTTCACAATGCTTAATCACAATAAACGCTCGATTACAGTCAATACTAAGACTCAAAAGGGTAAAGAGATTTTGGAGCGCCTGATTAAGGAGTGTGATGTTTTGGTGGAGAACTTTGCCCCAGGCGCACTAGATCGTATGGGTTTTTCTTGGGAGCGTATTCAAGAATTAAATCCTATGATGATTATGGCTTCGGTCAAAGGTTTTGGTCCTGGCCCTTACGAAGATTGCAAGGTGTACGAGAACGTAGCGCAATGTGCTGGCGGTTCTGCATCTACCACGGGTTTTGATGATGGCCCTCCCATGGTGACGGGTGCACAGATTGGCGATAGTGGTACTGGTTTACATTTAGCATTAGGCATTGTTACGGCGCTTTACCAGCGTACTCATTCCGGTCGTGGTCAAAAAGTATTGGCGGCAATGCAAGACGCGGTGCTCAACTTGTGCCGGGTCAAGTTGCGTGATCAACAGCGCTTGGAGCGTAATGGTTTGATGCAAGAGTATCCCCAGTTCCCGAATGGTGAATTTGGTGACTCAGTACCTCGTGCCGGCAATGCTTCTGGTGGTGGTCAGCCCGGCTGGATTGTGAAATGCAAAGGCTGGGAAAAAGATCCGAATGCCTATATGTACGTCATCATTCAGGCGCCAGTCTGGGAGGCTGTGTGCAAAGTTATTGGCCGTGAAGATTGGATTACGGATGTGCGTTTTGCTTCACCGATGGCGCGTTTGCCTCATCTCATGGAGATTTTTGCTGAGATTGAGAAGTGGACAATGACCTTATCGAAGTTTGAAGTAATGGATATTTTGAACAAGTACGACATTCCATGCGGCCCAATTCTGTCTATGAAAGAAATTGCTGAGGAGCCCGCATTGCGCGCTACCGGGACTGTAGTTGAGGTTGATCATCCTATCCGTGGCAAGTATTTGACTGTCGGTAACCCCATCAAGATGTCGGATAGCCCAACGGAAGTTACGCGTTCACCATTGCTGGGTGAACACACCGATGAAATCCTGAGTGAATTAGGTTACTCCACCGATGAATTAATCGCACTACGTCACGATAAGGTTATTTAAGATGCGGGTTGCCTTGATTGGAAGTGCGGATTTCGGTAAGGCTGCGTTAGAGGCCTTTTTAAATCGTGGCGATGAAGTTGTGGCGGTTTTTTGCCCACCCGATAATCCCAAGTCTACCAAGCCGGAAGTCCTCAAGGAGACAACGATTGCAAGAGGTTTGACTCCCTTGCAGTTTTCCTCCTTGAAGAGTCCCGAGGCAGCTCAGGCCATGATTGATAGCCAGGCGGATATTTGTGTCATGGCTTATGTGCTGCAGTTTGTACCGCAGGAGCTGGTGAAGATTCCGAAGCATGGCACGATTCAGTACCACCCTTCTTTATTGCCAAAGTATCGTGGCCCTAGTGCCATTAACTGGGCAATTGCCTTGGGCGAACACAAGACGGGATTGACGATCTTTCGTCCAAGTGATGGCTTGGATGAAGGCGCGGTGATTTTACAAAAAGAAGTTGTGATTGGCCCAGACGATACCTTGGGTAAGATTTATTTTGATCATCTTTTCCCGATTGGTATTCGGGCTCTACTTGAGGCGGCAGATTTAGTTGTAGCCGAAAAACACACAGAAACCATTCAGGATGAATCTCAGGCGAACTATGAAGGTTGGTTCGATGCTACCGCTGCGCAAATTCATTGGGCCAGCCACATTAGCCAAATCTACAATCTGATTCGTGCTGCTAATCCCGCGCCCGGAGCGTGGACCAAGCTCGGTGAGCAAAAAGTGCAGATCTACGATTGCCGCAAACATATTGCCGGCACTTATGGCGCAGTTAAAGGCAAGCCTGGTGAAATCACCGAAATTACTTTGGATTCATTTTTCGTGAGCTGCCATGGTGGGCAGGTTGAGGTGCTTAAGGCGAAGGGTGCTGCCGGTAAGGTCAGCGGTGCCGAATTGGCTAAAGAATTAAACCTGCAAGTAGGACAATTTTTCGCGCTTTAGAGTAACCACTTTTGTAGGGCTGATTTTGGTTTTGAGGGTTAGATCGCCATTTGACAAAGCGTACGCTTTTACGTACTATGTTGGAAAGGAGTAAATCATGACCACATTAACTGCAAGCGAAGCGCGAGCTGGTCTTTATCGTTTGATTGATCAGGCGGCAGAGTCGCATAAACCAGTTGTCATATCTGGTAAACGAGCAAATGCCGTGTTGGTTTCAGAAGAGGATTGGAGCGCTATTCAGGAGACGCTTTATCTTTTAGCAATTCCTGGAATGCGTGAATCGATTAAAGATGCTATGGCTGAGCCTCTAGCTAAAAGCAAAAGGGCGTTGAAGTGGTAATTTGGAATTTAGCTTATTCCAAATACGCCATTAAAGATGCCAAAAAATTATCTGCCGCAGGTCTTAGGGATAAGGCACAGGTGATTCTGGATATTTTAGAAAAGGATCCATTGCAAAATCCCCCGCCATATGAAAAGCTGGTTGGCGACTTAAAAGGGGCTTATTCACGCAGAATTAATATTCAACACCGATTGGTTTACGAAATCTTTCGCAAAGAAAAAACAGTTCGCGTTTTAAGGATGTGGAGTCACTATGAATAACTCTGATGAGCCGTTAAGCACTCATTCAGAGTTAAATTTCTAGATTATCGATCAAGCGTGTTTTGCCTAGCTTGGCTGCAGTCAGAATCACCAAGGGTTCATCCGCTTCCAAACTTTCTTTAGTCGACGGCGCCAAATTACTTTGCTGACGAATGGCGATGTAATCAGGTTGCCAGCCGCGCCCAGTCAATTGCGCAACCGCTTTTTGTTCAATATCCGCAAGAGTCTTAATGTTGCGCTCTTTTAATTCAATGACGCGTTGACGCACTTCTTGCAATATTTTTTGTAGTTCTGGAGCCTCTTGACGCTCTTCTGTCGATAGATAACCATTGCGTGAGGAGAGGGCAAGGCCATCCTCGGCACGAATCGTTTCCCCGGGAATAATTTCAACTGGTAGCGCAAATTGTTTTGCCATCTGCCGAATGATCATCAGTTGTTGATAATCTTTTTTTCCAAAGACGGCGACTTTGGGTTGTACGCAAGAAAATAACTTGAGAACCACGGTGCAGACACCCTTGAAAAAACCGGGGCGGAATTCGCCTTCCAAAATATCACCCAATTGCTGCGGGGGGTCGACGCGGTACTCTTGAGGTTGCGGATAGAGATCGCGCTCGGTAGGGGCAAACAGAATGTAAACCCCTTCCTTTTCAAGCTTATCAATATCCGCCTGCATTGTCCGTGGATAGCTATCAAAATCTTCATTGGGACCAAACTGCAAGCGATTCACAAAGATACTGGCAACTACGGGATCGCCATGCTGTCTTGCTAGGCGCATGAGTGAAAGATGTCCCTCATGCAGGTTCCCCATAGTAGGCACAAAGGAGGCGCGATTCTGGCCGCGCAAATGGTCGCGTAGCTCTTGAATATCGCTGATGATTTTCATGCGACAGGGGTATATGCCAGGCGCACATAAATCGGTGCGTAGGGTTCGGCTTGGGTAATCTCAACCAAAGCTTCGCGTGAGAGCTCAAGCATGGCAATAAAGTTCACTACCACTACCGGAATGCCACCACCGGTTTTGATGGCATCTTCAAACAGCTCACCAAACTCTACAAAGCGTGTGTTTTGTAGGCGACGTAAAATCCGCGTCATAAAGTCTCGAACCGACAAGGCTTCGCGCGTAATGGTGTGATGTTGATTCAGTTTGGCACGATGCAGTACATCACGCCATGCCATTTGCAGGTCATCGACGTTAACCTCTGGCCAGGTAACTGCAACAGTAGTATCAACATAGCCATGGGCCACTTGGAAGTCGCGACCCTGTTGCGGAATTTGATCGAGCTCTTGTGCGGCCAATTTCATGCGCTCATATTCCAAGAGGCGACGTACCAACTCAGCGCGAGGATCTTCAACTTCTTCATCGCTGTCTGCTTTTTTCATAGGCAGTAGCATGCGTGATTTAATCTCAATCAACATCGCTGCCATGAGGAGATATTCAGCGGCCAACTCTAAATTATGGTGACGAATTTGGTCAATGTAGCTCAGGTATTGCTGGGTGACCTGTGCCATTGGAATGTCGAGCACATTAAAGTTTTGTTTACGAATTAAGTAGAGCAACAGATCGAGCGGACCCTCAAACGCCTCTAAGAAAATCTCGAGAGCATCAGGCGGAATATAGAGGTCAGTTGGCAGCTTAAAGAGAGGTTCGCCATAGAGTTTGGCGAATGCAGCCGACATCCCATCCGTTACATCGGGGGTGCTGTCCAACAAATCAGAGATTGGCTGAGCGCTTGGCTCAGTACCCGACTCAGTCATTCGAATAAACGTAAGCGCGTTGCTTTAATTTCGCCGCCTTGGCGCGACGTTGATCTTCGGTACTCAAGGGCTCTTTATCCCACAGGAGTGCGCGACCAGCTTGTTGGTCGGCCTCAAGATGAGGCTTCTCGGATTTCAGTTCAGTCAAGAACTCCGTGAATTCGGATTGATATCGTGCCATCATTATTCCTAAAATACTCAATTAATTCAATAACTTACAAAAGTGAGCCCATGACTACAGAGCGACTTGACCCATCATTATTAACGATTTTTCATCCCGGTTAGCCGACTTTTGCTCCAAACGATCAAAATTGGTCGTTTTTACAGGTTTGCAGCGAGTAAAGCCTCAATTTGAGGGGCTTCTACCCTAGTCATTAGGTGTTTGTAGGGTTTGATTGGATTTTGGCTGGAAAGAGGGGTATGGATGGCTTCCCAGTTCATCGTCGGCAATGAAAGAAATTCCTCAACACCAGCTACCACTTGCGGCAAAACTGGCTTCAAATAGAGGGTTAGCATTCTGAAGGCCTCGAGCGTAATGCTGCAGACTTTTTGCAGGTCTGCCTCGCGTGCGGGATCTTTCGCAATCTCCCAAGGCTTATTCTCATCGACAAAGCCATTGACCTTATCTGCTAGCTCCATGATTGTGCGCAAGGCTTTGGCGTATTCACGCCCTTCATAGAGCCCGGCAATTTTTTCATTGGCGGCTGCAATTTCTGCAAGCAGAGGGTGCTTCATCGCTTCATCAGAAACAATGCCACCAAAACGCTTCACTAAAAATCCAGCACTACGACTTGCGATATTGATGTATTTGCCAAGTAGATCGCTGTTGACTCGCGCGACAAAGTCTTGAAGATTTAAATCTAAATCTTCCATGCTGTCATTTAGCTTTGTAGCAAAGTAATAACGGAACCACTCAGGATTAAAGCCGCATTGAATAACGCTGTTGGCGGAAATCAGTGTGCCACGCGACTTACTCATTTTCTCGCCATCTACTGTGAGAAAGCCGTGAGCAAAAACATTGGTAGGCGTGCGGTAACCAGCGAAGTGCAGTGTTGCGGGCCAGAATAAAGTATGGAAATAGAGAATATCTTTACCGATGAAGTGATACTGCTCAGTAGTGGTATCCGGTTTGACCCACTCATCAAAGTTCAGACCCTTCGCTTGGCAGTAGTTCAGAAAGCTAGCGTAGTACCCGATTGGCGCATCAAGCCACACATAGAAGTATTTGCCGGGCGCGTCCGGTATTTCAAAGCCAAAGTAGGGAGCATCACGCGAGATATCCCAGTCGCCAAGCTTGCTGTCGCCCGGTTGGCCAACCCATTCTTTCATTTTGTTGCGGGCTTCCGGTTGCAATGGTGTTCTAACTTGTGTCCACTCACGCAAGAAAGTTTCGCAACGAGGATCGGAAAGTTTAAAAAAGTAATGATCCGATACTTTCTTAATAGGTGTTGCACCGCTCACTACTGAAAATGGATTTTTTAAATCGGTTGGAGAATAAGTGGCACCACATTTTTCGCAAGAGTCGCCGTACTGATCCTTTGCACCACACTTGGGACATTCGCCTTTGATAAAGCGATCCGGTAAAAACATTTCTTTAACGGGGTCATAAGCCTGTTCAATCGCGCGCTTCTCGATGAATCCTGCATCGCGAAGTTTGAGATAAATACTTTGCGAAAGCTTTTCATTTTCAGGGCTATCGGTCGTGTAGTAGTTATCAAAGGAAATTAAGAAATCGTCAAAGTCTCGCTTATGCTCTTGCCAGACATTCGCGATCAGTTGTTTTGGTGTCAAACCTTCTTTTTCAGCGCGCAACATGATGGGGGTGCCATGAGTGTCATCTGCGCCAACATAATGCACTTCATGTCCACGCATTCTTTGGAAGCGCACCCAGATATCAGTTTGCACATACTCCACTAAATGCCCAATATGAATTTGACCATTGGCATAAGGCAGGGCGGAGGTAACAAGGAGGCGACGTTTTGGGGTACTCATGTAAAGCTAACTTAAAAAATAATGGCGACAGGAATGAAATCGATAAACTACATACAAGATTATGGTGCTTGGCTTGAGTTCAGCAGTAATTTTAGTCTGCGGTTAAAGTTAACGCTGACTTGAATCACCTTGAAGAGATGTTTTATGGCTTTACCCCACAAAATCCTGATGTCTAATGCCTCGGTGCCGCTTGTGCACGAGGTCGAGATTTTGGATGAGGCGGGACGCCGCAAAACCACCCATATCCCCGGGGAGCGCCCTTTAACCATTTACCTTGATAAACGCGAGGTGGTGACCTTAATGACTCTGGGCAGCGCCCCTGAGGCGCTGGTGCTGGGGTATTTGCGGAATCAGCGCCTGGTGGAATCCCCTGAGGATATTGAAAGCATTCAAGTTGACTGGGAGATCGACTCGGCCGCGGTCAAAACCCGTCGCAGTTCGGTTGATATTGATGCTCTTACCAGTAAGCGGGTGGTTACGACCGGCTGCGGGCAGGGAACTATGTTTGGCGGCTTGATGGAGGATATGGCCAAAATTGAGCTGCCTGATGGACCGCAGTTGTCCCAAGAAGCCATCGTTGCGCTGATAGAGGCAATCAGGGTTCACGACACCATCTATAAGAAATCTGGTTCAGTTCATGCTTGCGCCGTATTTGAGCGTGTTGGGAGCAATCAGGTACGGATGTTGCACTTTATTGAGGACGTTGGGCGCCATAACGCCGTGGACTCAATTTCAGGCTTGATGTGGCTTGATGGCAAAGCCGGGCGCGATCTGATTTTCTTCACGACTGGGCGCCTGACCTCGGAGATGGTGATCAAGGGTGTGCAGATGGGTATTCCATTCCTGTTAACCCGGTCAGGGGTCACGCTCATGGGTCTTGAGTTGGCCCGTAAAACCAAGCTCACCTTACTATCTCGCTGCTCTGGCAAGCACTTTGAGATTTATAACGCCCCAGAGCGAGTCATTTTTAGTCCGCCTGCCTAGCTTTTTCCCGACAAATTGGTGGGCATTGGCTGTCTAAGGTTTTACAATTCGCCCATGACTATTAAATCTGACCACTGGATCCGCCGCATGGGCGCGCAAGGCATGATCAGCCCTTTTGAACCTGGACAAGTTCGTGAAGATGCCGCCGGCCAAAAAATCGTGAGTTATGGCACCTCAAGCTATGGCTATGACATTCGCTGTGCCGATGAATTCAAGATTTTCACCAATATCAATAGTACGATTGTTGACCCAAAAAACTTTGATGAGCAATCCTTTGTGGATTTCAAGGGGCCGGTTTGCATTATTCCCCCCAACTCATTTGCCCTGGCAAGAACGGTGGAGTATTTCAAGATCCCTCGTAGCGTATTAACGGTTTGCGTTGGCAAGAGTACGTATGCTCGTTGTGGAATTATTGTGAACGTAACGCCATTTGAACCTGAGTGGGAAGGGTATGTCACTTTAGAGTTTTCCAATACCACGCCATTGCCTGCAAAGATTTATGCTGGCGAGGGTTGTGCGCAAGTCTTGTTCTTTGAAAGTGATGAGGTTTGCGGCACATCTTATAAAGATCGTGGCGGCAAGTATCAAGGTCAACGGGGTGTAACCCTGCCTAAGACCTAAGCTGGTCAGAGTAGTGGACGATATTCGCTTTGGTCACCGCCCTACGCGGATTAATCTTGAAGAGTATCGCGCTACATTAACGCGCTCGTCTTTAGCGCGGCCAGAAAATGATTTCTATCATTGGCTGCTCGGAACAAGTTGGACCAAGTTCTTATTGCTGGTTATCTGCGTTTACTTAGGTACCAATGTTTTATTTGCGCTAGCGTACTTAGCCTGTGGACCCGGAGCCATCACGAATACTGAGCCTGGCGCCTTGATTGATGTTTTTTACTTTAGCGTGCAAACCATGGCGACGATTGGCTATGGTCAGATGACACCAGTTGGGCATTGGCCTAATTCCATTGTGACCTTTGAAGCCTTTTTTGGCATCGTCTATTCAGCATTAACTACGGGTTTGGCCTTTGCGCGCTTTACTCGACCAACTGCTGGGGTGCATTTTTCCAAAGTTGCAGTAGTCGGTATCCATAATGGCGTGAAGACCTTTAAATTTCGGGTGGCTAACGGGCGTAGCTCTCATATTGTTGAGGCTCAATTGCGGCTTTGGCTCATTGCGGAGAGTATGACCAAAGAGGGTGAGCGCTATCGTCGCTCACTTGAATTACCTTTACAGCGCTCTGAAAGCCCGGTCTTTTCTTTAACCTGGACCGCCATGCATACCTTGGACGAAAGCAGCCCCCTGGTTGAATATCTAATGCAGGAGCCGGCTCAACAGCAGTGGCATCTTTTAGTCACATTTACTGGATACCATGAGAGTCTGGCGAACCAAGTCTATGCGCGGCATGTCTATTTGCCAAAAGATGTTCAGCAAAATGCCACATTTGTGGATATAGTCACGGTTTCGCCAGATGGTGGTCGGGTCATTGATCTGGCCAATTTTGAGAAGTGGGTTCCGAATTCTTCGGACAAGTTAGCAGGGGAGTTGTTATGAAATTTCGTTTCCCAATCATCATTATTGATGAGGACTTTCGTTCTGAAAATATTTCGGGATCGGGTATTCGCGATTTGGCCGAAGCCATTGAAAACGAAGGTATGGAAGTGATTGGCTTGACCAGTTATGGCGATCTCACTTCTTTTGCGCAGCAAGCTTCGCGTGCCTCTACTTTTATTGTATCGATTGACGATGAAGAGTTTGTTTCGGACTCCGAGGATCACGACCTACCCGCTTTAAATAATTTACGCGCTTTTATTACTGAAGTGCGTAAGCGTAATGAAGATATTCCCATCTTTCTTTATGGTGAGACCCGTACTTCGCGCCATATGCCCAATGATATTTTGCGTGAATTGCATGGCTTCATTCACATGAATGAAGATACCCCTGAATTCGTAGCGCGCCATATTATTCGCGAGGCAAAGGTCTATCTAGATTCTTTGGCCCCACCATTTTTCCGTGCCCTCACCAATTACGCCTCTGAAGGCTCCTACTCCTGGCATTGCCCTGGACACTCTGGGGGTGTAGCTTTCTTAAAGAGCCCAGTCGGCCGGATGTTCCATCAGTTTTTTGGTGAGAATATGTTGCGTGCAGACGTTTGCAATGCCGTTGAAGAATTGGGTCAGCTACTAGACCATACAGGCCCAGTACTTCAGAGTGAGCGCAATGCTGCGCGTATTTTTAATGCGGATCATTTGTTTTTCGTGACCAATGGCACCTCTACTTCAAATAAGATAGTTTGGCACTCAACGGTTGCACCTGGAGACGTGGTGCTAGTTGATCGAAATTGTCATAAATCGGTTATTCATTCGATTACGATGATGGGCGCGATTCCGATCTTTCTCATGCCAACTCGCAATCATCTTGGCATTATTGGGCCGATTCCAAAAGAAGAGTTTGAATGGAAAAACATCAAAAAGAAAATTGATGCCAATCCGTTCATCAAGGACAAGAATGTTGTGCCGCGTGTAATGACGTTGACCCAAAGTACTTATGACGGAATTGTGTACAACGTCGAAATGATTAAAGAAATGCTCGATGGTAAGGTCGATTCATTGCATTTTGATGAGGCTTGGTTACCACACGCCGCTTTCCATCCTTTCTATAAAGACATGCATGCGATTGGACCGGATCGTCAGCGCACCAAAAAAAGTTTGATGTTCGCCACTCAATCCACTCATAAATTATTGGCTGGTCTTTCGCAGGCATCGCAAGTATTGGTGCAAGATGCTGAAGACACCAAGCTAGACCGTGACTGCTTCAATGAGGCTTATCTGATGCATACCTCAACGAGTCCTCAGTACGCCATTATTGCGTCTTGTGATGTCTCTGCGGCGATGATGGAATCACCTGGTGGCACCACCTTGGTAGAAGAGTCTATTGCCGAGGCAATGGACTTCCGTCGCGCGATGCGTGAAGTGGATGATAAGTTTGGCGCCGATTGGTGGTTTAAGGTTTGGGGCCCAGATCATTTGGCTGAAGAAGGTATTGGTGAGCGCTCCGATTGGGTTTTGGAGCCATCAGCTGCATGGCATGATTTTGGCAAGCTGGCTAAAGATTTCAATATGCTCGATCCGATTAAGGCAACCGTGGTAACTCCGGGCTTGGATATTGAGGGTAACTTCGGCTCAATGGGCATTCCAGCGAGCATTGTGACCAAGTACCTTGCTGAGCATGGTGTGATCGTGGAGAAATGCGGCCTATATTCTTTCTTCATTATGTTCACCATTGGTATTACCAAGGGGCGCTGGAATACTCTGGTAACCGAGTTGCAGCAATTTAAAGACCATTTTGATAAGAATGCACCGCTGTGGAAAGTTTTGCCAGAGTTTGTTGCCAAGCATCCACGTTATGAGCGCGTTGGCCTTAAAGATATTTGCCAGCAAATTCATGAGTTTTATAAGGGCCGTGATGTAGCCCGCATGACTACTGAGATGTATACCTCCGACATGGTTCCGGCTATGATGCCTTCCGAAGCATGGGCTAAGATGGCCCACAAAGAAGTCGATCGTGTTCCCTTGGATCAGCTTGAGGGTCGCGTAACAGCCATGTTGGTGACGCCATATCCCCCAGGAATTCCGCTGCTGATTCCAGGCGAGCGTTTTAATAAGCGAATCATCGACTATCTCTATTTTGCTCGAGACTTCAATGAGAAGTTCCCGGGATTTGAGACGGATATTCATGGGTTAGTGAAAACGAATGTGGATGGACGTAGTGAATACTATGTCGACTGCGTTCGCAACGCTCCCGCATTAACGCATTAATTGATCAGCTAAGTTCGATCTATCAAAGGAGTAAAGCTGTGCCCAAGTTTGCCGCCAATTTAAGCATGATGTTTAATGAGCATGATTTTCCTCAGCGCTTTGCAGCTGCCGCAAAGTCTGGTTTTGAGGCTGTGGAATTTCTATTTCCTTATGACTACTCTCCAGCTGAGGTCAGTGCTTGGCTTAAAGACAATCAACTCAAGAACATTCTCTTTAACCTTCCCCCTGGAGACTGGGCAGCGGGCGAGAGAGGTATTGCGGCATTGCCGGGCAGAGAGGCAGAGTTTCGTGATGGCGTGGCTAAGGCGATTGAATATGCCTTGGCTTTAGGTACGCCGCAATTGCACATGATGGCTGGCTTGGTTCCTGCGGGATCAAATTTAGTCCTACATCGCGCCACTTATCTTCAGAATTTAAAGTATGCCGCGCAAGAGTTGGCTAAGCATGGCTTGGGTTTGTTGCTTGAGCCGATCAATACTCGCGATATGCCGGGATATTTCTTAAATACCCAAGCCCAAGCACATGAGCTGCGTATTGAATCTGGTGAGCCTAATGTCAAAGTGCAGATGGATTTTTATCATGCGCAGATTATGGAGGGCGACTTAGCAGAAACTTTCCGTAAATACTTCGATCATATTGGCCACACACAGATCGCAAGTGTCCCTAAGCGTAATGAGCCTGATGATGGGGAGGTTAATTACCCATTTCTTTATCAGCTCTTGGATGAGATGGGTTATACAGGATGGGTGGGTTGTGAATATCGCCCCAAAGGTAAAACTGAAGATGGTCTGACTTGGTTTAAGGCTCTCAAGTAACTAGATTTACTTGCTTGGTTTATCAAGCTGGAATGTGACCGGCGCATCTTCGTCTGCTTTGCTTGCGGGCGGATTCTTGGCTTCATCACCATTGGTGAAATCAAAGTCTTGGCTTTGAGCAACTACCGCGGGCTTATCTAGCAGAGTCGTGACTAAGGCTGGAAAAGCCATTACGACCACCACCATGATGAGTTGTAAGCCTACCCAAGGCAAGGCTCCCCAGTAAATATCACTGCTCTTGACTTCTTTAGGTGCGACACCTCTCAGGTAGAACAGGGCAAAGCCAAAAGGGGGGTGCATAAATGAAGTCTGCATATTGACGCAGAGCATGACTCCAAACCATACCAGGGCAGCGCTAGCGGCCGCTTGAGGGTTGCCATTCATTGAATCGAGTAATACCGGGGCAAGTAGTTTGACAGCTACTGGTGCGAGCATTGGTACAACGATGAAAGCAATCTCAAAAAAGTCTAAGAAGAAGGCTAAGAAGAAAACAAATAAATTAACAACAACTAAAAATCCAACCCAGCCGCCAGGTAGATTAGAGAAGAGTTCTTCCACCCAGCGCCCTCCATCGACCCCTTGAAATACCACTGAAAAACAAGTCGATCCAATTAAGATAAACACCACCATTGCAGTAATGCGCATGGTATTTTGGTAAGCCTCTTGAATTAGGCCCTTGAGATTAGGAATGCTGGCCCGTCGCAGCCATGCCAACGCCAGTGCACCCATAGCACCCATCGCGCCAGATTCAGTGGGGGTAGCA
>CANGEC010000027.1 GCA_947452625.1 Burkholderiaceae bacterium
ATTTTTTTCAATGGTACGCTTGAAACGGCGCAATGCCACTTCAAATGGTTCGTTTTCGCGGAGGCGGACTGTAGTCATACTTGTTTAACTCGTTTATGCTCGAAATAGATCGAAAAATTAACTGAATCACGGATTCTAGCACGACCAAGCAAAAAATGATTGTTTTAGGCATAGAAACTTCTTGTGACGAGACCGGGGTGGCTTTATACAACACCGCACCCTGGGAAAACGCCCAACCCGCCGCCCAAGGCATCCTTGGGCAAGCCCTGCATTCCCAAATTGCGATGCACCAGGAATATGGGGGGGTTGTCCCAGAATTGGCCTCCCGAGACCATATTCGGCGGGTTTTACCCCTTTTAGAGCAATCCCTGACCGAATCCGGCCTCACTTTGCAGGATATTGAGGCTGTTGCCTATACCCAAGGCCCCGGCCTAGCAGGCGCCCTACTGGTAGGCAGTGCTTTTGCTAAATCTCTCGCCCAAGGCCTCAAATTACCCTCTATCGGCGTACATCACCTTGAGGGCCATCTCCTGTCCCCCCTGCTAGGTGAGTCTGCCCCGCAATTTCCGTTTATTGCCCTCTTGGTCTCGGGTGGCCACACTCAGCTCATGAAAGTGAGCAGTGTTGGCAATTACACATTATTGGGCGAAACACTTGATGATGCTGCCGGAGAGGCCTTCGATAAAACCGCCAAACTACTCGGCCTCGATTACCCCGGTGGCGCAGCGATCTCAAAACTCGCAGAACAAGGAAGGGCCGGTCAATTTGACTTACCCAAACCCATGTTGCATTCGGGCGATTTGGATTTTTCCTTCTCAGGACTAAAAACAGCCGTTCTGAATCAAGTCAAAAAATTTCAAGCAAAAAATATTACAGATCAAGCTGAAATCACACAATTTCATGCAGACTTGGCTAGGGCATTTGTCGACGCTTTAGTGGCCGTGCTTGTCAGCAAATCAGAAAAAGCCCTGAAGCAAACAGGTTGCAAGCATCTTGTTTTAGCTGGCGGGGTTGGCGCCAATCAGCAGTTGCGCGCAGCCTTAAATGAAAAAGCTGCTAAACAAGATTTCGCAGTGCATTACCCACCGCTTGAGCTGTGTACTGATAACGGCGTGATGATTGCATTTGCTGGGGCACTACGCTTACTGGCAGCCAATAATGGCTCAACAACTTCCGGCGCCTTTGATATCAAACCCCGTTGGGACTTGCAAAGCAATAATCTGAAATAACATCAGGAGCTGTGTTTACTTTGTCAGGCTAATCTTGGCGTAAGCGCTGTGATTGTGAATAGACTCGAAGTTTTCCGCTTCCACCACAAGAGACTGAATACGTTCATCAGCCTTAAGGTGTCCCGCAACATCACGCACCAAGTCTTCTACAAATTTTGGATTGCTATACGAACGCTCTGTCACCCACTTCTCATCGGGGCGTTTAAGCAAACCCCATAACTCGCTAGAAGCCTCGCTCTCAGCGGCAGCAACCAAATCCTCAACCGTCATTTTAGTTTGGGGATCTAAAGCCACTGTCATCGTCACGTGCGAACGTTGATTATGCGCACCGAAATCTGAAATCTCTTTTGAACATGGGCACAAGCTCATCACAGGAACAACTGCGCGTAAATGCAAGTCAACGTCAATGGCGCCAGCAGGATTTTGCTTGCCCTGCGCCATCCAAGTGACTTCGTAATCCATCAAACTCTCAACACCAGAAACCGGTGCTGCTTTTTTGACAAAGTGTGTGTAGGTAAATTGAATGTGCCCTTCGTCAGCTTCCAATAAAGGCAGCATTTCACGCACCATGGCAACAACAGTTGCGCTATCGATGGCTTGATCTTGCTTTTGCAAAATTGCCATAAAGCGTGACATATGCGTACCCTTAATGTGTGCTGGCAAAGCAACATCCATCTCAAAATTACCCACCGATGGAAAGCTACCCTGCTTGCTACGAATCATTAAGGGGTGACGCACACCACGAATCCCTACCCTCTCAATCGGTAGCGCGCGCTCATCCCGACTTGATTGCACATCAGGCATCACGCTGGACTTCAGAAAGGAGGCATTCATATCATTCATTACTCTATTTTCCGGCAAATCCGACTTATTTGCCCGCCACAACGGAATCTACCGCTAAAACAACTGGAAAACGTTGTTTGATAGCCTTGGCAATCCCTGCGACATCCAAGCCACACTTGGCCATCAGCAATTTGTAGTCACCATGCTCGACAAACTCATCCGGAATACCCAATTGCAATAGGGGCTTATTGATTCCTAGGCTGGAGAGCGCCTCTAGGCATGCACTACCAGCACCCCCTTGAACTGCCCCATCCTCAACCGTTACAAAGTAATCGTGATCAGCCGCCAAGGATTTGATTAACTCGATATCCAGCGGTTTAACAAAACGCATATTGGCTACTGTGGCATTACATTCTTCTGCCGCTGCTAAAGCGGGATACAACAAAGTACCAAATGCCAGAATCGCAATACGGCTTCCTGCAGATGCACTCGATTGGCGACGTATCTCACCCTTGCCCAGTGGCAGAGTACGTAATTCTTTTGAAGGAATTGTGCCAACGCCAGCACCACGCGGATAGCGCACTGCACTTGGATGGGCTTGATGAAAAGCGGTGGTCAATAAATCGCGGCACTCCGCTTCATCAGCAGGCGTCATCAATGACATATTAGGAATACAACGCAAGAACGGAATGTCGTAAACGCCTGCATGGGTCGCACCATCTGCACCCACTAAACCTGCGCGATCTAACGCAAATACCACTGGCAAATCCTGAATGGCGACATCATGAATTAATTGATCGTATGCACGCTGCAAAAAAGTGGAATAAATTGCCACCACGGGTTTCATACCCTCACACGCCATCCCCGCTGCAAAAGTGACTGCATGCTGTTCAGCAATACCAACGTCGTAATAACGTTTTGGAAAATTCTTTTCAAACTCTACCAAGCCAGAGCCTTCGCTCATCGCTGGCGTAATGCCAACCAATAATGGATCAGCATGCGCCATGTCGCATAACCACTCGCCAAAGACTTGGGTGAAGGTTTTCTTGGCGGGCGCAAGTGATTTCTTAACGCCCTCCTCTGGGTTAAATTGACTTGGACCGTGATACAAAACCGGATCAGCTTCAGCCAATTCATAACCCTGACCCTTGCGTGTAATCACATGCAAGAACTGAGGGCCACGACCTTCAATCGCCAAACGTCGCACGTTTTGCATCATTGGAATTAAGGCATCGAGATCATGGCCATCGATTGGGCCGAAATAATTAAAGCCAAACTCTTGAAAAATAGTCGATGGGGAAACCATCCCTTTGGCATGATCTTCTAAGCGCTTAGCAAACTCCCGCAAAGGAGGTGCAATCGATAAAACACTATCAATTCCTTTTTTAGTAGCGGAATAAATATTGCCGCTCAGCAAACGGGCAAGATGACGATTTAACGCCCCTACTGCTGGCGAGATTGACATATCGTTGTCATTCAAAATCACCACCAACGGTAAGTCGTCATAGACGCCTGCATTGTTCATCGCCTCAAATGCCATGCCACCAGTCATAGCGCTATCGCCAATCACGGCAACTGCAACTTGCCTCTCACCTTTGGTCTGAAAAGCCCGCGCCATACCCATCGCCGCAGAAATACTCGTAGAGGAGTGACCTGTGCCAAAAGCGTCATATTCACTCTCAGTGCGACGCGGAAAGCCTGACAAACCATCCAACTGTCGCAAGGTACTCATGCGTTCGCGACGGCCAGTCAAAATCTTATGGGGATAACTTTGATGCCCCACATCCCACACAATCCGATCATGGGGTGTATCGAATACATAGTGAAGTGCAATCGCAAGCTCCACAGTACCCAAATTCGAGGATAAGTGGCCGCCTGTTTTAGAGACGGAATCCAAAACAAATTGGCGCAATTCAGTCGCCAATGCAGGAAGCTCATCACGAGTGAGTTTTTTTAAATCAGCGGGGGAGTGAATGGAATCTAAAGTCATCGAATCTAATAAAAATACTTTACTTAGCTCTACTAACAACCAAGAGAGCTAAATTCTCTAGGGCCTGCCCTTTGCTGCCAAAACCTGCCAAGCTGGTAATTGCCTCTTCCTGCAACTGCTTTGCCTGACTCTGTGCATAGTCTAAACCCATCAAGGTGACATAAGTGGGCTTATCGTTGGCCGCATCCTTACCGGCTGTCTTACCCAAGGTTTGACTATCACTAGTAGCATCTAAAACATCATCTACGATCTGAAAAGCCAAACCCAGCGCCCGGGAATATTGCTCCAAACACTGCATTTGCCCCGGATCAAGCTGAGCAGCAATACCCCCCAGCTCCACCGCGCAAGACAACAATGCACCTGTCTTCATAGCATGCATTTGCTTCAAACCAGCAAGATCTAATTTTTTACCAACACTTTCCAAATCGATTGCTTGACCACCCGCCATGCCGCGCGACCCTGAGGCGGCAGCCAAGGCGCTGATCATGTGCAATTTCAGATCACTAGCGCAATTGGCGTTGGCCAAAATCTCAAAAGCGCGTGTTTGCAAGGCATCCCCAACCAATAAGGCTGTTGCCTCATCAAACGCCTTATGGACCGTCGGGCGACCACGCCGTAAATCATCATCATCCATACAAGGCAAATCATCATGCACCAAGGAATACGCATGAATACATTCAATTGCGGTAGCCGCTGCATCCAAAATCTCTGGCTTAGCATCACCCAAAGCCCCAGCCGCATAAACCAATAACGGGCGTATCCGCTTGCCGCCGCCTTGAGCAGCGTAGCGCATCGCCTGATGCAGTCGACCAGGATTGGTGCTGACCGGATCCAACAAATTCTCCAAGGCCGCTTCAACCCTTGCTGAATGCAAGGTCAACCACTCCTGAAATTGAAAAACCGCAGTCATTAAGCCTCGAACACCCGCACTTGTTGCTCAACTTGAGCGAGCACGCCTTGGCAATGCTTTAAAAGGGCAGCCCCGCGTTGATAGGCCAAAAGTGTCTCTTCAAGCGAGAATTTGCCTGATTCCATGTCAGAAATCAGCTTTTCAAGCTCTTTGACAGCATCTTCATAGCGCAGTTTGGGGTCAATGTGAGCCTCTAAACCGGTATTTTGACTCTCGGATTTTTTGGCTGGCATAGGGTTGTTTCCTTGAAATATCTCGTACGAATAGCCCTACATATTAAAGCGAGATGCTCCGTCGATGGGTATAATCCACCCCTTCCTTTCCAATATCGATTCGTCGATGGTTGGATTGGTTATTCCGCTTAGCTTCGGCTGACGTTTTCGGGGGTGGGGAGAATGACTAATCTGGCTACCGCGCAGAAGCTTGCGCCGTCCAATCTACAACTGCCGGTTTCGGCATATTTTGACGCTGATCTCCATCAGCGGGAACTTGAACTGCTTTTTAAGCAGGGACCGGGCTATGTCGGCCACGAACTGATGATTCCTGAAGTCGGCTCTTATCGAACTTTGGCCGCAGAAAATGAAGGTCGTATTCTGGTTCGCAACGACTCCGGGGTCGAATTACTCTCCAATGTTTGCCGGCATCGCCAAGCTCTGATGCTCAATGGCGCAGGTAAAGCAGAAAATATCGTTTGCCCGCTACATCGCTGGACTTATGACCTAGGGGGCAAGCTCTTAGGGGCGCCACATTTCGAAGATAAACCTTGTCTTAATCTTGGTAAGTCTCCTTTGCAAAACTGGCAGGGACTGTTATTTGAAGGTCCACGCGATGTCAGGGCAGATCTTGCCAAACTGGGTGTAGCCGATGATTTGAAATTCGATGGCTACATGCTTGACCACGTTGAAGTACACGATTGCAACTACAACTGGAAAACCTTTATCGAGGTCTACCTCGAGGATTACCATGTTGTTCCTTTTCACCCAGGTCTTGGTAAGTTTGTTTCCTGCGAAGATCTGCGCTGGGAATTTGGCGACTGGCATAGCGTTCAAACCGTTGGCATTCATCGAGATTTAGCCACCCCAGGATCCCCGGTGTATCGCAACTGGCATGAAGCAGTGCTGCGTCAATATAACGGCAAAGCTCCACGTCATGGAGCCATCTGGCTTACCTACTACCCTAATGTTATGGTGGAGTGGTATCCAGGCGTACTGTGCGTTTCGACTTTACATCCTTTAGGCCCAAACAAAACGCGCAATATTGTGGAGTTCTACTATCCAGAAGAAATCGCCCTCTTTGAGCGTGAGTTTGTCGAGGCAGAGCGTGCCGCTTACATGGAAACATGTATCGAAGATGATGAAATCGGTGAACGCATGGATGCTGGACGTGCCGCACTCTTGGCTCGTGGCGTGAATGAAGTAGGTCCATACCAAAGCCCCATGGAAGATGGCATGCAACATTTCCATGAGTGGTATCGACGCGTTATGAACTTTCAAGGCGTTTAATCACAGCGACAGGATCGATATGACATCCCTCATTACTGCGAATCAGTTAGAAGAACTTATTAACAGTGGCGGGAATATTTTGTTATGTGACTGTCGCTTTGATTTAGCCGATCCCAGTGCTGGCAAAAAAGCTTACGAAGAAGGTCATATTCCAGGTGCAATCTATGTCGATCTGGACCAAGATCTCTCCGGTGAAAAAACAGGCAGTAATGGCCGACATCCACTCCCAAGCCCTGCGGCCTGGGCAAACACCAAAACCCGTCTAGGTATTGATCACAAGACCCTGGTAGTAGCTTATGACAAACAAGGCTCGGTCTACGCCAGTCGTCTGTGGTGGATGCTCAAAGCCACCGGTCATGCAAATGTCAGAGTACTTGATGGTGGTCTTGATGCCTGGAATGGCCCAATCGGCACTATTCCACGCCAACCCACGCCACTGCCGCTTGCGTTAGAAGCAATGCCTTATGTGGGGCTCGTGACGGTAGCCGATGTTGTCCAAAATATCCAAAGCAAAAAACAACTGGTGGTAGATGCGCGTGCGAATGACCGCTTTCATGGTCAGAATGAAACGCTCGATCCTGTTGGCGGACATATTCCAGGTGCCGTAAATCATTTCTTTAAAGAGAATTTATCCGCTACGCTTTTTAAATCGCCCGAGCAGTTATACAAAGAGTTCGTTGATTTTCTGGGGCCCGTTAAAGCCTCAGAAGTAATTCATCAATGCGGCTCTGGTGTGACCGCTTGTCATAATTTATTGGCAATGGAAATTGCTGGCCTCAAAGGCTCGCGCTTGTATGCCGGCAGTTGGAGCGAATGGTGCGCCGACTCCAGCAGACCGATCGCAACTTAATGTAGGGTAGATAGCAGGACTACAAAACCTACGCCACAAGCGATCAAAATGGTTTGACGCAATGACTCGGCCCAATGGGGGCGACGATGCATTTGGGGGATTAAATCACTCACTGCAATATAGATAAAGCTACTTGAGGCAAGCACCAATAAATACGGCATGGCTGCGTGAGCGCGCTCTAAGAAGAAGTACGCCAAGACACCACCAACAACCGCGGATAAGCCGCAAATAAAGTTGTACAGCAAGGCGCGCGCGCGCGAAAAACCCGCATTGAGCAACACAATGAAATCGCCAATCTCTTGAGGAATTTCATGGGCGATGATTGCGATCGCAGTAAATAATCCCACTTGGTAATCCGCCATAAAGGCAGCAGCAATCAAGACACCATCAACAAAATTGTGCAGTCCATCACCCACCAAAATCATCCAACCACTCCGCCCGGCTACTTCAGCATCATGACCATGATGATGGTTGTGCCCATCACCCTCATGGTGGTGGCTATGACGCAATAAGGCAATCTTCTCTAATAAGAAAAAGCCTAGCAAACCCGCTAACAAGGTTGCAAACAATAGTTGGGGGTTGACCCCTTGCATACTAAATGCCTCAGGCAAAGAATGTAGCAAAGCAGTAGCAAGCAAAATACCTACAGATAAGCTCACCATGTTGTGAATCATCTTGGAGAGCAACGCTAGCGAACAAGAAGCCGCGACCAAGACACTGGCCGTGCCCGCAAGCGCCGTCACCAAGAGAATGCTTTGCAGAACTGACATCGTAATTACGCCACTCCGTTTTTCTTAAACCAAGCTAAACATTTAGCCCAACCATCTTTTGCGGGACCCTCGCGATACGATTCACGATAGTCCGCATGAAAGGCATGAGGCGTATCGGGATAGACCTCAATTTGAGAAGCTTTGGCAGCTGGATTAAGCGGGGCTGCTTTTGCTAATGCCTCACGCATTTGATTGACGCTCTCCAAAGAAATACCTGTATCAGCACCACCATACAGACCTAAGACTGGGGCCTTCAATTCTGCGGCAATATCAACTGGATGGCGCGGATTGCCGGGTGTTTTTTCACCAATCAAGCGGCCATACCAAGCAACCCCAGCGCGTACTTGAGGCAGGGTCGCCGCCAACCAAGTAATACGACCACCCCAACAGAAACCGGTCACGCCGACACGCTTAAGATCTCCACCATGCTTGCCTGCCCACACCAAAGCTGCTTGTAAATCGCCCAGCACCTGATCATCAGGCGTCTTAGAAATGACATTGGTAAAAATATCCGCAATCGTGCCGTACTGACTTGGATCGCCAGCGCGCACAAAAAATTCTGGGGCAATTGCGAGATAACCCAACTTCGCAAAACGTCTTGTAACGTCTGCAATATGCTCATGCACCCCAAAAATCTCGCTCACCACAATCACGATAGGCAAAGCTCCGGAAGATTTTTCAGGACGAGATACATAGGCCGGAATTTGACTGCTACCGACAGGAATCATTTGTTCGCCAGCTACCAAGCCGGCAAAGTCCGTCTGAATAGCAGACGCCATGACTGGCTGGGAAGCTGGTGCTAAGCCAATACCAAGGCCTGTTGCCGCCAATGCAGAAGTTTTCATAAAACTTCTTCGGTCGTTTTGAACTCCATGAACAACTTGATCATTTTTTGTCTTTTTTGAATCCATGCTTATCGCTCCTTATTTAATGAGCTTCTTCCCAATTATCGCCAATGCCAATACTAACCAACAATGGCACTTTTAATTTGGCTACGTTACACATTAATTCCGGTAATTGTGCCTTGACCAGATCAATCTCCTCCAAAGGCACATCAAACACCAACTCATCATGAACTTGCAAGAGCATGCGGGTCTTGAGTTGCTCCCGCTCTAGCCAGTTTTCTACCGCCACCATTGCCAATTTAATGAGATCTGCCGCAGTACCTTGCATGGGGGCGTTGATTGCCGCCCGCTCAGCCCCTTGGCGGCGCGGACCATTGGATCCCTTGATTTCAGGTAACCAAAGTCTTCTACCAAATACGGTCTCTACATAACCATTTTCTCGCGCTTCGGCACGAGTGCGCTCCATATATTGCGCAACCCCAGGATAACGATCAAAGTATTTCGCAATATAGTTTTGTGCTGCGGCGCGTTCAATGCCCAAGTTCCCCGCCAAACCAAAAGCGCTCATGCCATAAATCAAACCAAAGTTAATGACCTTGGCATAACGACGTTGCTCGGAATTGACATCCTCCAAAGGCACGCCAAAAATTTCTGCAGCAGTTGCTTGATGCACATCTTTGCCAGCCTTAAATGCAGCGAGTAAATTTTCATCCTCGGCAATATGCGCCATGATGCGCAATTCAATTTGGGAATAGTCGGCGGAGAGCAACTTACAACCGTCTGCCGGGATAAAAGCCTCCCGAATTCTCCGTCCCTCTTCGGTACGCACTGGAATATTTTGGAGATTGGGATCGCTTGAAGCAAGACGTCCCGTAACGGCTGTCGCCTGAGAAAAATTAGTATGCACGCGCCCCGTCTTAGGATCAGCCATACGGGGCAATTTTTCAATGTAGGTTGACATCAATTTCGCAAGGCCGCGATAGTCCAAAATCCGCGCAGGTAGCGGATAGTCTTCTGCCAGCTTTTGTAGAACCTCTTCATCAGTAGAAGGCGCGCCCGATGGCGTCTTTTTGATAACTGGCAACTCTAGTTGCCCAAATAATATTTCTGCAATCTGCTTAGGTGATTGGATATTAAATGGTTGACCCGCAAGCTTATGAATCTCGTCCTCCAATTCAAGCAAACGTTTGCCAACCTGTTGCCCTTGCTTGGCGAGCAAAGCAGAATCAATCCGAATACCATTGCGCTCCATAATGCCCAAGACACGCATGGCGGGCATCTCAATGCTTTCATAAACATAGCGCAAGCCAGGACTTGCCTCGATCTGGGGCCATAATTCGAGATGTAAACGCAAAGTAATATCTGCGTCCTCAGCGGCATAATCGGTTGCAATCTTCAGATCTACTTGATCAAAACCAATTTGATGCACTCCTTTACCGCACACTTCTTCATAGCGAATCGTTTTCAACCCCAGGTGGCGTTCTGCTAGGCTATCCATATTGTGTGGCAAGTGCGACTCAAGCACATAAGACTCCAATAAGGTGTCGAACTTGATGCCGCCTAAAGTGATTCCATAATTTGCAAAAATATGAGCGTCATACTTTAAGTTTTGCCCTACCTTCAGATGGCTAGCACTCTCTAGCCATGGTCGCATCCGCTGCAACACTAAAGTCCGATCCAATTGCGTTTCACCATTTCGATGTGCCACTGGAATGTAGCAAGCCTCCCCAGGGATTACCGCTAAAGAAATTCCCACTAACTCTGCAGCTAAGGCATCTAAACCCGTAGTCTCAGTATCTACAGCAGTCAACCCTGCAGCCGCAATTTTTGCTAACCACCTTTCTAAGCTAGCCTCATCGGTCACACATTCGTAGTTGCGCTTAATCGCATCCTGCAAATCGGTTGTGCTTTGAGAGAGCGCCTTAGTAGGGGCTGAAGCAATCTCGCGAGCTTTTTTGGCTGCCAATTCACCAGGGGATATTCCTGGTAAAGGGCTACCCGCTAAATCAAAATCCACCTTCGCTGGCTCAACTTGATCACCAGGATTGCTTAATTGCTTTTCTACGTCACGCAACCACGTCTTAAATGCATACCGTTCAAATAACTCTCGGAGCAATGGTGCATCCTCAGGCTTCTCATGGAGATCATCCAAGCTGGGTAAGTGAGGATCTAAATCGCAATCGGTTTTCACTGTAATTAACTGGCGTGCTTGCGGTAACCATGTCAAACTCGCACGCAGATTTTCACCCACGACCCCTTTAACCTGATCCGCGTTGGCCATTAAGCTGTCTAAATCACCAAACTCAGCCAACCATTTATTAGCTGTTTTAGGGCCGGCCTTAGGGACACCAGGTACGTTATCAACCGCATCGCCAATAATCGATAAATAATCAACAATGCGCTCTGGTGGGACGCCAAATTTTTCAATCACGCCTTCGATGTCGAGCTTTTCATTCGTCATCGTATTAATCAAGGTCACTGAAGAATTCACTAGTTGAGCGAGATCTTTATCACCCGTCGAAATAATGGTTTCCCATCCGGCTTGGGTTGCCTGGCAAGCTAAGGTGCCAATCACGTCATCAGCCTCAACACCTGAGACCATCAATACCGGCCAGCCTAATGCCTTGACCATCGCATGAATCGGCTCAATTTGTTTAACCAGATCCTCAGGCATAGGAGAGCGGTGCGCCTTGTACTCAGGATACATTTCATCTCGAAAGGTCTTGCCTTTGGCATCAAATACGCAGGCAATATGGTCTGCCTTGAGCTCAGATCTAGCCCGCCGCATCATATTGACCATCCCATAAATGGCCCCCGTAGGCTCCCCAGCCCCATTTCTGAGGTCAGGCATGGCATGAAAGGCGCGATACAGGTAGCTAGAGCCGTCTACCAACAAGAGTCTATGTTTAGTCATACCGCAATCGTACAATCTAGTTGCAAACTTCCCACCAGTCTGATTTGGCTAGCCATCAGCAGTGGAACTTAAAAGGTGAAAAATGATGCACGCTCTAACCAACTTACTCAGCCACTCTTTGAGCCAGGCCCTTGTTTTAACAAGCTTTTTTATATCCCTGGGGTTCTTTGGCATGAATCTTGCGGTAGCCCAGAGCAGTAGCCAAGCCCTCAGCCCAGCCGAGCTCCAACAAATTAATAATCAGCCACTAGCCCCGACAGTAGGCGTAGCGGGAGCGATGAATGCCCCGGAAATGCGTAAACCGAGCTATCAATTTAAAGATGGCAACGGGACCGAGGTGACTGAATTTAAAGATGCCAATAGCCCCACTCAAGTGCAAGTCAAAACCAGATTAACCACTTATGAAATGTCACCCCCGGACTCCGTTAAGCCTGGCGCCCAATCCGGCGAAGGTAGTTTATTGAGCGTCCCGAGCATCAGCATCCCGATTCAATAAGTCATGGCCGTATTTACGCCGCTCGAGCTTGGCGATATTTCTAAATGGATTGACCAAGATTTCAATATTGGTCAAGCAACCATGCTACGCGGCATTCATGGTGGCATTGAAAACTCAAATTTTTTCCTAGACACCACTAAAGACGGCCAAAAGCAAGAGTTCGTCCTCACCATCTTTGAAAGACTTACAGCAGCGCAACTGCCCTACTATCTTGAACTGATGGATCATCTTGCGAATCAAGGCATCCCGGTTCCTAAGCCGGTGCAGAATAATGCAGGCGCAATTTTATTTACCCTCAAAGATAAGCCAGCGGCAATCGTTAGTAAGCTTCCCGGTCTTTCTAGATTGGATCCCGAGGCAAAGCACTGCGCATTGGTTGGCCAAATGCTGGCAAAGATGCATCTTGCTGGCAAAGATTTTTCCAAAACTCAACCCAACTTACGAAGTCTTGCGTGGTGGCAAAGTACCGTTCCTCAAGTGCTTGCGCACTTAAACGAAAGTCAGAAAACCTTAATCACCAGCGAATTGGCCGCACAAGAATCTTTTTTTGGCTCCAGCGAATATGCAGCCCTGCCGCAAGGAGCAAGTCACTGCGATCTCTTTAGGGACAATGTTTTATTTGACCCGCAAGGAGCAAGCGACACCTCTCAAGACCAATTGGGCGGCTTCTTTGACTTTTATTTTGCAGGTACCGACAAATGGCTGTTTGATTTAGCCGTTACCGTCAATGATTGGTGCTTGGCCGCCAACAAACAAGATTTGGATCCCCTTCGTTTTACGGCCTTGATGGACGCCTATCAAGCTATCCGCCCTCTAAGTACTGAAGAAAAATCAAGCTGGCCGATGATGATCCGTGCTGCAGCCTTGCGTTTTTGGATTTCCAGGCTCTGGGATTTTTACTTGCCACGCGATGCGCAAATGCTCACACCGCACGACCCCAGTCATTTCGAGCGCATCCTCTTAAGCCGTCGCACTACCGTATGAAACTCAATACTGTTGAGCCTAGAGAAGGCTATACCTGGATTCGTCAAGGAGTCTGGTTATTTAAACAGAATCCCCTCGGCTTTTTAATGCTCATCTTTTTGTATGTGTTTCTAGCGCAACTTGCTGTGCTTGTGCCATTGATTGGTATTTTTGCAGTGCTAGTGCTAACTCCCACGATCTCAGTCGGATTCTTGACAGCCTGCCGACAAGCAATTCAAAAAGAGCGCATCCGTCCACAGGTTTACTTGGCAGCGCTACAGTCAACCGCCTTAGTGAAAAGAAGAATTCTTCAGCTAGGCTTGATTTATGCCGCACTGATTTTGCTCTTGAGCTTTATCTTGAGTCTACTGGTTGATTTTGAATTACTGCTACCGGTCATGACCAGTGATAAACCGATGACACCCGAAGCCATGCGTCAAATTTATCTTGTCTTACTTTTTGGCGCGTTGCTGTATCTACCCATTGCAATGCTGATGTGGTTCTCACCGATCCTGGTTGCTTGGGGCAATATGCCGATTGCACAAGCACTCTTTTCTAGCTGCTTAGCCTGCTGGACTAATCGTGGCGCATTTCTGTTTTATCTAGCTATATGGAGCGCCTGCTTAGTTGCCATCCCCCTAATGATTGGAGCAACTTTTGATGCGCTCGGCTTTGGACAAGCAGCCTCATTCATCATTGCCCCGATCTCCATGGCAGGACTCACGATCATGCACTGTTCGTTTTTCGCCACCTGGAAAGCCTGTTTTACTGATGATGCCGAAGTAACGCTCTTGGCCTAATCAATCGCAGTGAGTTTTGCAATGCTTAACTGCAGCCACTTGACGCCATGACGCTTAAAGCTCACTTGAGCACGCGCATCAGCATCATTACCCTCTAAACCCGTCACGCGCCCTTCACCAAACTTGGTATGAAAAACATTCTGACCAATCGTGAAGGGGTAATTACCACGAGGTGGCGAAGCCAACCTTTGCACAACAGTCGAGGCTGAACCAACGCGACCTGCTGCTTGACGTGGGGCGGCATGCCTTACCTGTTGACGCTCGCTGCCGGAATCAAAAAAGTCATTTGACTCATAGTCACGCTGGCGAGTATAGCCATCTTGCCAAGTAGATCCAGAACTACGCCCAGCCCCACCCCAACGCGCATCTTTCGCTTTGGGGGATAACCACTTCAGTGACTCGGCAGGCAACTCTTCTAAAAAACGGGAGGGCATGTTGTAGCGTACTTGCCCATGCAACATGCGTGACTGCGTGTGAGAAAGATATAAACGCTCTTTGGCACGCGTGATCGCCACATACATTAAACGACGCTCTTCCTCGAGGCCATTGAGTTCGTTAACACTATTTTCATGAGGAAACAAACCTTCCTCTAGACCAGTAATAAATACGGCAGTAAATTCCAAACCTTTGGCCGAATGCACCGTCATCAGCTGAACCGCATCTTGCCCAGCTTGCGCCTGATTATCTCCAGCCTCTAATGAGGCATGCGACAAGAATGCAGCTAAGGGTGACACCTCCACCACACCTGGATCATTTTCACCGGGCAACATGGCTGCCGAAGCATCTTGGCTATAACCCTCTTCTGCAATAAATGCTGTTGCTGCATTCACCAACTCTTGTAAGTTTTCTACCCGGTCTTGACCTTCACGCTCTGTCAAGTAGTGCTGAATTAAACCGCTGTTCTGAATCACAAACTCAACTGTTTCTGGCAGGGTGTTGTGTCGCGTTGCTTCGCGCATATGATCAACTAAACGCACAAAACCCCCGAGCGCAGCTCCTGCTTTTCCTTCTAAAGTAGCAGCAGCTAAATAGAGCGAACACTGCTGAGCTCTCGCAGCATCCTGCAAGGCTTCAATTGAACGGGCACCAATCCCGCGTGTAGGAAAATTCACCACCCGCGAGAAAGAGGTGTCATCGTTTGGATTCTCCAGGAGACGCAAATACGCCAAAGCATGCTTAATCTCGGCCCGCTCAAAGAAACGCAAACCGCCATAAACACGATAAGGAATAGCGGATGAGAAAAGAGCATGCTCAATGATGCGTGACTGGGCATTGCTTCGGTATAGCAAAGCGATTTCAGTACGTTTAATACCGCTATTTACCAGCGCTTTGATTTCATCGACCAACCATGCCGCCTCGGCATGATCGCTCGCAGCATCATAAATTCTGACTGGCTCACCATGGCCAGCATCGGTACGCAGATTTTTTCCAAGACGCTCAGAATTGTTGGCAATCAAATGATTGGCGGTATCCAAAATATGGCCATGTGAGCGATAGTTCTGCTCTAGCTTGACCATCATTGGATGAAACTGTCGCTCGTAGAGGCGCATGTTCTCAACATCAGCACCGCGGAAAGCATAAATACTTTGATCATCATCACCGACCGCAAATACGGCGCTAGTACCAGCACTACTAACATTGATGGGACCTGCATCATGGCCAGAGAGCAACTTTAACCAGGCGTACTGCAAAGCATTCGTATCTTGAAACTCATCAATCAAAATATGACGAAAACGCTCCTGATAATGGGTTCGTATTGATTCATTGTGTTTAAGCAACTCATAACTACGCAATAAGAGCTCAGCAAAATCGACCACCCCTTCGCGCTGACACTGGGCATCGTAAGCCTCATAGAGTTGCGCCATCTTTGCCTGAAAGTCATCGCCTGAATCAAGTTCTCGGGCCCGCATACCGCGTTCTTTGGCATGGGCAATGAAGTACTGCAATTGTTTGGGAGGGTATTTTTCATCATCCACCTTCAAGCCTTTTAAGAGGCGTTTAATGGCAGAAAGCTGATCCTGGGTATCCAAAATCTGAAATGTCGAGGGCAGACCTGCTTCTTTGTGATGGGCGCGCAATAAGCGGTTACACAGACCATGAAAGGTGCCAATCCACATGCCGCGCGTATTAATCGGCAACATCGCCCCTAAACGCACCAGCATCTCTTTGGCTGCCTTATTGGTAAAGGTAACCGCCAAGACGCCAATAGGAGAAACTTGGCCAGTTTGAATGAGCCAAGCAATACGGGTAGTAAGGACGCGGGTCTTGCCGCTCCCGGCCCCAGCCAAAATTAAGGCTGATTGAGCCTGGCCATTTTCATTGATGGGCGGGAGGGTCACTGCCTCGCGCTGTTCTGGATTGAGGTTCGCGAGCAAGTCTGAGTACATCGTCCCAATTATAATTTGCCTCTTATGCCAAATGCTTCGAATACCCCTCATTCACCAGCGAGCAGTCCCGCGGACGCGCTTGCCAAATCCTACGAACCCGCCCCCATCGAAGCCCACTGGGGGCCGGAGTGGGAAAGCAGGGGTATTGCGACAGCCTCACTTGACGAGGGTAAGTCGGACTTTAGTGTGCAATTACCGCCGCCCAATGTCACAGGCACCCTTCATATGGGCCATGCCTTTAATCAAACCATCATGGATGGCCTGGTAAGACATGCCCGCATGTCTGGCAAAAACACCTTGTGGGTGCCCGGCACAGACCATGCAGGTATTGCCACTCAAATCGTTGTGGAACGACAGTTAGATGCTCAAAAGGTCTCACGTCATGATTTAGGTCGAGAACAATTTCTGAAAAAAGTTTGGGAATGGAAGGAAAGTTCCGGCTCAACCATTACCCGTCAAATTCGGCGTCTAGGTGCTTCGATCGACTGGAGTCGCGAGTATTTCACGATGGACAGCAAGATGTCCAAGGCAGTAGTAGAAGTCTTTGTAAGGCTACATGAACAAGGCCTGATTTACCGCGGTAAACGACTAGTCAACTGGGACCCAGTTTTAGGGACCGCAGTTTCAGATCTGGAAGTCGTTAGCGAAGAAGAAGATGGCTCAATGTGGCACATTCGCTATCCGCTCGCCGATGGCTCAGGTCATTTAACGGTAGCAACCACTCGCCCAGAGACATTGCTTGGCGACGTCGCTGTCATGGTCAATCCAAGCGATGAACGCTATAAGCATCTGATTGGCAAGTCCGTTAGCCTGCCACTTTGCAAGCGCGACATCCCGATCATTGCTGATGATTACGTCGATCTGAACTTTGGTACTGGCGTTGTCAAAGTCACGCCTGCCCATGACTTTAATGACTATGCAGTTGGGCAACGTCATCAACTACCCCTTATCAATATCTTGACCCTCGATGCCAAGATTAATGAGAATGCCCCACCCGAGTATCAAGGTTTAGAACGCTTTGCTGCACGCAAGCAAGTGGTTGCAGATCTTGAGGCGGCTGGCTTGCTAGAAAAAGTGCAGCCGCATAAATTAATGGTGCCCCGCGGTGATCGTACCCAGACGATTATCGAGCCGATGCTTACAGACCAGTGGTTTGTGGCCATGTCTAAGCCCAGCCCAGACAATCAGTACCAACCGGGCTCATC
>CANGEC010000028.1 GCA_947452625.1 Burkholderiaceae bacterium
CCCCACAAAGGAAACAGCGCCAAACTGCTTCATACCAATGGCCGCCTGAAAAGACAAAATCACGCCAATTAAGAAAGCAACTAATCCAACAATTGGCAAAGCGGCAATCCCTGCCTCTACGGCTGCATTAACAAAATCCCCCCAACGCACCTGCCTGGGATTGCGGAGCGACCAAAAAAGATCGGCTGCCAAGTGGCCCGCAAAAGAAATCAGCCCCACCAGATCATTTAGCAAGTTTTGAGTAGCCATACCCAGGCTCACCACAAAACTACGCTTAGGTTTTACAGCGGGTACTGGAAATAAACTGGCAATTGGATCAAATTCTTTTAGCAAAGGCTGATAGCGTGGATCCAGTCCCACTAACTCAAACTGACCACCTGCTTTTTGCATCGCCTCTTCGACGGCAATCAAAAACGCCATGCCCGCACCGTCGAAAGAATCTACCTTGGACGCATCAAAAGTCAGGGTCTGTTGAGTATTTTTCTCTGCAACTGCTTTAGCGAGCCATGCATCTTGCGCATCGCGCACCTGAGTCCAGACGCCACCTAAAGAGTACACATTGATTGCGCCACTTAAAATCACTTTAGCCTGCGTGGCATCAATCTCAGACCACGCCGCTACCAGATGGTCTGAATCCACTGAAACCGGCGCGGAAGTAGCAAAAATACTCATAAAAGAGACTATAAGGGATCTACATGTAAGAAGGATGAAACCCGCAAAAAGTAAAAAGGGCCCAGTTTTTCAACTAGGCCCTTGCGTAAGGTGGTGCGGCTGGCAGGAATTGAACCCACGACCCCTTGGTTCGTAGCCAAGTACTCTATCCAGCTGAGCTACAGCCGCAACAGCCATAATTATGCCATGGAAGAGAAGAACTACATCACACCCGCTGGTCACGAGCGCATTAAAAGCGAGCTCTTACAGCTCCTAAACCTTGATAGACCGGAGGTTGTCAAGGTGGTGCACTGGGCCGCCTCAAATGGGGATAGGTCTGAAAATGGTGACTATATCTATGGAAAAAAGCGCTTACGGGAGATCGACCGGCGAATTCGCTTCCTCAATAAACGCCTAGAATTTGCCGTAGTTGTGGACAATGCCGCCAGGAAATCCGGCGAGGCGGATGCCGAACAGGTGTTTTTTGGTGCTACTGTCACCTACACCAACCTGGAGGGCGCCAACCAAGACCAGGAAACCACCATCACCATCGTTGGGGTTGACGAGGTCGACTTAGAAAAGGGTTATGTCAGTTGGGTCTCGCCAATCGCCAAAGCCCTCATTAAGGCCCGCCTTGGGGATTGCGTAAAGATTCAAACCCCTACCGGCCCCACTGAAATTGAGATTCTGGATGTGCAATACAAGTAGGTGACTAAATAGCCCTGGTACGAGTTACCCGCATGACATCAGGGTTCGCGCGCAAGCTGCGCATCACTTTGGATAAGTGCAAGCGGTCTGATACCTGAATCGTAAAGCGAATCGTGACAGAGTCTTCTTTATAGCGGTCTTCCATCGAGACATTCATGATGTTGGAGTCAGCCGCTGTCACACTACTCGCAACCCTCGCTAAAACACCTTTTCCTTGTCGTGTATCAATTGCTAGATCCACTTCAAACTCTCGGTTGACCTCTTTGCCCCATTCAACCTCAACCCACTTTTCACCATCTTTCGAAAGCATACGCAGTGCTACCGGGCAATCATTGGTATGAACCTGCAAACCTTCACCCTTACCAAGATAGCCAATGATGTTATCGCCCGGTATCGGGTGGCAACAACTTTGAAAACTGATTGAATTGCCTTCACGGCCATCAACCAGAATCGCCTGACGCTGATGGTGGTGGCCAAGCTCCTGGTTTGGCGACACCCAGTCGCCCGCACCCAAGCGCATTTGATCTGTCCCGCCATCATCGTCAATCAAAATTTTCAGACGAATCGCCAACTCTTGGGCGGAGCGACGTCCTAAGGCAATATTGACGCAAGCTTCTTCGCGCGTCTTATCCCCAGTCCAGTGCATCAATTTTTCCCAAATCTCTGGACTTAATAAACCAGCATCCACCCCTTGCTGACGTAAGGCGCTTGCCAACAAACGCTCTCCTAATTGCAGTGATTCAGAGTAGTGCTTGGTTTTAAGTGAGTGACGAATTGAGGCACGCGCCTTGCCTGTGCGCACAAATGCCAACCAGCCCGGATTAGGTTGTGAACTTGCAGAATTAACTACTTCAATAATGTCGCCATTTTTTAACTCGCTACGCAATGGCAATTGCAGACCGTTGATCTTCACGGCAACACAAGTGTTTCCTAAATCACTATGAATGGAATAGGCAAAATCAAGTGCGGTAGCCCCGCGAGGTAAAGCCCGAATCTGCCCTTTAGGGGTGAAAACATAAACAGCATCAGGGAAGAGATCAATCTTCACATGCTCTAAGAATTCTTGAGAGTCACCACTACTATCCTGAATATCAATCAAGGATTGCAACCATTGATGCGCTCGGTTCTGGACCTCACTCATATCAGGTGAACCATCTTTATAAGCCCAATGCGCAGCCACACCCGCTTCAGCGACAGCATGCATATCACTCGTCCGAATCTGAAACTCCACTGGCACACCTGAAGGGCCTAATAAGGTCGTATGCAGCGACTGGTAGCCATTGAGCTTTGGAATGGCAATGTAATCCTTGAACTTACCAGGCATCGGCTTATATAAAGCATGCAAGATACCAAGGGCTCTATAGCACTCATCAATTGAATGGACGGTAACGCGGAACGCGTAAACATCCAACACTTGCGAGAATGTCAAATGCTTAGAGCGCATTTTGTTGTAGATGCTAAAGAGGGTTTTTTCTCGGCCCTGCAGATCAACCTCAAGATTGGATTTTGCAAATGCCAAACGCGTAGCCTGCAAAATCTTCTCGACAATCTCTTTGCGATTACCCCGCGCCCTCTTGACTGCACCTTCAATCACCCGAAAGCGCATTGGCATCGAATAGCGAAAACTTAAATCTTGCAAGTCGCGATAAATAATATTGAGCCCAAGGCGATGGGCAATAGGGGCATAGATCTCAATCGTTTCCGCAGCAACCCGACGACGCTTTTCCATCGGCACCGCATCTAGCGTACGCATATTGTGGGTACGGTCAGCCAGCTTGACCAAGATGACGCGCACATCTCGCGCCATCGCCATAAACATTTTTCGAAAGCTTTCCGCCTGAGCCTCGGCATGACTCTGAAACTCCAGCTTATCCAGCTTAGTCAAACCCTCAACCAACTCCGCAACCTTAGCCCCAAACTTTTCAACCAAATCCGCTTTGGTGGAGCCGGTATCCTCGATCACATCATGCAATAACGCCGCCATGATCGATGGCGCATCAAGACGCCAAGTGGCGCAAAGCTCGGCAACTGCGACTGGATGAGTAATGTAAGGCTCGCCACTGTGGCGATACTGCCCTAGATGAGCCGCATCGGCAAACTGAAAGGCTTTTTTGATTTGTGCAATTTCATCTGACTTGAGATAGGTCAGCTTAGAAATTAAACCTTCAATTGAGACAACTTGATGCTTAAGTGGAAGATTGGGCGCAGAAGTTGGCCCAAATAAGTGTCGACTTGACTGCGCCAACAAAGTGGCGATGATCGACTGCTTGCTGCCTTGTTTTTTATCTTTAGCAGCGTCAGACTCGCCGCCGCCAGATGATTCCGATGGGGTCTCTAAATTTAAAGGGAGGTTCACACCGGAACCCCTAAATTAGAGAGGGACTTTGGTCAACATATCACGGTCAGTCACACCAGCCGCCACTTCACGCAGGGCAACAACAGTGGCTTTATCTCTGGACTCAACACGTGGTGAATGACCTTGAACCAATTGGCGAGCGCGAGAAGTCGCGGCCAAAACCAATTCAAAACGATGCGGGATGGTTTTTAAACAATCTTCAACGGTAATACGGGCCATGCTGAACTCACTTAATTTAGCTTCAATACCTATAGGATAACTGATTAGACCCCAAGGCGCCTTAAAAGGGCTGGATTGCGGGCCATTACAGGGCCTACCCGCAAACGGCTGGCGGCAATAATATTCTGCAGGTCGACCAAGGCGCGCTCAAAAGAATCGTTAATGACGATGTAATTGGCTTCGTGGGCATGCTGTAACTCCACATGGGCCGCCGCAACCCTTCTCTCAATGGTAGCCTCATCATCTTGCCCGCGCTTGCGCAGGCGCTCTTCTAGAGCCTCAATTGAGGGTGGGAAAATAAAGATCCATTGAACCGTAGGAATCAGTTTGCGGATTTGCTGGGCACCCTGCCAGTCAATTTCTAGGATGACATCGCTACCAGCCTGCATCTGGCTTTCAATCCAAGTACGCGATGTGCCATAAAAATGGCCATGTACCTCTGCCCACTCCAAAAACTGACCCTGCTCACGTTCGGCTATAAAAGCTTCCTGGCTGACAAAACGATAGTTAACACCATCAAGCTCGCCAGGTCGTGGCGCACGGGTGGTCGTAGATAAGGATAACTTCAAGCCCGCATCACTCTCTAGTAGCGCATTTACTAGCGATGATTTACCCGCACCCGATGGCGCGACAATCATGAGCATGCTGCCTTGATAGTGATTGGTAGAAATGGGACTGGTCATATCACTTGAATAAATTACTCTAAATTCTGCACTTGCTCACGCATTTGCTCGATAAAGAGCTTTAACTCTAATGCAGCTTGAGTACATTCTTCAGAAACCGATTTGGAGCTTAAGGTGTTGGCTTCGCGATTGAGCTCCTGCATTAAGAAATCCAAGCGTTTACCCACGGGGCCTTTGCCTGCTAATGCACCATCTACTGCCTGAAGATGGGTTTTGAGACGCGCGAATTCTTCTGCCACATCAATTTTGACGGCATACAGCACAACCTCTTGCCGAATGCGCTCCATCAACTCCGCTCCGCTTTTAGCCTGTTCTTGGGTAGCTAAAGCCTCCGCCAGACGTTCAGTGAGCCTAGTTTGGTACTGGGCAACATATTCCGGCACCTTAGGTTCAAGTGCTTTGACAATGTCGCGCATCTTGCCGGTTATAGAGGTCAAAACACCAACCAAGGCTTTACCTTCAGCCTGACGACTTTCCATCAAGGCAGCCAAAGCAGCATGGCCAGCTTCTACGGTAGCTGCAATCCAGCCCTCTTCCTCGCCACGCGGCTCAGAAACCACCCCAGGCCAGCGCAAAATATCAGCCATGCTTAATGCAGACGCTTTTGGAAAAGCCTCTTGGGCTTTTTCTTGCAAGGTATACAAAGCATCCAAACGGTCTTTATTGAGGGCTCCCAAGACATGGGGATTGCTTTTGGCAGCACTCGCCGCTCCAGCGTTAACTCTCCAGGCAGCCCGAAACTCCACCTTGCCACGGGCTAGACTGTGGGCCGCCATTTCGCGAAGCGCAGGCTCAGCCCCACGGCACTCATCTGGTAGACGAAAGCCCAAATCCAAAAAGCGGCTATTCACCGCCCTACATTCCACTTGCAGATCAGCTACCACACCAGCCCCCAGGGAGACTTGGCGAGAAGCGCTGCCATAACCAGTCATGCTCGATATCATATGGACATTGTAGATTGATACTCAACCTTAGGACCAAACCTCATGAGCAACCCCAATGTCAGCCGCCCGAGCGGTCGGGCTCCAGCGCAATTGCGCCCCGTCACAATTACCCGCGCTTTTACCAAGCATGCTGAAGGCTCGGTGTTGATTGCCTTTGGTGACACCAAAGTCCTTTGTACAGCCAGCATTCTGGAACGCGTTCCCCCTCACAAAAAAGGTTCAGGCGAAGGTTGGGTAACTGCTGAATATGGCATGCTCCCCCGCTCCACACACACCCGCAGCGATCGTGAAGCGGCTCGCGGCAAGCAAAGCGGACGTACCCAAGAAATTCAACGCTTAATTGGTCGTGCCATGCGCAGCGTCTTTAATTTAAAAGTCCTAGGGGAGCGCACCATTCATTTAGATTGCGATGTGCTCCAAGCTGATGGTGGAACGCGCACCGCCTCGATCACCGGTGCTTATGTTGCTGCCAGAGATGCTGTCAACCAACTACTGCAAAGTGGCGTCCTTCAGCAAGACCCCATCATTGATAGCGTCGCAGCCATTTCTGTTGGAATTTATCAGGGCACCCCGGTATTGGATTTAGATTACCCAGAAGACTCTTCTTGCGACACCGACATGAATATCGTGATGACCGGCAAAGGCGGCATGATTGAAGTCCAAGGAACTGCCGAAGGGGCCACCTTCTCGCGCAAGGAACTCACTGCACTTCTCGATCTAGCCGAGCAGGGAATTCAGGAACTCACCAAGCTACAACTCGCAGCATTAAAGTAAATAGGCGTTTTATGCAAAAGCTAGTTCTGGCCTCTAATAATGCCGGTAAAGTTCGTGAGTTTCGAGCACTGTTAGCGCCACTGAACTTTGAAGTCATTCCTCAAGGGGAATTAGGCATTCCAGCAGCGGAAGAGCCGCACCATACCTTTGTTGAAAATGCCTTAGCCAAAGCACGACATGCTAGCGCTTCT
This sequence comes from Burkholderiaceae bacterium, assembly GCA_947452625.1. Lineage (GTDB taxonomy): Bacteria > Pseudomonadota > Gammaproteobacteria > Burkholderiales > Burkholderiaceae > Polynucleobacter. The sequence continues at coordinate 6,527 of CANGEC010000028.1, forward strand.
AGCGGCATGCCCGCACTGGCAGATGACTCGGGGATTTGCGCGCATGCCCTCAATGGTGCACCAGGAGTGTATTCCGCTCGCTATGCAGGACTTAATGGTGACGATGCCGCCAACAACCACAAACTGATTGCAGCCCTCAAAGATCAAAGCAATCGGGGCGCACATTATGTCTGTGCTTTAGTGATGGTGCAAAGCGAGTACGATCCGGAGCCTTTGATTGTGCAAACCCGCTGGTATGGTGAATTTATCGACACCCCCAAAGGCGCCCATGGCTTTGGTTATGACCCCTACTTCTATTTACCGGCGCTTGGTAAAACCGCCGCAGAACTAGAGCCTGAAGAGAAAAATCGCATCAGCCATCGCGGACAAGCATTGCGCGAGCTCATCGCCCAACTACAAAAGCGCGCTTAATCGTGCTTAGTTCACAACCCAATAAAATTGCACTGACGGCGCTTCCCCCACTAGCGCTGTACATTCATTTCCCTTGGTGTGAGCGCAAATGTCCTTATTGCGATTTCAATTCGCATCAGATTAAAGAGCTCAAGGGGCAACAAACTGGTGGTCAAGGATTTGACGAGGCGCGCTACATTAATGCCCTCATTGCTGACTTGGAAACAGAGTTGCCACGTATTTGGGGGCGTCAGGTGCACAGCATCTTTATTGGCGGGGGCACTCCCAGCCTACTTTCTCCTACGGGAATGGATCAGCTACTCTCAGCGATTCGTGCGCGGGTAAATCTTGAGCCCGGCGCAGAGATCACCATGGAAGCCAATCCAGGGTCGGTAGAAACAGAAAAGTTTGCCGCCTTTGCAAAGTCCGGCATTAATCGTGTTTCCCTAGGCATTCAAAGCTTTCAAGATGAACAACTAAAAGCTTTAGGGCGTATACACAATGGCGCCGCAGCTAAACAAGCCATCACAGTTGCGCTCGAGCACTTTAAAACAGTCAATATCGATTTAATGTATGGGCTACCAAATCAAACGCTCGCTTTAGCCAAAGCTGACCTTGAAACTGCCCTCTCTTTTAATACGCCCCACCTTTCGCTCTATAACCTCACGCTTGAGCCCAATACCTACTTTGCCAACTTTCCTCCCAAGCTACCCAACGAGGATGAGATTGACACTATCTTCGAGCAAAATCTTGCACTATTGAATGCGGCTGGATATCAGCGTTATGAAATTTCTGCTTACGCCAAAAAAGATCAGCAGTGCAAACACAATCTGAACTACTGGCGTTTTGGCGATTACATCGGGATTGGTGCGGGCGCGCATGGCAAGATTTCTTTCCCAGACAAAATCACTCGTCAGGTACGTGAGCGTCAGCCTGAGGCTTATATGCAAGCTATGGAAAGCAAAGGCAATGCACTCATTGAAGCGCGCGACATACCGGCCAAAGATCTCCCATTTGAATTCATGCTCAACGTCTTACGCTTAAGCGCTGGTGTTGAGACAAAAACATTTACCGAACGCACCGGACTACCACTGCACAATATTGCAAAGGGTCTGGAAGAAGCCAGCAAGAAAGGCTTGCTAGATCAAGACCCCGCAGCGCTAAAAGCGACCGATCAGGGTTTACGCTATCTAAATAACCTCCAAGAGATCTTTCTAGGTTAAAGTTTCCGCTTACTACCTTTATTGCATCCTAAGGCACATCATGCTCTCACCCCGTTTTAGCCATTCACCATTCAAACATTTAATTGCTTGCGCAGTGGTGATCTTCGGCATCAGTTCAATCCATACACAAGCCATCGCACAATCAAAGTCGTGGCCTGACAAACCCATCAAGTTATTTGTGGGCTTTCCTCCCGGGGGTGGTTCAGATGCTGTAGCGCGCATCATCGCCATTAACCTCTCACAGATGTGGGGCCAACAAGTGGTGATTGATAATCGCGGCGGTGCCGCTGGCACAATTGCTGCAGACCTAGTCGCCAAGTCTCCTGCGGATGGCTACACCCTAGGTCTAGCGCACGTCAATGCCCTCTCGATTATTCCCGCACTCGGTCAAAAGATGTCTTACAACGCGGCGACTGATTTCACGCCGATTGTTTTGTTAGGCATCACCCCCAATATCCTGATTGCCAATGTGGATGCGCCAGCTAAAAATGTTAAAGACTTAGTCGCCTATTTAAAACAAAATCCTGGCAAGGTGAGCTTTGGGTCTGCAGGCAATGGTAGCACTCAGCATCTGGCCTATGAACTCTTTATGCACATGGCTGGCACGCAAGCTTTGCACATTCCCTACAAAGGGAGCGGCCCAGTCTTGGTGGATTTAATGGCCGGACATATTACCTATGCTTTTGAAACGATGGCTGCAGCCACACCACATATTCAAAGTGGCAAGGTGATCCCGATGGCACAAACCCGTACCAAGCGCTCTGCCGCCTACCCAAATCTTCCCACGATGGATCAATTGGGCTTTGTGGGTTTTGAAGCAACCGCTTGGTATGGTCTGATGGGTCCTGCAAAATTAGATCCGGCGATCGTGCAGAAAATTAATACTGATGTGAATACCATTTTGCGTAAACCCGAGGTACAGGCAAAAATGGCTGAGGTGGGCGCCGAAGATGGCGGTGGCACGCCTGCGGCCTTTAGTAAATTCATCACCAAGGATCGCAATCAATGGGCTAAGTTAGTGAAGGATGCTCACTTACAGGTAGATCTTAATTAATCAGTAATTGCTTGGTGCGCAACCATTCAATGCACGAATAGAAAAAGGGCTCGACTGAGCCCTTTACTTTTTCAATATCAAGAGACGCTACTCACCGGCAGTAATCGCCAACTCCTGCGCCGCAAATGGCTCATGATTAGGCTTAGGCTCTGGTTTTTGCGCCTTAGTACCAGGCATTAATTCGAAGTCTGGCGTAAAGACTGTCAGGGTACTTCTGAGCTGATCAAAGGCTTTGCGATCACCATCGAACTTTGCCTTACCTTCTGCAAGCAATTTTTCAAAGTTGGTTTGTCCACCCATGACACGCTCCAAGTCACTGCGATTCAAAGTAATGGTTAAGGTTGGATTTTTGGCTTGCTGCCCCTTGATGTTTGTTAATGCGGAATTACTCATCTCCACCACAAACTTTTCACCGTTATCCGGGGTCGAGAGATTGATCACAAACTTCATACCGGCTGCTTTTTTGCTATCCATGCTGATTGCCAAGGAATTCAACCACAGCTCGGTGGTCATAGCCTTAATCATGTCAGGACCATTAGACTTAGGCGACGCTCCCGTCGGCATGCCGTGGCGCAATTCATAAGCAGCACCTAAAAAGCTATTGCGCACACTTGGGCTTTCTTTTTGATAGCCAATTTGCTCGAAAATGTCCGCCAATAGATCTTTGGCAGCGGTATTGTTGGGCTCGGCATAAACCAGCTTATTGATTATCTCCATAGCCTCACGGTATTTGCCTTGCTGGTAAAGCTGTTTACCTTTGGCAATGATCTTGCCTGAGCCACCCATCATTTCTACATAGAGCGGCGCGGAATCTTTTGGTGATAATGGAATTAAGGTTGCAGGATTCGCATCCCAATAACCTAAATAGCGATTAATCACTGCGCGGCTATTGTGCTCTTCCGAACCATGATAACTATGCGCAGCCCATTTCGTTTTCAGACTTTCTGGCTGCTTGTAGACATTATGTACCTCGTTAATCGTGACTCCATTATTGGCTAAATGCAGCACTTCATTATTCAAGTGGGCATAGCTATCGCGCTGCGTACGCATCACTTCTTGAATGCGATCATTGCCCCAGCGTGGCCAACTATGGGAGGCGAACATCACTTGTGCTTCATTGCCATAACGATATAAGGCGTTATTGATATTCTTAGACCATGCCAAAGCATCACGCACAAGCGCGCCACGCAAGGTATAAATATTATGGATCGTGCCAGTAATATTTTCTGCCGCCCAAAATGCTTTGAACTGTGGGAAATACGTATTCATCTCGGCAGGGGCTTCGGTGCCTGGGGTATTCTGAAACTCCATTTCAACACCATCTACCGTCATTTTTTCAAATGGTTGGGTAATGTAGACATTAGGCTCAATCAGCCCCAAGTTTCCAGCGGCAGTATTTTTACCAATGGATTGATCCACATGTCCAAATGGGCTACGCGGCAAGAGCACGCCATACTGAAAGTACATGCGACGCGTCATCGCATTACCTGCATAGACATTTTCAGCAACGGCATGATCCATAAATCCAGCCGGGGCAATCACCTTCACCTTGCCACTCTTGACATCAGCCTCATCGACAACACCACGCACTCCACCAAAGTGATCACCATGGGAATGGGAATAGACTACCGCTACTACTGGGCGTTTACCCAATTTCTCATTGACTAACTCGAGAGCAGCGCGTGCAGTTTCTTTGGCGGTCAATGGATCAAACACAATCCAACCCGTATCCGTCTTCACAAAACTAATATTGGCCAAATCGAAGCCGCGTACCTGATAAATTTTGCCCGGCACCACCTCATATAGTCCATAAGCCATGTTCAGAATGGCTTGGCGTTGCAAAGAAGGATGAACGCTATCGAAATCCTTGCCTTGCATAAGAAACTCGTAGCTCCCCATATCCCAAGCTACATTGCCAGCATCGGCCATGATTTGCTTATATGCGGGCGCGGCGATAAAGCCTTTCTGAGCCTCCTCAAAATCACGCTTGTCATCAAACGGCAAGGTTTTGCGCAGACCATTCTGCAGTTCCACGGTATAGGTTGAAGGCGCCTTACCCTTCGGATCAAAATGCTTGCCCTGCATTGCACCAGGATCAGCGATCACACCGCCGCCGCCCGCAGATAAAGCCGAATTACTAGAGATGAGCATGACCGCGAGTGCGATTAAAGTCAGTTTGGTCTTCATGAAGAGCTCCAAGCACGTGAATTTGAATGGTTTAAATGTATCGAGAGTCCTCTATTACAGCAATTAGCCTTAGGGCTAATAAATCAGGAGAGTGCCGAGGCGTCACGTGGGAGCGTAAACACAAATTTTGCTCCGCCACTGACGACATCTTCATACCAAATCTCACCGCCATGGCGAGTCACAATGTGGCGACACAACCAGAGACCTAATCCCATGCCAGTCTTCTTACCACTACCGAGCAACTCAAATAAACGCACTTGATCATCGGCGGAGATTCCTTCAGCATTGTCACTAATACTCAATTGCCAGGTGTTTGCCAAACCCTGACTCACAATTGTGATTTTTTTGTCGGCCTGGCTTGAAATACTTAGTGCCTCAATAGCATTATTCATAAGATTGAGAATCACTTGCTGAATCTCATTGCGATTTACCTCAATCTCAAACTCAGCATCCAACTTCAATAGCACTTCGATATTTTTTGAATGGGTCTCGGGATTGGTGATTTGCAAAACAGCGTCGATCAATTGCCGCACTGCGACCTTCTCCGCCTCCAACTTTGATTCCGTAAAGATCGCGCGAAGAGATTTAATAATATTAGCCGCGCGCTGATTATCTGCCAGTAATGCGGCCAAGACTTCTTCAGCCAATTTGGGATTCAATTCGCCTTCAGCAATCTTCTTCTGCAAAAATTGAATGTTGAGATTACTGGCCCCCAAAGGTTGATTGAGCTCATGCGCAATTGAGGCTGACAGCGCTCCAGTAGCCGCCGTCTTATTTGCCCTAAGCAATGAAGCAATCAAGCTCTCTCGCTCTCCCAGCAAGCTTCGGATCTCCTCGTTCTCAAGCCCCGCTCTAGCACTTTGTCTGGCAATCTGTTCGGCCCAATAATTTCCGATCGCAATAAAGGAGAGCGTATTCATCACCATCTGCAAAATCGTAAACAGAATCAGCGCCTGAGGAATCTGCTCAACTCGACGCATACTTAAAGTCGTAATAATCAAAATCATCAGGCGGCCTAAAGCAAAAAACATTTCTGCAGCGGTAGCGAACTGCAGGTAGGCTAGCTGTCTGGAGAGAATCGATCTTCGCTTAATTCTGATTTCATAAATTTGCCATCCATAAAATAGACTGGCAAGCACACACATAAAAATAGTACGAATTTGGAAAGTTCCGTAAACCCGCATGAACTCAAAAAATACAGCAAATACCAATACTGAACCGAGCAAAATATTGCGCGTTGTATTCGGCATTCGTTGATTGAGAGAGGTGCAAAAAATCATTTGCAAAACAGCGGTTGCATAAAACAACGAATTGGCAATCGTGAAGCTAAAGCTCGGACTATCAATATCCTCAATTGTGAGAATGCCTGCCCCAAAAATAAATAAGCCTAGAACGCTGACCGCCAAAGAACTCATCCAATAGCTACTTGGCTTAACGTCACCCTGTGAACGATAGTAGTGATAAACACCCACGAGCAAGCCCAACTGAATGGTGGCCAGAATAAAGAAATAAAGTGCGATTAAGGGCTTCATGGCGCCTATCGTACAAGGTATGAAGCAATAACTAAAGTCAGGGTTGGCAGCCCTACATGATGAAATTCACCAAAGAGCGAATAGCCCTAGTCCATCCACCTCACAGTAGGTCATGGCCCTCGCTATAATTTGCCCTCTGATATGACCACCCAACAGGACCTTCGTCAACCTAAATCTCAATATGGCTATCTTGGGATTCTTTTGGCCCTTTGGGGAATGCTGTCCTTCTCTAATGCTCAAGCGCAATACTCTGATGCAGTCACCAGTTTTTTGAAGAAACGCACTGACGCCTTTATGGTGGTCACCGGCTACTCTTTAACCCCAGATGTCACCACAGGATCGCTTTCGATCACTGATCGCGGTGGCGATAATCCTAATTTGCAAATGGTATCTTTAGGAGGCGGAGATCGCATTAGTGAGAGCTTTCCACTCTACCTTGAGGGCACTCTCGCAGTAAACCGCTATAACCCAACCTTTACAGACGGCATTGGCAATAGCGCTGCCACCATCCCTGTTCACTGGAATGGGATTACGGGAACCGGTGGCGTTGGCTGGGATTTTCCGATTACCAATGAACTGCGTTTTAGGCCTATAGCCAACGTGATGCTGGGTCATGTTGAAAGTGATTTATCGCTTGCCGCTCGGTATCTCAACAATCAGAAAAGCATCAACCTTCAGTTTCTGAACAATGGTCGCATGAACGCCTACGGCGCTGGTGGATCGGTGATGCTCGATTATGAAGATTACAAGCCTGAAAGAGATATTGATGTGGAGCTACGCTATACCAACATCCCTATCAATACTTTTGATAGCTCAACGGCGGTTCAAGGTGCGGCGGATTCTCAAAGCGCAAGTATTTGGGCAAGATGTCGCGTTCCGATTCCGCTCACTTTTTTCAGCCTACCCATGCGCTCAGTTTATGAGCTTGCCCATACAGAGTTTTTGGGCGACCTGCGTGGCGCCCTGGGATTTAACTCTCTCTCTTCAGTGGGTGCAGGACTCGAGGTAGACCGCAAAGAATCCAATCCCATTTTTAGTAGAGTGCGGCTAGTGCTACGCTACCAATTTGGCCAAAATGTCCGGGGCACCTCTTTAAGTCTCGCTGCCAGCTTTTAAAGATCAGTTTGGGCGTTGCTGGTTCTTAAAATAACTCCCTACTGAAGATAGCCCATACCTCTTTATTGTTAATATTGGACTATTAACCACCAATCTTCGGCGCCGTATTTCATGAAAGTCACCTCTGTAAAGTTACTTTTGACAAAAAGCATTGGCATGCTTGCGTTTTGCCTTGTCGCCAGCCTATTTACACCTGGGGAAAATTGCTCATGGGCGGCCACCCAAAATGGGGCTAACGAGCCATGGAAAGGCACTTATGTCCAAATGCTCGAACGGGGTGAGATCAGGATGGGGGTTCCGTATGATCGCACCATTTATATCAACGATAAAGGTGTGGGACGCGGAATTAGTATTGAACTGGCCAGCGGGTTGGCTGGTTGGCTGAATAAAGCCCAAACCCAGCAACTGAAGGGTCGCCCTCTATCAGTCAAAATTATTCCGCTACCACGCGATCAGCTACTCAAGAATCTTGGTGATGGCAATGTGGATGTTGTCCTTGGCGATTTGGCTCTATACCCAGCATTACCGAACACTAAAGACTTCATTATCAATGAAGCCAAGCAAACCAATATGGAAGTATTGGTTACCGGACCTGCATCCCCCATTATCAACTCGCCCAATGACCTCTCAGGACAAACGGTATACGGAGCTAAAAATACCAACTTTCACCTGACCCTGAGTGACTTAAATAAGACTATTCGTGCTGCCGGCAAAAAGCCAGTGAACTTAATTTCTCCAGTGGGAACATTAGATGGCGAAGATCTCTTGGAAATGGTTAATGACGGACTTATTCCATTTGTCATCATCAGCGACTGGAAAGCACAAATCTGGAAATCCATTTACACCAAAATTGTGATTCATAACGATATTGCTACGAATGACAAGGGCTGGATCGGATGGGCTGTACGCTCAAGCAATCAGGACTTAAATAATGCCCTGTTAGCTTTTTACAAAAGCGATAGCTTTACACAAGCACTAGAATCTTTTCGCCACAAAGACTATCAAGCCCATTTAAAGGGACTCAAGGATCCTACTGAAAAAAACGCTTGGCAGAGATTCCTGTCCATGCGCCCCCTTTTTGAACAATATGGCACTCAATATCATTTGAATCCCTTGGTTATTGCCGCTCTGGGGTTTCAGGAAACCTTATTAAATCAATCAGCCGTCAGTAAAGTGGGTGCGATTGGCGTGATGCAGTTGATGCCCGCCACCGGCAACTCATTAAAGGTGGGCGATATCCACCAATTAGGGCCAAATATTCATGCGGGAGCTGCTTATATGGATCAATTAATGCGGAAATATTTTCCAGGTATTCAGTTTGATGGCGATAACCGCTCGCTGTTTGCTGTGGCCTCCTACAATATGGGACCAAACAATGTCGCTAAAGCTAGAGAGCTAGCAACTACATTAGGCTTTGATCCAAACGAGTGGTTTAGCAATGTCGAATTCATGATGGCTGAACAGGCTGGCTTAGAGCCCATGATCTATGTGCGCAATGCTTATAAGTACCTGATCTCCTATCAGCTTAAACTGGGTCTCATTAAGAGTATTCAGCCTTAGCGCTCTATATATTTCTGCCGTTTATTAGAAAGCCAAGATTAATGAACAGAACCAAAGCCAAATCGATGCTAGGTAGCATGCTCTGCGATATCCAGGATAAGAACGAGATCTTATTTTTTCTTGAGCAAGTCTTAACGACCGCTGAAATTGACGATGTACTGGATAGATTAAGAATTTATCAAGCCCTCTCTTGCACCGAAACTCCTCAGCGAGAATGCGCTAAAAAACTCAATGTCAGTATCTCCAAGATCACTAGAGGTGCAGCTAATTTACACAATGCCAAGGCGAAGGCCTATTGGCAATCAAAATTTGGGTGCAATGATAAAGGGTGATGGGTTTGCAATCTAGCAACTGGATGCAAGCGCTGGTGAACAACATGCATCCTATCAATTGTCTGATCCAGTGACTCCACAGCTTCAGAATCATCCAATGCTCCACCCAGCATCCCCATAAACAGTACAGGAAACCCAGATCCAGCCAATATCATCTTGTTTAGCATAATGTTGAGCACAATCTGAGCGTAGACGGCCGTATGACCATATCGCCTACCAATGACAATAATCGAAGCAATTTTATCCTGCAGTGGCCGATGTAAGGGACGCAAATATCCGTAACCAGCCCTCTCTAAAAATGCTTGAAACTTACTATTGGTGCCATAGGCGTGCATAACTGGCATATAAATAATTCCGTCTGCCAACCTCAAATCTTCAACAATCATTTCCACATCATCAGACACATTACATGGAGAATGTTCGCAAAAATTATCAGCATCACAAAATTGAATATTCTTTTCCGCTAAGTAAATAAAATTACCCAAAGAACTTCTGCGATTGAAATGATGCTTCAATATATCGCAAACTTGGCTACTCAACCCATGCTTGCGTGCAGATCCTACTAAAACGCATATTTTCATCGAGCACTCCAAAATAATCTATTAATAATGAGATGTCGTATTTAAAAATTAATTCCTTTGAAATAACTACCATTTGCACTCATGAATCTTTGGAGGCGCTACATCCATAGTAAGCAATAAAATTCTGCAGCATCTCCAATCCACCCTCAGTACCTATACTCTCGGGGTGAAATTGAATGCCTTCAATCTTCAAGGTGTTATGTCTGATTCCCATGACATACCCATCTTCATCGGACCGAGCAGAAACATGCATGGATGATGGCAAACCCTCATCAGAAATAATGATGGAGTGATAGCGCATGACAGCAAGCCTATTTCGGGAAAAACCTTGAAAGCAACCCGAACCATCATGGGCAATTGAACTGACTTTGCCATGCATTAGATTTTTGGCATAAATTACTTTGCAACCATAATGCAAGCCAATCGCTTGATGGCCTAGACACACCCCTAAAACTGGTAGCCGCCCCGCATTAATATCAAGCAAACGTGAATAGCCAGAATCCGCTGGATGCCCTGGACCAGGACCAAGCAAAATCATATCGGCAGATTGCTGCTCAATAGCATTAGGCAATAACACGCTATCTTTACGATAAAGACTGACCTGACAACCAAGTCTCTCCAGGTAGGCAACGAGGATATGGACAAAACTATCATACGCATCAACCACAATTACGCGAGATGACATGCAATCTCCTCCCCGGTGATCGCCTTAAATACAGAGCCCATCTTATGTAAGGTTTCTGCATGTTCATTTTCAACAATGGAATCGGAAACAATTCCTGCAGATGCACGCAAGGTATAGACACCACCAGACTCAGTAGCGGTCCTAATACACAAGGCGGTATTGATATATTCAGCACCAAGCCCAATCATGCCCAATGCACCAGCATACAAGCCCCTACCACTATCCTCAAGATCGGCAATAATTTCCATTGCTCGAATCTTGGGTGTACCCGTCATCGTTCCCGCTGGAAACGCAGCCTTAATCACGTCATATTTATCCATACCTTCTTTCAGCAAGGCTCTTGTAGTGCTCACCATATGGAAAACATGCGAGTACCCTTCGACATCTAGCAGTCCAAGCACCTCCAGGCTCTGA
>CANGEC010000029.1 GCA_947452625.1 Burkholderiaceae bacterium
AACTATCACCAAAGATGGTGTATCAGTGGCAAAAGAAATCGAACTCAAAGATAAGTTGCAAAACATGGGTGCGCAGATGGTTAAGGAAGTTGCTTCCAAGACTGCTGACATCGCTGGTGACGGTACAACTACCGCTACTGTTTTGGCTCAATCGATTGTCCGTGAAGGCATGAAGTATGTTGTAGCTGGTCACAATCCAATGGATTTGAAGCGCGGCATCGACAAGGCTGTAACAGCTGCTGTTGAAGAGCTCAAGAAAATCAGCAAACCTTGCACTACTACTAAAGAAATCGCTCAAGTTGGCTCAATTTCTGCTAACAGCGACCACAGCATCGGTCAGCGTATTGCTGAGGCAATGGAAAAAGTAGGTAAAGAAGGCGTGATCACTGTTGAAGATGGCAAGTCATTGGAAGATGAGCTTGAAGTTGTAGAGGGTATGCAGTTTGACCGCGGTTACCTCTCCCCTTATTTCATCAATCAACCTGAAAAACAAGTTGCCGTTTTGGAAAGTCCATACGTTCTCTTGTTTGACAAGAAGATCGCCAACATTCGTGACTTGTTGCCAGTACTCGAGCAAGTTGCTAAATCTGGACGTCCATTGTTGATTATTGCCGAAGATGTTGAAGGCGAAGCCTTGGCTACTTTGGTAGTGAACAATATTCGCGGCATTATTAAAACTTGTGCTGTTAAGGCTCCAGGCTTTGGTGATCGTCGTAAGGCAATGTTGGAAGACATCGCGATTTTGACTGGCGGTACTGTGATTGCTGAAGAAATCGGCCTCACTCTCGAGAAAACAACTCTTGAGCACTTGGGTCAAGCAAAGCGTATTGAAATCGGCAAAGAAAACACCATCATCATTGATGGCGCTGGCGATGCTAAAGCAATCGAAGCGCGCGTGAAGAACATTCGTGTGCAGATTGAAGAAGCAACCAGTGACTACGATAAAGAAAAATTGCAAGAGCGTGTTGCCAAGTTGGCTGGCGGTGTTGCAGTGATTCGTGTCGGTGCTGCTACTGAAGTTGAAATGAAAGAAAAGAAAGCGCGCGTTGATGATGCATTGCATGCGACCCGTGCAGCTGTGGAAGAAGGTATTGTTCCTGGCGGCGGCGTAGCATTGATTCGCGCAATGCAAGGTATCGAAGGCTTGAAGGGCGATAATGCCGATCAAAATGCCGGTATCAGCATCGTATTACGCGCTATGCAAGAGCCATTGCGTACGATCGTTAGCAATGCCGGTGAAGATGCTGGTGTAGTGGTTAACGCAGTTCAGCAAAGCAAGGGCAATAATGGCTATAACGCTGCTACTGGTGAGTATGGTGACCTTGTGGCACAAGGCGTGATTGACCCAACTAAGGTAACAAAAACTGCTTTGGTAAATGCAGCTTCTGTTGCTGGCCTGCTGTTGACTACCGATTGCGCAATCTGCGAAGCGCCTAAGGATGAGTCAGCTGGTGGTGGTATGCCTGATATGGGCGGCATGGGTGGTATGGGTGGTATGGGCGGCATGATGTAATAGCAGTTCATTTCATCAGCCATCTCGCTGAAGAAAGTAAAACGCCTGGTTCAAAAGACCGGGCGTTTTTTATTGGCGCAAGTCTAAGGTAGCGGGCGAATTAGCCATTACCAAGACAAGAAAAAACCGCCCGAAGGCGGTTGGTATTTTTTGTTGACGTGAAGAAGTCTTAAGAAACCGACTTCACCATATCTTCAACCACCTTCTTCGCATCACCAAACACCATCATGGTTTTATCCATATAGAAGAGTTCGTTATCTAGGCCAGCATAACCAGCGGCCATGGAGCGTTTATTCACAATGATGGTTTTCGCTTTGAATGCTTCCAGGATTGGCATGCCAAAAATTGGGCTACCAGGCGTGCGCGCTGCAGGGTTTACAACGTCATTAGCGCCGAGAACCAATACCACGTCAGCTTGGCCAAAATCGCTATTAATATCTTCCATCTCAAATACTTGGTCATAAGGTACCTCAGCTTCAGCCAAGAGTACGTTCATGTGACCTGGCATACGCCCGGCAACCGGATGAATCGCATATTTCACGGTGACACCATGATGCGTTAATTTTTCAGTGAGTTCCTTGAGTGCGTGCTGAGCGCGGGCAACTGCTAAGCCATATCCAGGAACAATAATGACCGTGTCAGCATTTTCCATGAGGAATGCAGCATCTTCTGGCGAACCTGTTTTGTAATTTTTGGGGCCACCATCATCACCGCCACCGGCTGCTGCTTCAGCACCGAACCCGCCTAGCAAAACTGCCAAGATAGAGCGGTTCATCGCTTTACACATAATGTAAGAGAGGATTGCGCCTGAAGACCCTACGCAAGCGCCAGCAATAATCAAGACTGGGTTGTTGAGGGTAAAACCAATACCTGCAGCCGCCCAACCGGAGTAGCTATTAAGCATTGACACCACTACTGGCATATCGGCACCACCAATAGGAATAATCAAAGTAACACCTAGCACTAAGGCAACGGCACACATTGCCAAGAAGGCTGCGTGACTATCTACCATGTAGTAGGCAATGCCAGCACCAATCATAGTGATTGCCAAAATGAGGTTAAGCAAGTGTTGTCCGCTAAAGCTCACCGGCTTACCGCTCACTTTGCCAGATAGTTTGCCAAATGCAATCACAGAGGCCGTAAAGGTAATGGCACCAATGAATGCGCCAATAAAGAGCTCAATCTTTTGTGCACCAGTATGGTCGTGAGCTGGATTGAAGACGGCAGCGATAGCAATCAACACGGCTGATAAGCCCACAAAGGAGTGCATCAAGGCTACCAGTTCCGGCATCTTGGTCATTTGCACACGTTTAGCGGCGATAGTGCCGATAATGGCGCCGCCAACAATCGCGCAAGCGATTAAAGAGACGACCGGCTTGAAATCAGGAATAAAGAAGGTGGTAATGACCGCCAGCAACATACCAATCATGCCAAAGGTATTGCCTTGGCGAGAGGTAGTTGGCGAAGACAATCCGCGCAAAGCGAGAATGAATAGCACCGAAGAGATGAGGTAGGAAATCGCAGTTATGTTTGACATGAGTTTGGTCTCTGTATTGGTCTTTTTCTAGTCTTATTTAGTTGCAGCCGCATCAGCCTTAGGCGCTTTTTTCTTGAACATCTCAAGCATGCGACGGGTCACCATAAAGCCACCAAAAATATTGATTGACGCCAGAAATACGGCTACAGCGCCAATGATGCTAGTAAGTGTGATTTCATCACCGCCAATCACTTCGGTTTGCAAAAGTGCGCCGACGATAATGATTCCAGAAATCGCATTCGTTACCGCCATGAGTGGGGTATGCAAGGCTGGGGTGACATTCCAAACAACGTGATAGCCAACAAAAATAGCCAATACAAACACGGTAATGTTTTGGACTGTGAGGATGCTTTGAAAGGCAGCGAGATCCATATTATTTCCTTAAGGATTAGTTTTTACGGATGGCTTGGCCATCACGACACATTAAGCAGGCGGTAACAATGTCATCATCACTTGGGATAATCAGGTTCGCTTCTTTATCAACAATTAACTTCATGAAGTCAATTAAGTTACGCGCATAGAGAGATGAGGCATCTGCAGCAACCATGCTGGCAAGATTGGTGTAGCCAATGATCTTGACACCATGTTTAATGACAATCTTGTCAGCTTCTGTGAGTGGGCAGTTGCCTGAACCATTGTCTCCGCGACCAGCAGCTAAGTCGATTACCACTGATCCTGCTTTCATATTGGCAACAGTATCGCTATGCAGTAGGACTGGAGGCTTGCGCCCTGGAATTAAAGCAGTCGTAATCACGATGTCTGCTTGTTGGGCGCGCTCTGCAACTAAGGCTGCTTGGCGTTTCATCCAGGCTTCTGGCATGGGGCGGGCATAACCGCCAACACCTTGAGCAATTTCACGTTCTTCATCTGTTTCAAAGGGAACGTCAACAAACTTTGCACCAAGGGACTCAATTTGCTCTTTGGCTGCGGGACGCACATCAGAGGCCTCAATCACCGCACCTAAGCGTTTTGCAGTTGCGATGGCCTGTAGGCCGGCAACACCTGCACCCAAAATCAGGACGCGGGCTGCTTTAACGGTTCCCGCTGCTGTCATCAGCATTGGCATGAAGCGCTGATATTCATTGGCGGCAACCATCACTGCTTTATAGCCAGCAATATTGGCTTGGGAAGAAAGTACATCCATGCTTTGCGCACGCGTCGTTCTCGGAGCTGCTTCTAGTGAGAAAGCGGTAATTCCTTGTGCTGCCATGGCGGCGATATTGTCATTATCAAATGGGTCGAGCATGCCAAGCAGCACGCTGCCAGACTTTATTTGCTTCAGTTCATTGGCTTCTGGAGCGCGCACTTTTAGGACGATTTCTGCGCCGAAGGCATCTGCAGCGCTGCCAATGGTCGCGCCCACGGCTTCATAGGCAGAATCTGGTTGACTAGCCTGTACACCCGCATCCTTTTGGAGGATAACTTGATGGCCTTGGCTAATCAGTTTTTTAACGGTCTCAGGTGTGGCGGCCACTCGAGTTTCCCCGGGCCTTGTTTCCAGCGGCACTCCTATGCGCATGGCATGTCTCCAAAAAGCGAAATATTTAAAAAATCTATTTTAGATAAATAGGCCAGATTGCGCCTATTTACTTACCCTTAGTGCTATTTGTTTAGTTTTGCCTATTTTCTCGGTGAAAGCAGGCTAAGACTTCTACAATATGGTCTATTAGCTTATATCGAATTCTCGCATTTTTTGATGATCCACCTCAATTCTTCGGCAATCCCCCCTACAAAACCTTCCAAAGTCGTGATTGGGATGTCTGGAGGTGTTGATTCTTCAGTCGCCGCATGGATGCTAAAGCAGCAAGGCTATGAAGTTATTGGCCTTTTTATGAAGAATTGGGAAGACGACGATAACGACGAATATTGTTCTGCACGACAAGATTGGCTTGATGTTGTATCAGTTGCTGACTTGATTGGTGTTGACGTCGAAGCAGTGAATTTCGCTGCGGAATACCGAGAGCGCGTTTTTGCGGAGTTTTTGCGAGAGTACGCCGCAGGCAGGACTCCAAACCCAGATGTTCTTTGTAATGCTGAAATTAAATTCAAAGCTTTTTTGGATCATGCAATGAGTCTTGGTGCAGATGCGATTGCCACTGGGCACTATGCCAGAGTACGCCATGAGGGTGGGCGCGTGCAATTATTAAAAGCAGTAGATGCGACTAAAGACCAAAGTTATTTTTTACATCGCCTCACTCAAGAGCAATTACAAAATGTACTTTTTCCTTTAGGAGAAATACCAAAAACTGAGGTCCGTAAGATTGCTGAGCACATTGGTTTGCACAATGCTCGCAAAAAAGATTCCACTGGTATTTGCTTTATTGGTGAGCGTCCTTTTCGAGAATTTCTCAATCGTTATTTACCGCGCACCCCTGGACCCATTAAAACCCCTGAAGGTCGGACTGTTGGGGAGCATATGGGCTTGGCTTTTTTTACTTTAGGGCAGCGCAAGGGAATTGGCTTGGGTGGTAGTCAGGATGGTAATGGAGACGCATGGTACGTGGCGCGTAAGGATATTGCCAGCAATACCTTATATGTCGCACAAGGTCATGAGCATCCATGGTTGCTTGCTCATGAACTCTTTGCAATGGATGCTAGTTGGGTCTCAGGTACCGTACCAACGCCTGGGCGGTATTCCGCAAAAACGCGTTATAGACAGGCCGATGCGGCGTGTGAGATTCAAGTGGGGCATGAAGGTCCGTTAAGCTTTCAGTTAACCTTCCCAGAGGCTCAGTGGGCTGTAACCCCTGGACAATCTGCCGTCTTATATGACGGAGATGTTTGTCTAGGCGGCGGCATTATTTCTCGTTAAGCGTCGCCCAGATCAATCGCAACATTAAAGTTTTTAAGCTGGAGGTGGAGCTGTTTCAATAAATGAAGCGCGTTGCGCCAACTTTTGATACAGACGCCCTAGGTTGGGATATTGGATTTGCCACTGAATATTCGGCAAACGAAAAGCCAAGTAGCCTAAAGCACAGCCAACAGCAATATCTGCCAAAGTAATTTGGTTGCTATGACACCAGGCATTTTCACCAAGCTGGGCTGACATTTGGCGCAGGGCAGTATCAATTTTCCCCATTTGACGATCAATCCATGCTGGGCTTTGTTGCTCTGCAGGGCGCCAAGTGGCCTCTAGGCGCGCCAAAATGGCTGCATCCATGATGCCGTCTGCCAGTGCTTCCCAGGTTTTAACGGTAGCGCGTTCACGACTTTCTGCTGGAATCAGCTTGCCAACTGGGCTCAAAGTGTCGGCATATTCGGCAATGACGCGAGAGTCATAAATTGCCTCGCCATCTTCTAGCAAAAGGCAAGGCACCTTCCCAAGGGGGTTGGTAGCGCTAATTTTGGTATCTGCCGACCATACGTTCTCGATTTCATGGCTTGCTTCAACCTTTTTTTCAGAGAAAACAATGCGTACCTTGCGTACGTAGGGGCTAGTGAGGGATCCGATAATTTTCATAGGCGTCAGTATAGCGATCCTAAAGAGCCCAATTGGATTTCGTAACGCATTAAAATTAGGCTTTATCGATTATTCAATATAAAGGCGATACCTGTGAGTCAGCCCCTTTCAACCCTTAGTGCGCTCTCCCCATTGGATGGGCGCTATGCCGGTAAACTTGATGCATTGCGGCCTTGGCTGTCAGAAGCAGCCTTTATGCGTCAACGCGTGTTTGTGGAAATTCATTGGCTGTTGGCTTTGGCTGCTGCGGGTTTGCCAGATGTGCCCAAAATTAGTGCGGCTGATGAAGCCTTTCTCTTATCCTTGCCCGAAAGCTTTTCAGATGCTGATGCGCAACGCATTAAGGAGATTGAGGCGGTTACCAATCACGATGTCAAAGCCGTCGAATATTTTTTAAAAGAAAAAGTTGCAGGGCGTCCTGATCTATTAAAAGCAAGTGAATTCATTCACTTTGCCTGCACTTCAGAAGATATTAATAATACTTCGCATGGCTTGATGCTTCGTGGTGCGCGAGATGAGGTCTTGTTGCCACAACTGAAAAAAATTCTGTCTGTGTTAACAGACTTGGCGATTGAGCACGCCAAAGTGCCTTTGCTATCCCGCACTCATGGACAACCCGCTTCGCCAAGTACTTTAGGCAAAGAATTGGCTAACATTGCCAAGCGTTTAGAGCGCGCCATAGCGGCCATTGCTGCAGTCCCTTTGCTGGGCAAGATGAATGGTGCGGTAGGCAACTACAACGCACATATCTCTGCTTATCCTGAGTTTGATTGGGAGAGTTTCTCTAAGAAGGTTGTTGAGCAGCGTCTTGGCTTGACTTTTAATCCGTACACTATTCAGATTGAGCCGCATGATGGTATGGCGGAGTTGTTTGATGCCATCGCTAGGGCAAATACGATTTTGTTGGATATGGATCGCGATTTTTGGTCCTATATCTCGATTGGCTACTTTAAGCAGCGCACTAAGGCTGGAGAAATTGGTTCATCGACCATGCCACATAAAGTCAATCCAATTGATTTTGAAAACTCTGAAGGTAATTTGGGTGTTGCCAATGCTTTACTGCGTCACTTGGCAGAAAAGTTACCAATCTCTCGTTGGCAGCGTGACCTCACAGATTCAACGGTCTTGCGCAATTTAGGGCCGGCATTTGGTCATAGTGTTTTAGCTTATGACAGCGCTTTGCGTGGCTTGGGCAAGCTAGAGGTAAATCACGCAGCAATTGCTGCAGACTTAGATGAGTGCTGGGAGGTATTGGCAGAACCTGTGCAGACCGTAATGCGTCGCTATGGTATTGAGAATCCCTATGAACAGTTAAAAGAGCTCACTCGAGGCAAAGGTATTAACCAGGCTGATTTACAAGAATTCGTTCGTGGTCTGAAGATTCCCGATGATGCAAAAGCGCGTTTGCTGGAGATGACGCCTGCTTCTTATTTGGGTAAGGCGGTCGAATTGACCGAACGTCTTAAAAAGTGAGTCTCACTTTGAATTCAGAATACGGGGCACGTCCCCGTATCTGGTTTCTCATCTACCAAGTGCTTTGGCACTTATTGTTACCTTTTGCTTATCTTCGCCTTGTTTGGCGCGCGCGCCATTCTGTTCAGTATCTAGATCATTTTGCTGAGCGTTTGGGGTTTGGATATTCCCAGCCCATTTCGCAACAAGCCATTTGGATTCATGCAGTCTCGGTAGGGGAGACGAGAGCAGCGCAACCCTTGATTGAGGCTTATCTAGAGCGTGGTGAAGCGATTTTACTGACGCACATGACACTCAATGGACGCCTTGCAGGTGAGCAGTTATATGCTCAAGCGATTGCGCTTGGGAAAATTCGTCAAGTGTATCTGCCCTATGATGTGTGTTGGGCTGTTGAACGTTTTTTAAATACCTTTAAACCTAAGCTCGGTTTGTTAATGGAGACTGAGGCTTGGCCCACGATTGTGTTTCGTTGTGCCGAAATGGGCTTGCCCTTATTTTTAGTCAATGCACGTCTTTCCGCAAGAAGTGCTCAGCGCGTCAATCAGTTTGGTAAAGCGGGGCGCGCTCTTTTTCAGGCCTTTGCAGGTATTTTGGCGCAAACAGAATTAGATGCACAGCGTTATCAAAGTCTCGGAGTGAAGAGTGTTGAGGTTGTCGGTAATCTCAAGTTTGATGTTTCGCTTAATCAACAATTACTGGCTCAAGGCAAACTTTGGCAGCAAGCATTGCATGCCGAGCAGCGTTTCATGGTTTGCGCTGCGAGCACGCGCGATGGCGAGGAAGCATTGATTTTACAGGCCTGGAAAGATCTCTTATGCAGCCATGCTTTTTTGGTGCCGCCATTGCTATGCTTAGTGCCTCGCCACCCAGAACGCTTTTCAGAAGTTGCGGAACTCATCAAGGCCGCTGGCTTGCAGTTTGTGTGCCGTAGTACGTGGCAAGAGATTCCTGCAGATACAACAGGGCTGGAAGTAGTGTTGGGCGATTCAATGGGCGAGATGCCGCTGTATTACGGTGCCGCCGATCTAGTGGTGATGGGGGGTAGCCTATTACCGTTTGGTGGTCAGAATCTGATTGAGGCTTGCGCAGCTGGTTGCCCAGTACTTCTTGGTGAGTATACTTATAACTTTCAGCAGGCAGCACTAGATGCACTTCAGATGGGGGCAGCTAAACGCATTAAAGGTGATTTACTCTTGAGTGAACCGGTTGCCTTAATGGAAGCCTTAAAGTCTTTATTGCTCAATACTAGTGAGTTGCAAAAAATGGCTGGCGCGGCAAAAACTTATTGGGCGGCGCATCAAGGGGCGACCAAAAAATTATTGGCCGCACTTGATCGTCAGAACTTTAGTCTTCGTTAGACTTGCGCTCCAAAGTTTGGATCTTCATTTCGAGTATTGTCATCCGGTTTTTTATCACCCTTCACCAAATCTTCGCGGGTTACACCTAGCCACATTGCTAAGGCAGCCGCAACGAATACGGAAGAGTAGATACCAAACAAAATACCAATGGTGAGGGCAAGCGCGAAATAAAAGAGTGTAGGGCCGCCAAAAATCAGCATTGCTAGAACCATCATTTCAGTGCTGCCGTGAGTGATGACGGTACGGCTAATGGTGCTGGTAATAGCATTGTCAATAATTTCACGGGTATTCATCTTGCGGTATTTGCGGAAGTTTTCGCGAATACGGTCAAAGATCACCACAGATTCATTGACGGAGTAACCTAGTACGGCAAGCACTGCGGCCAGTACTGAGAGTGAAAATTCCCATTGGAAGAAGGCAAAGAAACCCAAAATGATGACGACGTCATGCAGGTTGGCGATGATGCCGGCAAGTGCAAATTTCCATTCGAAGCGGAAGGAGAGGTACACCACAATGCCGATAATCACAAAAATGAGTGCCTTCAGACCATCTAGTGCCAACTCTTGGCCTACCTGAGGACCAACAAATTCAACCCGTTGTAGCTTTGTTCCGGAGGTCTCTGAATCTAAGGTCTTCATTACAGCCGCGCTTTGATCGGCGGAAGAAATGAGTTTGCCTTCGGTATCTTTTTGCAGCGGCAGACGAATCATTACATCGCGCGAGCTACCAAAGTTTTGAATTTGAGTGTCGGTGTAACCCAGCTTCTCTACCTTCGCCCGAATATCTTCGAGTGGGGCAGTTTGTGGATAGCTTACTTCCATCACTGTGCCACCAGTAAATTCAATGGAGAGATGCAGGCCGTTATGCCATAGGAAGAAGACTGCTGCTAGGAAGGTAATAAACGAAATCGCATTAAGCACCAATGCATGGCGCATGAATGGAATATCTTTTTTAATCCGAAAAAATTCCATGACTTATTTCTCCTGTGGGCGCCAAACTTGGCCGATAGCGAGTTTTTGAATCTTCTTGTGGCGACCGTACCAAAGATTGACGAGGCCACGTGAGAAGAAGACTGCGGAGAACATGGAAGTCAAAATACCCAGACAGTGCACGACCGCAAAGCCCTTGATAGGTCCCGAGCCAAAAGCAAGCAAGGCTAAGCCGGCAATGAGGGTGGTGACGTTGGAGTCCAGAATGGTCGCCCAAGCTTTATCAAAGCCAACAGAGATCGCGGTATGAGGGGCGGCACCGTTACGCAACTCTTCACGAATGCGCTCATTGATCAACACGTTTGAGTCAATTGCCATACCAAGAGCTAATGCCATCGCAGCAATGCCTGGGAGGGTTAGCGTGGCTTGTAGCATTGATAGTACGGAAATTAATAGCAGTAAATTGACTGCCAAAGCGATCACGGAGAAGGTGCCAAACAAGAGATAGTAGGCCATCATGAAAATAGCAATACAGGCAAAGCCAATCAGGAGCGACTTAAATCCTTTTTCAATATTTTCCGCACCTAGGCTTGGGCCAATCGTACGTTCTTCGATGATTTCCATCGGAGCAGCAAGTGAACCGGCGCGCAACAAAAGTGCCAAGTCATTGGCGCTTTCAGTGGTGGGTTGTCCCGTAATCTGGAACTTAGCCCCAAATTCACCTTGAATGGTGGCGATTGTTAAAACCTCTCCCTTGCCCTTTTCGAACAAGATCATGCCCATTGGCTTGCCAATGTTTTCGCGCGTCACCTCTTGCATCACACGGCCGCCCGCAGCATCTAGTGAGATATTCACAGCAGGGCGTTGATTCTGATCAAAGCCAGCGCTAGCATCGGTAATACGATCACCGCTAAAAATGACAGATTTTTTGAAGACGCCTAAACGATTTTCACCAAAACGGAAAGTATCCATGCCGGGCGGGGGTATTTCGCCAATGGCAATAGTAGAGACAAGTGGATCAGCTAAGCGTGACTCTAGTGTGGCTGTGCGGCCAATAATATCTTTGGCGCGTGCGGTATCTTGTACGCCCGGTAGTTGCACCACAATGCGCTCCGCACCTTGTTGCTGAATGACAGGTTCTTTCACTGCCAATTCGTTCACGCGCTTGTTTAGCGTAATGATGTTTTGCTTAACTGCGTTATCTTGAATTTCTTTTAAGGCAGCCGGCTTAAATTCACCCAGTAATTTGGCGCTTCCACCATTGGCTTTAACTTGCCAAATCAGCTCTGGCTGACTGGTATTAAGCAGGGCGCGTGCTTGCTCTGCTTCATCACTACTACCAAAGTTAATGGTAATGCTGTCCGCGCTCCGATCGATGCCTTGATGGCGAATCGATTTATCGCGTAGCTGACTCCGAATGTCGCCTGCTAATGAAGTCACCTTTTTTTGTACTGCACCCTTCATGTCGACTTGCAATAGGAAGTAGACGCCGCCGCGCAGGTCAAGGCCTAAGGGCATGGGCAATGCATTGATTGCGCTTAACCAACTTGGCGTATTCGAGAGGAGGTTTAAGGCAACTGTGTAATTGGGGTCTGCTGGATCCGCATTGAGCTTTTGCTGGAGCAAGTCACGAGCCCGCAGTTGAATATCTGTGTTGCTAAAGCGAATTTTGATTGAGCCAACATGACCATTAGACTCAAAGAAGATTCCTGTGTTACTAATGCTGTCATCAGTCAGAATCTTTTCAACTCGAGCCTGCGTCGCCAAATCAACCTTCATGGTTGGCTTGGCGGACGAGACTTGAACCGCAGGCGCCTCACCGAAAAAGTTGGGGAGAGAATATAGTCCGCCAATGAGTAATGCTATGACGATAACTAGATATTTCCAAAGAGGGTAGCGGTTCATATTGAGATACTTTTAAACAAACGAATTAAGCAGACTTCAGCGTGCCTTTTGGCAATACAGTGGTGATCGCACCTTTTTGCATTTGCACTTCAGTGCCAGCAGCAATTTCTACGCTCACAAACTGCTCTTTTAAGGCGGTTACCTTGCCAACAATGCCGCCAACCGTAACCACTTCGTCGCCAACTGCCAAAGCCTCAAGCATGGCCTTAGTTTCTTTTTGACGCTTCATTTGTGGGCGAATCATGATGAAGTACAGCACTGCAAACATCAAAATGAGGGGGAGGAAGCTCATTAAGCCACCTGCATCTGCGCCCGCGGCTGGAGCCTGGGCAAAAGCGTTACTAATCCACATACAAAACCTCCGTTGATAACCAATTGAGAACTACTGTAGTTTTAGGCTTTTAAAGTAAAGCCGTAAACCCGCAATTCTAAACTGTGTGGGGCTTAGGTGGTGATTTGAGGGGGCTCTTGCTTTGCTGGGGTGGTTAATCCTGGCCAGGTTCAACACCGCGTTGGCGATCTCGTGCAAATTCTTCACGATATGCGCTAAAGCGGTCTTTACTGAGGGCCTCCCTGACCTCGTTCATCAGTTGCAGGTAGTAGGCAAGGTTATGGATCGTGTTGAGTTGTGACCCAAGGATCTCATTCGCCTTTTGGAGGTGATTTAAGTACGATCTGGTGAAGTTTTGGCAGGTATAGCAGCTACAGGTAGGGTCTACGGGGCGGTCATCATCTTTATAGCCGGAATTGCGTAGTTTGAGGTCACCAAAGCGGGTAAAGAGCCAGCCATTGCGGGCATTGCGCGTTGGCATGACGCAGTCAAACATGTCGATACCCATGCTGACCCCCAAAATCAGGTCTTCAGGGGTACCCACACCCATCAAATAGTGAGGGAGATGTTCGGGGAGCTTGGGAGCGGTGAAGCTCAAAATGCGCTCAAATTCTGGTTTGGGTTCACCAACGGAGAGGCCGCCTATGGCAATTCCGTCAAATCCTTGTTGGCTTACCGCGTCTAGGGAAAATTCGCGTAAGTTTTCAAACATGCCGCCTTGGACAATGCCAAAGAGGCCGTTGCCAGTCTCTAGTTCACGAAAGCGCCTGAGAGAACGCTCCCCCCAGCGTAATGAGAGCTCCAGGGATTCGCGTGCGGCTTTTTCTGAGGTTGGTTGACCTTTGACCTCATAAGGTGTGCACTCATCAAATTGCATCGCGATATCGCTATTGAGCGTCGCCTGAATTTCCATCGAGACTTCTGGCGACATGAATAATTTGCTGCCATTAATTGGCGAAGCAAAAGTGACGCCTTCCTCGGAGATCTTCCGTAATGCCCCTAAGCTAAAGACCTGAAAGCCCCCTGAGTCGGTCAGGATAGGTTTGTCCCAGGCCATGAATCGATGCAAGCCACCATGCTTTTTGATGACATCTAGGCCCGGCCTAAGCCAAAGATGGAAAGTATTGCCCAGAACAATTTGCGCTTTGACTTCTTCAAGGTCACGTGGCGTCATGGCTTTAACAGTGCCATACGTGCCCACTGGCATAAAGATTGGGGTTTGCACACTGCCATGGGGAAGATCAAGCTGACCTAGTCGTGCAGGGCTGGCGGAATCGCGCGCCAAAATATTGAAATGAACGGGCTTGGTCATGAGGGTATATTTTTAAGTCGACTGAGGAACATCGCATCACCATAACTGAAGAAGCGATATTGTTGTTCAATGGCATGCTGGTAAGCCTTGCGGATATTGTCAGTTCCGGCGAAAGCGCTGACTAGCATGAGAAGGGTAGATTTTGGCAGATGAAAATTGGTAATCAGGCAATCAACGGTCTGAAATTGAAAGCCGGGTGTAATAAAAAGATTGGTCTCGCCAGTGCTATTACCAGTTAATGCTTGACTTTCTAGGGCGCGCAAACTGGTGGTACCTACCGCAATGACTCTGCCGCCTTGCTGTTTTGTAGTCTCAATTGCTGTTAGGGTGGTTGGTGGGGTGGAAAACCATTCGGAATGCATCTTGTGTTTACTGAGATCTTCTTCGCGTACCGGGGTAAATGTTCCGGCGCCCACGTGAAGTGTGACTGCAGCCTGATGAATCCCTTGTGCACTGAGTGTGCGCAAAATAGCATCATCAAAGTGTAGGCCTGCTGTTGGGGCTGCCACTGCGCCAGGATTTTTCGCCATGACGGTTTGGTAGCGCTGAGCATCTTCTCCATCCGGGAGATGTTCAATATAAGGCGGAAGAGGCAGCTCACCAAAGCGCTCCAATAACCCGAAGACATTGTCAGGAAATCGGACTTCATAAAAACGGCCATCATAGCCCAGCATCTCGACGGCAAAGGTCTCGCCTGCCTGGTTATAAATTTGGACGATAGAGCCAGTTTTGGGAACCTTCGATGCTCTGATTTGTACCCAAGCCTGCCGATCCCCGCTAATACGCTCAATGAGAAGCTCGACATTGCCCCCAGTCTCTTTTTTGCCATGTAGTCGAGCCGGAATGACTTTGGTATCGTTAAAGACTAGCAAGTCTCCCGGCCGAATCAGAGTAAGAATTTCCTTGAATTGCCGATCAATTAGCTGCGCGGCACCTTCCCCTGTAGCCTGAACCTCCAAGAGGCGACTATCAGTTCTATTGGCCAAAGGATGTTGGGCAATTAGATTGGGCGGGAGGTCGTAATTAAAGTCGGAGAGTTGCATAGCATTACCATCAGGTATTGGATTTTAACGATGACGACTAAGCAACTACCAACAGCACTGCAAAAGATGGGTTTAGATAGCCCTATGGCCCTTGCTTTGCACTTGCCATCCCGTTATGAGGATGAGACTGAGCTTTTCAGTATTGAGGATGCTTTGAGTCGGGGGCGTTTTTCTACTGTCCAAACTCAAGGGCTGGTGATTCGTAATCAGGTGCTATTTAGGCCTAGAAGACAATTATTGGTGACTATTGAGGACGACACTGCTGTTTTACAGCTTCGTTTTCTCAATTTCTACCCAAGCCAACAAAAGCAAATGGCAGTTGGCGCTCATGTGCGTGTGCGTGGTGATGTGCGAGAAGGGTTTCAGGGGCCAGAAATGGTCCATCCAACCGTTCGAGCCGTCGCTCCGGAAACAGTATTGCCTAGTAGTTTGACCCCGGTGTATCCCGCTAGTGCAGGTATTTCTCAAACGATCATTCGTAAGGCGGTGGCGCAAGCCCTGCGAGAACCAAGCTTAAAAGAAAGTTTGGCTGAATTTTTGCCGTCACAGTTGACGACAAAATTTTTAGCAAAGCAGGATTGGCCTAGTTTGTTAGCCGCGATTACCTATTTACATCAACCGCCCGCTGATGCAGACACTGAAGCATTGCTTGAGCGTACTCATCCTGCATGGCGTCGGGTTCAGTTTGAGGAATTATTAGCGCAGCAGGTTTCTCTAAAGCGGGCGCATGCGATTCGTAGGCAGCGGCGTGCACCACAGTTTCTGCAGGCTCAAACGGGTGGAGATGGATTTATTGAAAGTGGCCTCTTACGCGTTTTACCTTTTTCTTTAACCAATGCGCAGCAACGCGTTTGGGCTGAAATTGGCAATGATTTGTCCAATACCTTCCCAATGAACCGACTCTTGCAGGGCGATGTGGGTAGTGGAAAAACCATTGTTGCTGCTTTAGCAGCAGCGCGCACTATGGATCATGGTTACCAGGCTGCTGTGATGGCGCCTACGGAAATTTTAGCTGAGCAGCACTATCTCAAAATGAAGGAGTGGTTCGAGCCTCTAGGTATTTCCGTTGCGTGGCTTTCAGGTAGCCTAAAGGCGAAAGAGAAAAAACTGGCGCAAGCGGCAATTGAGAGCGGCCAAGCCCAGCTTATTGTTGGTACGCATGCGCTGATTCAAGAAACGGTGAGTTTTGCCAAATTGGGCTTAGCAGTGATTGATGAACAACATCGCTTTGGTGTTAGGCAGCGCTTAGAAATTCAACAACGAGTTGGTTCGGAATTATTTTATTGTCACCAACTCATGATGTCCGCCACTCCCATCCCCAGAACATTGGCCATGACCTATTACGCCGACCTGGATGTCTCGGTCATTGATGAATTGCCACCGGGACGAAAACCCATAGTGACTAAGGTCGTAAAGTCTGCGCGGCGTGATGAGATCGTGTCAGGCTTGCGTGATTGGTTGGGTAAAGGTTTGCAAGCCTATTGGGTTTGTCCACTGATTGAAGAGTCCGAGGTTTTGCAATTACAAACAGCTGAAGATAGTTTTGCACAACTAACCCTGGCCCTGCCTGAATTCAAAGTCGGCCTAGTGCATGGCCGTTTGAAGGCCGATGAAAAAGCAGCAGTAATGGCAGCCTTTAAGGCAAATGAGATTCAGCTACTGGTTGCGACAACGGTCATTGAGGTTGGAGTTGATGTGCCGAACGCAGCGCTCATGGTGATTGAGCATGCCGAACGGTTTGGTTATGCTCAGATTCATCAATTACGTGGTCGGGTAGGCCGAGGTTCAGCAGATTCTGTTTGTATTTTGATGTATGCCGAACCGCTTTCTCTGGCTGCAAAAGAGCGTTTACAAACTTTACGAGAAACAGCTGATGGCTTTGTGATTGCCGAGCGTGATCTCTCGCTGCGCGGTCCTGGAGAATTGCTCGGTGCTAAGCAGTCGGGAGATGCCATGTTACGCTTTGTTGACTTGCAGCGAGATGCCTGGTTAATTGAGCTGGCTCAGCAGGTTGCCGAGTATTTGCTTGTAGAGCACGCAGATTTAGTAGAGCGCCATTTAGAGCGTTGGTTAGGTTCTCGCGCTGAATTTCTAAAGGCTTGATAATTGACCACATAATGTTTGCTAATCGACTCATTTCTTATGCGTACTTGATTCGTCTCGATAAGCCGATCGGTACTTTATTGTTGCTGTGGCCTACTTGGTGGGCTTTATGGCTGGCGAGCGATGGTTTGCCACAGTGGCAAATCTTCATCATCTTTACGCTCGGTACTTTTTTAATGCGTAGCGCTGGCTGTGCTGTCAATGACTATGCTGATCAAGATTTCGATCGATACGTTCTCAGAACAAAAGACCGTCCAATTACTAGTGGAAAGATTTCTGGCAAAGAGGCGCTAGCGATTGCTGGCGTATTGGCCTTAATGGCATTTTGCTTGATTTGGCCTTTAAATTTCTTTACTAAAGAGCTCTCAGTTCTCGCTTTAATCGTGGCTATTGTGTACCCATTTACGAAGCGATTTTTTGCAATACCTCAAGCCATTCTCGGTATTGCGTTTGGATTCGGAATCCCCATGGCTTATGCCGCCATTCAAAATACGATTCCCGTAGAGGCATGGATTTTGTTTGTCGGAAATATCTTTTGGGCAATCGCTTACGATACGGCCTATGCGATGGTAGATCGTGATGATGATATCGCCTTGGGTCTGAGAACATCCG
>CANGEC010000030.1 GCA_947452625.1 Burkholderiaceae bacterium
ATGGCTGACCTAGAGGATATGGGCTTGGTCACTAGCCCGCATACCTCTGCGGGGCGCATCCCCACTCCAAGGGGTTATCGCTTATTTGTCGATACGATGGTAACCATTCGGCCTTTGGAAGAAATGGCGGCTCGCGAGGTTGAAAAAGGCCTTTTACCCGATTCTCCGCAGCGGGTTTTAAGTTCTGCCGCTCAGATTTTGTCTAATTTGACCCATTTTGCCGGGGTGGTGATGACGCCTAAGCGTGCCCAAGTTTTTAAACACATTGAGTTTTTGCGTTTGGGCGAGGGTAAGATTTTGTTGATTGTCGTCACCCCTGAGGGTGATGTACAAAATCGTATCTTGCCGACCAACCAAGATTACACGCCAAGTCAGTTGATTGAGGCAGGCAACTTTATTAACGCGCAGTTTTCAGGAAAAAGTTTTGCCGAAGTGCGTGCCCATTTGAAGTCTGATTTGGATAGTTTGCGCAGTGATATTTCCGGTCTGATGGCTTTGGCATTGCAAAGTGGTGTATCAGACTATGGCATGGGGCAAAGCGATATGGTGCTTTCTGGCGAGCGCCGATTGCTCAATGTGGGTGATCTGAGTTCGAACTTAGACAAGCTACGTAAGATGTTTGATTTACTGGAGCAGAAGTCTGTCCTGATGCAGCTTTTGGATGTTTCCAGTCATGCGGATGGCATTCAAATCTTTATTGGCGGAGAAAGTGATCTATTGCCTTATGAGGATTTGGCAGTGATTAGTGCGCCTTATAGTGTTGATGGCCAAATCGTTGGCACTTTGGGGGTCATCGGCCCAACTCGTATGGCCTATGACCGAGTGATCCCGATTGTGGACATTACTTCCAAGCTCTTATCGGGCGCTTTAAGCTCTTAATTAGCAGACTCGCTTCTTTTATTTGACTTAATTACTTTAAAGACAGATTGTTTTGAATCCAAACCCACATTTACAACCATCTAAAACGGCTGTGCTCTTGTTAAATTTGGGCACGCCAGCAGCGCCAACCCGTAAAGCGGTCCGAGCATATCTGAAAGAATTTCTTTCGGATCCCCGGGTCGTAGAAATACCGCGGGTGATTTGGTGGTGCATTCTTAATGGGATTATTTTGCCGATTCGTAGCAGCGCTTCCGCAAAAAAATATGCTTCGATTTGGTTACCAAAATTAGGTTCACCTTTGATGCATTACTCGCGCTTGCAGGCTAAAGAGTTGGGTGAAAAATTCGCAGATCAAGGTCACACTGTCTTGGTAGATTTAGCAATGCGTTATGGCCAGCCCTCTACTGCTAAGGCTCTTGAGGCCCTTCAGGAGCAAGGGATGGAGCGTTTATTGCTGTTACCTTTGTATCCCCAGTACTCCGCTACTACCAGTGCCTCAAGTTTTGACGAGGTCTTTCGCGTGCTAGGTACTTGGCGCAATCAACCAGAGCTGCGTTTGGTCAAGCACTATCACGATCATACTGCCTACATAGCTGCTTTACGCGATCAGGTACTTGGCGCTTGGGATAAAGAGGGTCGTCCAGACTTTGCAAAAGGTGATCGCTTGGTGATGTCCTTTCATGGGCTACCGAAACGAAATTTAATGAAGGGTGATCCCTATCACTGTGAATGTCTGAAGACTGGTCGCTTGCTGGGTGAGGCACTGGGTTTAGAGCGGGGGCAATATATCGTGACCTTTCAGTCACGTTTTGGCAAAGCTGAGTGGCTTAAGCCCTATACCGCCCCTACGATTGAAAATATGGCCAAAGAGGGCTGTGAGCGAATAGATATCTTTTGCCCTGGATTTCCGGCGGATTGCTTGGAGACTTTGGAAGAGATCGCTATGGAGGCGCGCGAGATTTTCTTAGAGCATGGTGGCAAAGATTATCGTTACATTCCTTGCCTCAATAGCAACCCAGTATGGATCGATGCCTTAAGTCAAATCGCCCATGAGCACTTACAGGGATGGTCTTTGCAGACAGATTCAGAGGCTGAGTTGTCGCTACGCAATCAGCGGGCTGAGCTTGCGGGCGCAAAGATTGCTTAAACTTGCGTTAACTTGAAATTCCATCATCTGTCCCCATATTGAATTGCAGTAGCCATTCTTAAAGAAAAGTGAACTAGTTGCTATGACACAAGAAAATCAAAACCACGCTGAAGATCACGCAAAAGAGCCGGCAGAGCCAGATCAGCAGGCGCAAGGCGGAGCGGAACCGGAATTGGCAGCACTGAGTCCGGAGCAGCTGATTGAGGATTTAAATCAGAAACTTGCGGACATGCAAGATAACTACTTGCGCGCCAAGGCAGAAGGTGAAAATATCCGTCGCCGTGCGGTCGAAGATATTGCCAAAGCGCATAAATTTGCGATCGAGAGTTTTGCCGAGCATTTGGTCCCCGTAACAGATAGCCTTTATGCCGCCTTAAATGCAGAAGCGGTCGATGCGAAGGCTTTTAAAGAAGGCCTGGAAATCACTTTAAAACAGTTATTGAGTGCTTTTGAAAAGGGCCGCATGACCGAGATTAGTCCTGCTGTTGGGGATAAGTTTGATCCTAACCTGCATCAGGCCATCGCTTCAGTGCCATCAGAGCAGGATGCCAATACAGTGGTTTCCTTGTTGCAAAGAGGCTATTCCATCGCCGATCGAATCCTCAGACCCGCTTTAGTGACGGTTAGCGCCCCAAAATAAGAGTTTTTTGCCTTAAAACGGGCAGAAATAACCTAAAAAAGGCAGATTTCTGCCTTTTTTGCTTTTTACCCCTTGAATTCTGGTTTTTGAACCCCATTTATTGGGTATCGATTTATCGCAATTAAACAAACAACACTTAATTTTTTGGAGCAATTATGGGAAAGATTATCGGAATTGACTTGGGAACCACTAATTCGTGTGTTTCAGTCGTTGAAAACAATGCGCCTAAAGTCGTCGAGAATGCCGAAGGCGCTCGCACAACTCCATCCATCATCGCCTATGTAGAGGATGGCGAGGTATTGGTTGGTGCGCCCGCTAAACGTCAGTCGGTGACCAACCCTAGAAATACGATCTACGCTGTAAAGCGATTGATGGGTCGTAAATTTACGGATGCTGAAGTCCAAAAAGATATCGGCTTAATGCCTTACGCCATTATTCAAGCGGATAACGGTGATGCTTGGGTTGAAGCGCGTGACAAGAAGATGGCTCCTCAGCAGGTTTCTGCTGAGATCTTGCGCAAAATGAAAAAAACCGCAGAAGATTACCTTGGCGAGGAAGTTACCGAAGCAGTCATTACTGTCCCTGCTTACTTTAATGACAGTCAGCGTCAGGCAACCAAAGATGCGGGTCGTATCGCCGGTTTGGATGTTAAACGCATCATTAACGAACCTACTGCAGCTGCGCTTGCCTTTGGTTTAGACAAACAAGATAAGGCTGACCGCAAGATTGCTGTTTATGACTTGGGTGGCGGTACGTTTGACGTATCGATCATCGAAATTGCTAACGTTGATGGTGAGAAGCAGTTTGAAGTACTTTCCACTAACGGCGATACCTTCTTGGGTGGTGAAGACTTTGACCAGCGCATCATTGACTGGATCATTGCCGAGTTCAAGAAAGAGCAAGGCGTTGATTTGAGTAAAGATGTATTGGCATTACAGCGCTTAAAAGATGCTGCTGAGAAAGCCAAGATCGAACTGTCATCAGCTCAGCAAACAGAAATCAATTTGCCATATGTGACGGCTGATGCTAGCGGCCCTAAGCACTTGAATTTAAAGCTTACTCGTGCGAAGTTGGAGTCTTTGGTTGAAGAGTTGATTACTCGCACTGCCGGCCCTTGCTTAACCGCAATTAAAGATGCGGGTGTCAATGTTGCTGATATTGATGACGTCATCTTGGTTGGTGGTCAAACACGCATGCCTGCTGTTCAGGAAAAGGTAAAAGAGATCTTTGGCAAAGAGCCACGCAAAGACGTTAACCCAGATGAAGCGGTTGCCGTTGGTGCAGCGATTCAGGGTTCAGTATTGTCTGGCGATCGCAAAGACGTATTGCTCTTAGACGTTACCCCATTGTCACTGGGTATTGAAACCTTGGGCGGTGTGATGACCAAGATGATTCCTAAGAACACGACGATTCCTACTAAGCATTCTCAGGTTTACTCGACTGCAGAAGATAACCAGCCTGCGGTAACCATTAAGTGCTACCAGGGTGAGCGTGAAATGGCTGCGGCGAATAAGCTCTTAGGAGAATTCAACTTAGAAGGTATTGCCCCAGCTCAGCGCGGCATGCCACAAATTGAAGTGACCTTTGATATCGATGCCAATGGTATTTTGCATGTAACCGCAAAAGACAAAACAACTGGCAAAGAGAATAAGATCACCATCAAGGCAAATTCTGGTTTGACCGAAGAAGAAATTCAGCGCATGGTTAAAGATGCGGAAGCAAATGCTGCGGAAGATAAGAAGGTGCTAGAGTTGGTAACGGCTCGCAATACAGCTGATGCTCTGGCGCACTCTACTAAGAAAGCTTTGGAAGAGCACGGCGCAAGCTTAGATGCCTCTGAAAAAGAAGCGATTGAGAGTGCTTTGAAGGAGCTTGATGAAGCAATCAAGGGTAGTGATAAAGCTACCATTGAAGCGAAGACTGAAGCTTTGGGTAAAGCAAGTCAAAAACTGGGTGAGAAGGCGATGGCTGCTGAGCAGGCTAAAGCTGGCGGTGCTCCAGGTGCGGCTCCAGGCGGTGCGCAAGCTGCTGCCCCAGATGCTGATGTAGTTGATGCTGACTTCAAAGAGGTTGATGAGAAGAAGTAATTTTATTAATCACAAGCTATTTTTGTCGTAGTTAAATAACAAGTCGGCCCTGTGCCGACTTGTGCTATTGAGGTTGTTGAGAGGAAAAGTTGTGCCTAAAAGTAAACGCGATTATTACGAAGTG
The DNA here is from genome assembly GCA_947452625.1 of Burkholderiaceae bacterium. GTDB lineage: Bacteria > Pseudomonadota > Gammaproteobacteria > Burkholderiales > Burkholderiaceae > Polynucleobacter. The sequence goes on from CANGEC010000030.1 coordinate 4,878, forward strand.
CTGGGTGTGGCAAAGGGTGCGAGCGATGCAGAATTAAAAACGGCCTATCGCAAGTTGGCAATGAAGCATCACCCCGATCGTAACCCTGATAGCAAAACAGCTGAGGCGCAATTTAAAGAAGTTAAAGAGGCATACGAAACATTAACCGATCCCAATAAGCGAGCCGCTTACGACCAGTATGGTCACGCAGGGGTAGATCCATCGATGGGTGGATTTGGCGCTGGCGGCTTTGGCGGCGGCGGTGGTTTTGCCGATGCATTTGGCGACATCTTTGGTGATATCTTTGGGCAAGGCGGTGGTCGTCAAGCTGGTCCACAGGTTTATAAGGGGGCTGACTTACGCTACAACATGGACATCACCCTAGAGCAGGCTGCCGAGGGTTACACCACTCAGATTCGGGTGCCTAGCTGGAGTAATTGCAAGCCGTGTCATGGTACGGGTGCCGAACCCGGTAGTAAGGCGGAAAAATGTACAACGTGCGATGGACATGGACAAGTCCGGGTTCAGCAAGGCTTTTTTTCGATGCAGCAAACTTGCCCTAAATGTCGCGGCACGGGCGAGTACATTCCTAAGCCATGCAAAACATGCCATGGTAGCGGCAAGCATAAAGAGCAAAAAACCCTGGAGATCAAAATTCCGGCGGGTATTGATGATGGTATGCGCGTTCGCTCCGTCGGTAATGGGGAGCCAGGTATTAATGGCGGCCCTGCCGGCGACCTTTATGTCGAGGTGAGGGTCAAGCCTCATAAGGTATTTGAGCGAGACGGTAGTGATCTGCATGTCCAGATGCCCATCTCATTTGCTACCGCAACTATTGGCGGTGATATTGAGGTACCCACGCTTTCAGGGCGCGTAGAGTTTCCTATTCCAGAGGGCACACAAACGGGTAAAACGTTCCGTTTACGCAATAAGGGAATTAAGGGTCTACGCTCCGCTATCGTAGGTGATCTCTTTGTGCATGTGATCGTTGAGACCCCAGTAAAACTCACAGATGATCAAAAGAAGATGCTACAGAAGTTTGATGACAGCTTAAGGTCTGGTGGTGATAAACATAACCCGCACCAAAAGGGCTGGTTTGATGGAGTGAAAAGCTTTTTTAGTTAAGTAAGACTGCGTATTGGATTTGTGAGGGTGGGGTTAGTTGGCCAAAAATGTTATTTAGCCAGCAAACCCATGCTCGGCTCCAGGAAATTTTCCTGATTTAACTTCGCGAACATACGCTTTAACTGCGGCCTCAATCGAGGCACTACCGTCCATAAAGTTCTTCACAAACTTTGGCGGTTTGCCAGGGCTAATGCCTAATAAATCTTGCAGCACCAAGACTTGACCGGAGCAATCTGGACCTGCGCCAATGCCAATCGTCGGAATAGAGAGGGCTTCGGTAATGAGTCTGCCGAGTGATGAGGGGATTGCTTCGAGCACTAGCATCTGAGCGCCTGCTTGCTCGCACGCTAAGGCTTGTTCGCGCATCAGGCTCGCAGCATCTTTGGATTTGCCTTGAACTTTATAGCCACCCAAAACATGTACTGATTGAGGCAATAGGCCTAAGTGTGCGCAGACTGGCACACTGCGTTCAACTAAATATCGAATGATGTCAATTTGCCAGTCGCCACCTTCCAGCTTAACCATATCGGCACCAGCGCGCATCAGTTGCGCTGCTGAATCGAGTGCTTGGACAGGGTCGCCATAGCTGGCAAAAGGTAAATCGGCAATCACAAAGGCGTGGGTATTGGCTCTGGCCACACATTCAGTATGGTAGGCAACTTGCTCAACAGTAACGTGAGTAGTGCTACGTTGACCTTGAATCACATTGCCAAGAGAGTCGCCAATCAAAATGGTTTCCACACCGCAGCGATCCAGTAAGGCGGACATCGTTGCATCATAGGCGGTCAGCATGGCAATCTTCTCGCCATCAGCATGCATGGAGAGTAGTTTGGAAATAGTAATCGGCTTATCGCCTTGTAAGTAACCCATGGCGAGAGTTTAATGAATTAATGGGCTACTTGGGTAGAAACGTCTTTTTCGATGCAGCTACAGTTACGACAAGGTAGCTTTTCAATTCTTTGGTGGGCCACTTTCGGGAGGTAGGCTTGGAGTTTCCCAATGTTTGGCAAGAAGAAATCTGGGGCAATTTCAAGTAGGGGGAGCAGGACAAAAGAGCGCTCAATGATGCGGGGATGGGGTAGGGTGAGCTCAACCTCGTTTTGTGAAATTCCCTCAAAAGCCAAAATATCGAGATCTAAAGTTCTCGGTGCATTCGCATAAGGGCGTTCACGGCCAAATTCTTGCTCTACTGCCTGGCAAACATGCAGCAGCCCATATGGGCTTAGTTGCGTCTCAATTTCAATTACAGAATTAATGTAGTCGCCACCAGCGGCATCCACTGGTGCGCTTTGATAAAAGCAACTTTTGGCGAGGATTTGTAGCTCACGGCGTTGGGCCAGACAAATGATCGCATCAGTAATCAACTGACGGGTATCACCAATATTGCCACCAAATCCGATAAAGGCTCGAGCCATACACTTTCCAAACAAGAGATGAAACTACTTTACCGAAATTTTCTAAAACTTGCTTAGCTTGCTGCACCTTCTGTGGGCGTGGCGATTTTTGGCTTACGACGCCGACGTCGCTTGGCTGCGGCTTGAGGGTTGCCCAGCCCCCCTTGATTATCAGTTTTCGCAGCTGTCATTAAGGCTTCTTGCCCAGCGGGATCTGCGGCAATGAATTTTGTCCACCACTCTCCGAGCGCTGGATTTTGTTCGCCCGTAGCGCAGCGCAAAAGCATGAAGTCGTATCCAGCCCTAAAGCGAGGGGACTCTAGAAGGCGATAAGGGTAACGGCCAACACGTTTTTCAAAACGGGGCTGCATTGACCAGATTTCCCGCATATCACTCTCAAAGCGACGTTGAATGGTCATGCCGCTACTTTGGGTAGCTATCGTGTCATCCATTGCATCATGCAGTGCGGGGATATTAGACATCCCTTTGGCAATATTCTGCTGCCAGTTTTTCAGGAGATCAGGCCAGAGGAGGGTGGCGAATAAAAAGCCCGCAGAAACGCTTTTCCCCGATTGAATACGTTGGTCTGTATTGGCCAAGGCAAGCCGGACAAAATCATTTGCGCCTTTTGATTCTGTCTTGGTGTCCAGAATGTGATCTAGCAAGGGAAGTAGACCATGATGCAAGCCGGCATCACGCAAGCCTTGAATCGCTGCCCATGAGTAACCTGACATTAATAGTTTGAGAATTTCATCAAACAGGCGAGCTGATGGCACATCATGAATGAGATTGCCTAGCTTGGCGATAGGTTCCCGGGTTGCAGCATCAAGCGTGAAGCCTGTTTTTGCGGCAAAGCGAATCGCACGCAACATCCGAATTGGATCTTCGCGGTAGCGTTTTGCAGGATCGCCAATCATCCGCAAAGTTTTTTTCTGCATGTCCGCCATGCCACCGTGATAGTCGAGCACGGTCTCGGTAGCAGGGTCGTAATACATGGCATTAATACTGAAATCGCGTCTCGCGGCATCCTCGTGCTGTGTACCCCAGACGTTATCGCGCAAAATCCGGCCGCTCTCGGCAACATGGTCTCCAGCGTTATCCAGCAAGGCTCTAAAGGTTGATACTTCAATAATTTCAGGAGCACCTTTGCCAAAGAAGGTGACATGAACAATCTGAAAGCGTCGTCCAATTAAGCGCGCCTTACGAAAAAGTTTTTGCACTTGTTCGGGGGTGGCATTGGTGGCAACATCAAAGTCTTTAGGTCCAATACCAAGCGCAAGATCTCGCACTGCTCCACCGACAATAAAAGCCTCATAGCCAGCTTGCTGCAAAGTATGTGTGACTTTAACGGCATTTTTTGAGAGCAGATGTGGATCAATGCGGTGCGATTTTTTTGGAACACGTTTAGGCGCGCCTGTGTGATTTGCATAGGTGTGACGCTCCATCGGATCACGCCGCAAAATTCGTTTGATGAATTTAGTAATCATGCAAACAATTCCAGAATGGGCCAATTACGCTTGGCTGCTTCCTGACGTAGACGAGAGTCTGGATTAGTGGCAACAGGGTGGCTTACCTTTTCTAAAAGGGGTAAATCATTCATGGAGTCAGAGTAAAAATAGCTGCGAGGCAATTGGTTTAAAGCGAGATCTTGACTTGCCAACCAATCATGCACCCTCTGAATCTTACCTTCACGGAAGTTGGGTATTCCTTTTACTTCACCAGTAAAGTCTGCCAAAGGATGATTGCCTACAGTAGCGGGCTCTGTGGCGATTAAATGCTCAATACCAAAGCTCTCGACGATTGGTTTGGTGACGAAGCTGTTGGTTGCTGTCACAACGCAGCAGAGGTCACCAGCATCTTGATGGCGCTTGACCAAGTCTAGCGCTTGCTGGCGTAATTGACCGTGAATCACTTCTTGCATAAAGGCATCATGCCATTCTTTGAGCTGGGCTCGCGAGTGCTCAGAGAGTGGCTTGAGAGCAAAGCGAAGAAATTCGTGGATGTTTAACTTGCCATCTTTGTAATCTTGATAGAAGCGTTCGTTTTGTTTGGCGTAATACTCGCTATCGACTACACCAATGCGTGCCAAAAACTGGCCCCACTCATAGTCACTATCGCAGGGTAGCAGGGTGTTATCTAAGTCAAAAAGCGCTAGTTGAGTCATCAGGTATTTTGTCCGGGCTGTAACAGTTCGCGAACTAGCGGCAAGGTCACAGCCCGTTTTGTTTCTAGTGAGTAAGCATCCAAAGCATCGATTAAAGCCATTAAATTAGGCATGTCACGATAAAAGCGATTCAACAACCAAGGCAATACATCTGGTGACATTACTAGACCCCGAGCCTGTGCTGCCTGTTGTAATGCCTGTATTTTCTCATCATCGCTTAAAAGATGGGTTTGAAAAACCAAACCCCATGCAAGGCGGGTACGCAGGTCTTCGCGTAAGTCGAGGTTTGCTGGTGCAGTGATGCCAGCCATAAAGATGTGAATTGCTTTGCTGCCCTGTACGTTATTGAGGATCCGAAATAAGGCGGCCACCAAGCGTTCATCTAGGCGATCTACATCATCTACTGTGATCACCGTGGGCGCTTCTTCATTGCTTAATGTGTTGAGCCTGTCCTCAAGCTTGACCCACGAAATGGGTTCATTAGGGCTTAGTGGTATATGTTCAATACCTGATGCTTTGGCAGCATTGCCGATAGCAGCAAGGAGGTGGCTACGACCTGAGCCTTCCGGACCCCACCAGTAAACCCAGCGATGATTTAAAGGGTTTGTTTGGGATGTTGCGAATGTTTGCTCGGCCCAAGTGTCCACTAGGTCTTGGAGTGTTTTAAGGAGGGCCGGGTCTCTGCCTGGTAAATAATTCTCGAGAGTCGCTTGCGGGGTGTGGCTAATGTCTAGGGCGAATTGTCTCGGAAGTGATGCGTTATTCATTACCAATGAGCCTACTGTTGATACCAAGGACTTTGGATATAGCGACCCCAAGCAAATTTGACGAGCACCAAACTTACCGCGCTAATTGGTAGGGCGAGTAGCACCCCAAAGAAGCCAAACAGCTTGCCAAATAACAGTAAGGCAAAAAGTACTGCTACAGGATGCAGGCCAATACGCTCGCCGACTAAGCGTGGCGTGAGAAAAAAGCCCTCGAGAAATTGCCCCAAACCAAATACGATCAGCACGCCAATTAAGGCGCTACCAGGGCCAAACTGTAGTAGCGCTGAGAGTAGGGCAAGTGTGAGGCCGACGGCGATACCAATGTAGGGAATCACAATCATGAGCGCTGTAAATACGCCTAGGGCCACAGCCCCTTTAACACCCACGAGACTCAGACCGACGCTATAAAAAATAGACATGATGGAGATGACGATCAACATTCCTCGTAAATATTGAGAAAGCAGGCCATCAGTATTGATAGCAAGTTCGTGAATAGTCTTTTGTGCGCGAGCTGGTGCCATTTGATTAATGAGGCCAAAAAAATGATTCCAATCAACCAGCAAATAAAACATCACAAACAGAATTAAGACTGCGTTCACAAAGCCTGCGATGACTGAGCTTCCCGAAACTAGTACTGTGTTTAGGGTGGAGCTCATCAGCTGATCGGCATTGTCATTAATGTGATCTGTGATCTTTTGGGTCAGATTGCCCTTTAGGGTGTTCCAATCGACATCGATATGAAATTCATTGAGCTTGGGCCCAAGCCAAGCCTGGGTGTTCTGAATCCAGTCTGGAAGCTGTGCCTTAATGAGGGGCAATTCATTTTTCAGGAGGGCAATAAACAGGGTCAAAATCAAGAAAACCACTGTGAGCCCCACAATCATGGCAATTGCGGCGGCCGTAGCGCGGGGCAGACGATGCCTCTCAAGCCACAGGCAAACTGGGCGTAAGGCATATGCCAGGATGAAAGCAGTAAGAAAAGGGGTAAAAATTTCGGTCATCTTGCGTTGATCCTCTAGAATTCAATGATTCTACTGACCAAGTAGCATTTTTTACTAATCTTCTGACTCCACCATGAACTCACCTACCCATTCTTCCTCTAAAGGCCTTTCCTACCGCGATGCTGGCGTTGATATTGATGCAGGGGATGATTTGGTTGATCGCATCAAGCCCTTGGCCAAGAAAACCATGCGCGATGGCGTTTTAGCGGGCATTGGGGGGTTTGGGGCCCTTTTTGAGGTGCCTAAGCGCTATAAAGAGCCAGTTTTGGTCTCGGGCACCGATGGGGTGGGAACAAAGTTGAGGTTGGCATTCGAATGGAATCGCCATGACACGATCGGTCAAGATTTGGTGGCCATGAGCGTCAATGACATTTTGGTGCAGGGAGCTGAGCCACTGTTTTTCTTGGATTATTTTGCTTGTGGCAAGTTAACCGTGGATACGGCTGCCACTGTGGTGGGCGGAATTGCTAAAGGATGTGAATTGTCAGGGTGCGCCTTGATTGGCGGTGAAACGGCCGAAATGCCAGGGATGTATCCCCCTGGCGAGTATGACTTAGCTGGTTTTGCAGTGGGCGCAGTCGAGAAATCAAAAATTATTACTGGCGCTACGATTGCTCCCGGCGATGTGGTGTTGGCGATTGCCTCTAGTGGTGCGCATTCCAATGGCTACTCTTTGGTTCGTAAAATTATTGAACGTGCTGGTGCAAAGCCAAGTGATGATTTAGGTGGCAGGTCATTAGGTGATGTGGTGATGGCCCCTACTGAAATTTATGTCAAGCCACTGCTGAATTTGATCGCGCAAGTCAATGTCAAAGGCATGGCGCATATTACCGGCGGCGGTTTAGTGGATAACGTGCCACGAGTACTTCCTGAAAATACGCAAGCAGTATTGCATCGTGATAGTTGGCAAATGCCTGAGCTCTTCCGTTGGTTGCAGATGAAGGGTGGCGTTGCGGATGCCGAGATGGTGCGCGTATTTAATTGCGGCATTGGTATGGTGGTGATTGTGGCTGCCGATCAGGCGGATGCTGCTATCCAATCGCTTAACAACCAAGGCTTGCATTCGTGGGTTGTGGGTGAGGTTGTGGAGCGTCCGAAAGATGCCCCGCAAACGATCGTTATCTAAGACTTTTTTTGCAGTAATCTTCCGCCGCCTTCAATTCCACTGGGTTGAAGGGGTCAAAAACATTCCTGCCGCCAATTGCTCTAAGCCAGGTCAATTGTCTTTTGCCTAGTTGTCTAGTGGCGGCAAGCGCTTTATAGCGCATCTCATCCCAAGAGATTTTTCCATCAAGATATTCCCAGGCCTGTCGATAGCCGACTGAGCGAATCGCAGGAAGATCAGGGTGAAGTGCTGGGTTAGTCCGCAGTACTTTTACTTCTTTCAGAAAATCCCCGGCCAGCATTGCATCAAACCGTTTTTCAAGATTGGCATGCAATCTTGCCCGATCACTTGGCTCGAGCGATACGAGATTGATCCATGGTGGAATGGTAGAGCCCTCTCTGCCATCTTCACTGGGCGAGTTGGCTAGCAGTTCAGACATAGGTTTGCCGGTGATTTCATAAACCTCAAGGGCGCGTTGCACTCGCTGAGAGTCATTGGGCATCAGGCGTCCCGCCGTAACGGGGTCGACCTTCATCAATTCTGCATGCATGGTTGGCCACCCACGGGCTTTACCTTGTTCATCTAAGTGCGCCCGAATGTCTGGGTCGGCGGGTGGGAGTGAGGAGAGTCCGTATGCCCAAGCACGCCAGTAGAGCATGGTGCCACCGACAACAATAGGAATATTGCCGCGCGCCCGAATTTCTGTGCAAAGCCTTTTTGCGTCAGTAGCGAACTTAGCAGCAGAATAAACCTCGGTTGGCTCGAGAATATCAATCAGATGATGCGGTACTGCTGCGCGCTCCGCCTGCGTGGGTTTGGCGCTACCGATATCTAGTCCTCGATAGACCAATGCTGAATCCATGCTAATGATTTCGATGGTGCGACCCATGGATTTTGCATACTCTGCCAAAGACATGGCGAGATGGGTTTTGCCTGAGCCTGTTGGACCCACGATACAAAGAATCGGTGGGTCATGTGGGGCATGCTGAGGCTGAATGTAGGGTTCAGTTTGCATGGTCTGATTATAGGAGCCTGTTAATATCCGCTTCAAGCTAATCACGGGAGTTGAAGTTGATTGATACCCTTTTGCAACTAGGCGACTTATTGCTGCATATCGACCACCACTTGGATGTGGTGATTCAGCAATATGGTTACTGGGCCTATGGTTTGCTGTTTGCAATCATCTTCGCGGAAACTGGTTTGGTCGTGGCACCTTTTCTCCCTGGTGACTCTTTGCTTTTTATTGCCGGTGCTTATTGCGCAACCGAGCACTTTAATCTTTGGACTTTATCTTTTGGTTTGTTGATTGCCGCAGTTGCAGGCAATACTGTGAACTACTTCATTGGTCGTTGGATTGGACATCGGGTTTTTAGCAGTCAATCGCGCTGGATTGATCAGGCCGCTCTCCGCAAGACCCATGTGTTCTATGAGAAGCATGGTGGTAAAACAATTATTTTGGCGCGCTTCCTGCCGATTATTCGCACCTTCGCACCATTTATTGCCGGTGTGTCCGAAATGGATTTTTCACGCTTTCAGTTATTCAATATTACTGGCGCTGCTTTGTGGGTATTTGGCCTAGTGGTGGCTGGATATTTCTTTGGCAACATTCCATTGATCCGCGAGAACCTGAACATCATTGTGCTGGTTGGCATTGGCGCAGCTGCAGTGCCAATTATTCTGGCGGCGGTTTATAAACTTTTCTCACGCCGCAAGCATCGCTAATACTGAGTTATTGGCTTGTTAGCGGGACAGTACTGACTTAGTGCAATTTGGTTTGACTCTCGAGCGTAGCAATGTGTTCGCGAATATCGCTAGCGTCTTCTGCGCCAGGCGCTTCTGCCAGGTAGCGCTGCATGTCTGCAAGGGCTGGACGCAGGTACTCCAGTTGCGCAAAGATCAAACCGCGATCTCGAATTTCTTCGACAGAATCTGGCAGCAAAATGACCAAGCGCTCTTGCACTCCAAGCAGTCTTTCCCAGCGCTCATGTTCTGAGTAAATCATTTTGAGGTTTCTTAAGAAGCGCGAAAGAATTTCTCGAGGACTTGAGGCGCGCAAGAAAATATTTAAGGGCAGGCTCAGTTCGCCGCGATAGCCCTTGGCGTCTAAATAAGGGTCCAGCATTTCCTGCAACTGATTTTTGGAAAGCGATTCACCAGTAAGTGGATCCATGATGATTTCCCCTTGTTGTAAGGAGATCCGCATCATAAAGTGATTAGGGAATGAGACCCCCCGAATTTTCAGTCCGATTTGTTGTCCAAGCTCCATCATCAAAATCGCTAAAGAGATCGGAATGCCACGTCGATTCTCAAGAATATGATGGAGATAAGAATTTTCGGGCGCGTAAAAATCATTCGGGTTTGGCCCAAATCCTAGCTCTGTATAGAAAAAGTGCTTCAGAATTTGAAGGCGTTGGATGGGCGCAGTATCTGCGGTGACACGAGTTTTGAGTTTATTACCCAATTGGTCAATTTGATCGAGTACACCTTGCACATCCAAATCTGGGTAGGCATGTTGCGCAATCGCAATAGCCGCTTCGGTTAGCGGCAGATGTTCATCTTCTGCAACTAAGGAGGTGAAGTAGTCGAGTTGTTGTGTTGGCATACGAGCTATTTTGCATGACGTAGAAATTTTTGCCAGCGAATTCCTACCAAACTGAGTGCCAGGAAGTAAACGATTGCGGCTGCAGCCAACCAGGCGCTCAATAACCCGACTCTGCTCCAGGGTTTGCTTTGCAAATGAATCCAATCATGGGCATGAGCGGCGAAGTAAAGGAGTGCAGAAAATGGGATTAAGGCGAGTAAAAGTTGTCCAAGATATTTGCCCCATGCAGTATTGGGTAGTGCACCTAGCCTGCGTAACCCTAACCAAAGCAGTCCTGCGTTCAGGCATGCTCCAGCGCCAATCGATAAGGCAAGCCCGGCGTGGCCCAGCCAGGGGACAAAAATCAGGTTGGCCAACTGGGTTGCAACCAATACCAGTAAGCCGATTTTGACTGGTGTGCGGATATCCTGGCGGGAGTAAAAGCCTGGTGCCAATATTTTGACGAGGATGAGACCAATTAAACCAACCCCATAGGCGGCTAGGGCGCGTTGAGTCATCAATACATCGAGTGCGGTAAATTTCCCGTAGTGGTAAAGCACGGTAGCAAGAGGTTCACCAAAAATGAAGAGGGTGATGGCGCAGGGTGCTGCGAGTAGGAAGGTTAGTTGCAATCCCCAGATTAATAATTCACCGGCATGCTCCAAATCATTCTGGGCATTTGCTTTACTTAGGCTTGGTAGTAATACGGTTCCGAGGGCCACACCCAAAAGTGCGGTTGGAAATTCCATTAATCGATCGGCATATGAGAGCCAAGATACGCTTCCTGCCGGTAGGCGTGAGGCAATATTGGTATTGATGATGAGGGAAATTTGGGCAACGGATACGGCAAATACCGCAGGCCCCATCAGGCGTAAAACCCGTCGAGCCTCTGGATTAACCAAAGCGGCTTTGATTGCACCCGGGAGTAGGCCAATGCGCGGCAGGAGTCCTAGGCGCGCTAGAGCTGGAACTTGGATCGCTAGTTGTAAAACACCACCTAAGAGCACCCCGATGCTGAGGGCATAGATTGGTTGCTCAAGGTGTGGCGCCAAAAAGACGGCGCTAGCAATTAGGGCTAAGTTGAGTAAAACCGGCGTAAATGCAGGAATGGCAAAGCGCTGAAATGTATTGAGAATCCCCGCCGAGAGCGAGACCATCGAAATAAGCCCAATATAGGGAAACATGATCCGGGTCATGACGACGCTTGCCTCAAAGGCTAGACCGCCCTTAAACCCCGTAGCAATCGCCAGGATCAGCAGGGGGGCGCCAATGACGCCAAGCAGTACCGTGATCAATAATGCCCAGAATAAGAGCGTGGCGACCGCATTAACGAGGATTTGGGCCTGTTTTTGATCCCCTTTGCTGGAAATTTCCCCCAAAATTGGTACAAAAGCCTGAGAAAAAGCCCCTTCTGCAAAGAGTCGTCGCAATAAATTGGGTAGCCTAAATGCCACATTAAAGGCATCCGTCCACTCTGAGGCTCCAAAACTACGGGCAATGAGGGTCTCCCGGAGTAGGCCTGTAATCCGGGACAGCATAGTGAGGGAGCTGACCTTGGCGGCAGCAGAAAGCAGGTTCATGAGCCGATTTTCACCTATTTATCGGTTGACTGGGCTTTTTTGCCCCTTTAATGTAAAATCTTGGGTTTTGGTGGGTCTGCGTAGAAAAGCTGGCCAACCCGAGTAGATTTTCAACTAATCGTATTTTGTAAATTAATAGGCAAGGTTTAAAGATGGCCAATACCGCACAAGCGCGTAAACGCGCACGGCAGGCAGTAAAACAGAACGAACATAACTCCAGTTTGCGTTCTAAGCTTCG
>CANGEC010000031.1 GCA_947452625.1 Burkholderiaceae bacterium
AATTTCAACTCCCGCAGAAACATTGCCATATGCCTTGAGTATGTTGGCCGCGCGTACGACTAAATCTTGTTCTGCTGGTACTTCAGGTATTGGGTTGATGCGCCGCACTTTGTCTTCTGCAATCACTTTTAGTGTGAGGGTATCGCACCAATCAATCAGCTGAAAAGCGGATTGCAGCAAGTGATAGCCATCGGGTCGACGCCCGATGATATGCAGAAACAGATTGAGCTTAGCCGGACAGCTCAACGTTAGTGCTGCTAATGAAGACTTAGTCATTCGGAAGATCAAAAACTAGGCGAATGTCGATTGAGCCAATGTTAGAGCTGCGCGTCATCACCAATTTTTCTAGTCGATTGGTGTTGTTCCAGTCATAGCTTAGTGTCCAGCCATCTTGAATGATTTTACTAACACGACCATTGGCATCTCGATCAACGCTAGCCGTGCTACCAGGGCGCATCTCTCCGCGGAGCCAATTTGATAAACCTCGGGCTGGCAGCGGTAAACCCAGTGCGTTTTGAATCAAGGTATCAGCATCGATTGCAGTGGTGACTTCACCATTGCGTTCGAGCGATGCCTCTCCAGGAGTAATCGTAATTTTGGCGACTGAGCCACCAACTGGATTGCGAATCTCTAAAACATCTTTTAGGGCATCTTGGCTCAGAGTAAAGCCACCTGAGCCCCCTTGATTTTGACTCTCGGTAAGACCGGTAATTTTTACAGCGAAGCGGCCATCCCATAAACTCTTAGGAACTTGTTCTGCAAGCGACCAATCGGGCTTTAAACGTTTTAGAGTTTCCTTTAAGGTCGGGTTATTAGCGTCGAGCTTTTGCCCTTGACGCCAGATATCTTCGGCCTCCGCGGGTCGATTCATCATCCATAACACTTCACCTAAATGGGCGGCAATATCCGCTTCCGGTTTAAGCGTAAAGGCTTGTTGCAGCTGCTCACGGGCTAAGGCGTTTTTACCCAAACGAAAATTAACCCAACCTAGACTGTCTAAGATAAAAGCATCTCGTGGGGAGAGTTGATGCGCCTTATTGATTAAAGCAAATGCTTCAGGTAATTTCAGGTTGCGATCCGCAAGTGAGTAGCCCAAGGCATTTAGGCTATTCACATCATTCGGATTCTTACGCAGAATTTGCCGTAAGGTTTTTTCCATCACCTCCATCTGCCCTGATTTTTCTGCAGCCATTGCATAGGTATAGAGGATGCTGGGATTGCTGGGCTCTGGCTTAATGGCGGAGACAATCGCATAGAAGGCACGCAATGCTTCACCCTCGTCATTAGCCTTGCTGAGCAAGGACTGTAATTGCAAGAGCATATTCTCTCTTTGTGCTGGAGCTTGCTGATTGAGTAAAGCAATCGTTGGTTTAACAATTTCTGGCCAGCGTTGGCTCAGCGCTAATAGCGTAATCAATACTTCTTTGGGTTTGGTATCCGAGTTCGGGGCCAGGCTATCCCATAGCTGAGCAGCTTGTAGCGCTTGATTGGGTGCGCCGGCGGTAATGGCAATCTCCATGGCACGTTGCGCCAGACGTGGGTCTTGGTAACGCCGCGCCATCTCTGTATAAGTGTTGTAAGCTAAACCAGCTTCTCCCCGTTGTAATGCGATCTCTGAAGCGAGTACTTCAAATACCGCTTCACCACTATCCGGGTTGCTAATTTGGGCAGATGCCAGGTGTGGGATAGATAGTTCGGTGCTCAGTGCGGTAATAATGCATAAAGCCTGAAAGTGGGGCCGAAATTTAAATTTGCTCATAAGCACATTCTAATCCGCGAATCTACAATCCATTTATGCCAGAACTCCCAGAAGTAGAGGTTACTAGACTTGGAATCCAGCCCCACCTTGAGGGCCGGAAAGTCAGTGCTGTTCAGGTGATTGATGGGCGCCTCCGGTGGCCATTTCCAGCCCATTTAACTAAGACGCTACCAGGTCAGAAACTGAAAACGATTGAGCGACGAGGTAAATACTTGTTGCTGGAGATGGAGACCGGATATTTGTTGTTGCACTTGGGTATGACTGGAACTTTGCGGGTGCTGCCCAGTAGCGAGCCATTAAAGACCCACGATCGTGTGACCTTTGAGTTCGGTAAATTGAGTTTACGCCTGCATGACCCCAGAAAGTTTGGTGCTGTCCTTTGGCATCCTCAGGCCAAGGGATCTATTGAGAATAATGTTTTGCTCCAGAAATTGGGAGTAGAGCCATTTTCTGCAGAGTTCTCGGGCGAGAATGGCGCTGCAGTTTTATATCAACATTCTCGTGGTCGTACCATCGCGGTCAAACAATTTCTGTTGGCCGGCCAGGCAGTAGTTGGAGTGGGCAATATTTATTGCTCGGAGAGTTTATTTGAGGCGGGAATTCATCCTGCTAAAGCGGCAGGTAGGTTGACGCGCCCGCAATGCTCAAGATTAGCTGCGGCTGTGAGGTTGATTTTGCAGCGAGCCATTGCGGCAGGTGGCAGCTCTCTCAAAGACTTTGTAAATAGTGATGGCGACCCCGGGCATTTCATGGTTCAAACCAAGGTCTACGATCGTAAAGATTTGCCATGCAAAATCTGCAAAACACCGATTAAACAAATAGTACAAGGGCAACGCTCTACTTACTTTTGTCCACAGTGTCAGAAACGCTGAGATGGCCTTGATCAAGACCTTCGCCAAAAAACTCATTGCTTGGCATGGCGTTGATGGTCGACAGGGTTTGCCTTGGCAAAATAATCGAGATCCATACGCAGTGTGGGTTTCTGAAATCATGTTGCAACAAACGCAAGTAGCCACAGTGCTCGAGCGTTATCCGCGTTTTATGAAACGCTTTCCAACAGTCAAGAAATTGGCTGCAGCCAGTGTTGACGAGGTTTTGGCAGAGTGGGCTGGTTTGGGGTATTACTCTAGAGCCAGAAATCTGCATGCCTGCGCCCAACAAGTTGTTGAGCAATTTTCTGGAATATTTCCGAGTGAGCCTGAATTGCTGGAGCAGTTAAAAGGCATTGGGCGATCGACTGCGGGCGCGATAGCCGCCTTTGCGTTTCATGAGCGTGCCCCGATTTTGGATGCGAACGTAAAGCGGATTCTGGCGCGCCTATTTTGTATTGATGGCCCACTACAGGATAAAGCGGTCAATGATCGACTATGGTCTCTAGCTAATACGCTATTACCAACCCAGGCAGAAAATATGCCGGTCTATACCCAAGCTTTAATGGACTTTGGGGCAACTTGGTGTACCACACGCAAACCAGTCTGTTTAACGGGGGTTAAAAAATGCCCATTTGCAAAAGATTGCCAGGCAAACTTAAGCGGCCAGGTTTTGTTGTTCCCGCAAAAAACGATTAAGACTAAGTCTCCAGAATTTGACTGCGATATGTTGTTGATGCGTTATGGGAATTTTGTCTTATTGCAAAAGCGTCCGAGTCGAGCAATCTGGGGAGGTTTGTGGTCTTTGCCCGAATCTACATGGGTGCCTAAGGTTAAAGCATCAGAATCCGGAGCTGTGCTTGATCTTAAAGCGGTATTGAGTCAGACCCTCCCTAAAGAAAACCTACCATCTCTAATGAAGGTTTGTAAGACAGTCCGGCAGGGTAAGCGAATTAAGCATGTATTTACGCATCGCCGTTTGTGGATGCAAATATGGCATGTGCCTGCAACGCAAGCCTATCTATTTACACATAGTGAATTGCAGTGGGTGCCCTTAGCTAAGCTTGGGGAGTATGGGCTGCCTCAGCCTATCAAAGTGCTGTTGCAGGGATTGAATCTAGTTCGCGGTGACGATCTAAAAAGTTAAGCTGCGCTTGGGCAAGGCTTTGTTGTTTGTAAAAATATTCGCTAATACGATTTACGAGATAAACCGAGCGATGTTGGCCACCAGTACAGCCAATTGCGACAGTTAAATAACTGCGGCCATCAGCAATATAGTGAGGTAGCCATTTTTCAATAAATTGAATAATGTCAGATTCCATGTTCGCGACTTCAGGAATTTTTTCTAGAAATTCTTGAACCGGCTTATCGTTGCCAGTGAGTGGTCGCAACACTTTGTCATAGTGTGGATTAGGAAGGCAGCGGACATCAAAGACCAGATCTGCTTCGCTAGGCACACCTTTTTTAAAGCCAAAGGATTCAAAAATAACCGTGAGGCCCGCTGGCTTATCTTTGAGTAGATCTTTAATCCAAGAGCGCAGAGTATGTGCAGGCAGGTTGCTGGTATCAATACTATGGGCTTGCGCTTTTAAGGGTTCCAGCAAAGCACGTTCTCGATCAATGGCCTCAATTAAAGTGGCCGACTGGGATTGTTTAGTATTCGCGGATAAGGGGTGGCGACGACGCGTCTCAGAAAAGCGCTGAACTAGGGTCTCGGTGCTCGCGTTAAGAAACACAACGCGCACTTGGTGTGAACGTCGCAGGATTTCTAGAATGAGTGGCAGTTGCGCAATCGATTCGCCGCGTCGCGCATCAATCGCTACGGCAAGGCGTTCGCATTTTTCGTTCTCTAATGTGCCAATAAGATTTTCTAGTAATGAGACTGGCAGGTTGTCAACGCAATCGTAGCCAGCATCCTCAAAGGCTCTGAGTGCTACTGATTTACCTGAGCCGGAGATCCCGGTAATCAGATTGATCTGCATATTACAGAAGACGTCCTTGTGATTTGGACGATTCGGTCTCGGCATTCATTTGAATGCGTTGACGTTCCATAAATTCTTTCAGGGTATCAATGCCGCGCAATTGCAAAATAGTATTGCGTACCGCAGCCTCAACCAGCACGGCTAAGTTTCGACCAGCAGCCACCTGAATTTTGACGGTACGAATGGGGATGCCTAAAACATCAATGTGCTGAGCCTCTAGCGGCAATCTTTCAAATTCTCCATCAGTACGGCGTACAAGCTGCACAATGAGTCGTAGTTTGAGTTTGCGACGTACCGCAGTTTCGCCAAAGATCGTGCGAATATCCAGTAGACCCAAGCCCCGTACTTCCAGTAGATTGCGCAGAATGACCGGGCAGCGCCCTTCAATATAGTCTGGGCCAAGGCGAGAAAAATCAACGGCATCATCTGCCACTAAACCATGGCCACGAGAGATCAATTCAAGTCCTAGTTCACTTTTACCTAAACCCGATTCACCGGTGAGCAAAACGCCAAGACCCAAGATGTCCATAAAGACGCCATGCATCGTAATTTGGGGCGCACCAATCTTTGTAAGATAGGTGCGTAGATGATCAATGACCTCTGCCGCTGAAACAGCAGTAGTAAAAAGAGGGGTAGAAGAGCGTTGGCAAAAAAGCTGTAGATCGGGATCGGCCGCTTTGCCATCGGCAACAATGACGCAGGGCGGCGTCTTGGAGATCAAGCTGGAGATTTGCTCATGCCTTTGTTTGGCCTCTAAGGCCGCATGGTAATCAACCTCTTGCTCGCCAAAGATTTGTATTCGACTGGGATGAATCAGATTTAAGTGGCCCACGAGGTCTGAGCTGGCCGCAGCCGCTTTAACGGCCTCTGGAGGAAAGGTACGATCTGCACCTTCTAGACCACCAATCCACGAAAGTTTTAATTCAGCAACATTGTCATCAAAAATTTGCTGAGCAGTTACGCCTTCAAGGAGTAACAGTTGAGTCATTGTGGCGAACCCCATTGCTGTAAAAGCTGGCAAACTTTTTGGGAGTCTTGCTCGCTAGATAAACGTTTGCGAGCCTCTGGGTCAGACAGTAGTTGTGCAATCGAGGAAAGAATCTCAAGATGTTGTTGCGTTGCTTTTTCCGGCACTAGTAAAAAAATCAAGATCGAGACGGGTTCATTATCCGGCGCTGCAAACTCGATGGGATTTTTTAGTTTGATAAAGGCCGCAATTGGTTGCTTTAGCCCCTTAACGCGACCATGGGGAATGGCTACCCCTGCGCCTAGGGCGGTCGAACCTAAATCTTCGCGAGCATTGAGAAAACCAATAACAGCTCTAGCATCTAAGCCAGTCTGTTTGGCGAAAAGCTCCCCTGCGGCTGCAAACGCTTCAGTACGGGTATTGGCCGCACTCTCTAATGCGATGCAGTCGAGGGTGAAAAGATCTGTCAGGGCATTCATGTCAAATGATTATAAGTGTCCTGAAGTGCGCAATTACTCAAAATGCTTTTCGTGATGATGATTTTGAATTTTTTCTTTGTGTTTGACCACTTGACGCTCGAGCTTGTCGACCACGGCATCCATCGCATGGTAGAGATCCGCATGATGTGCTTCAGCAAAGAGCTCTTTGCCTTTGAGGTGAATCGTAATCTCCGCACCTTGGCGCAAATCTTTTTCTTTGGCGTTATCCACAATCAAAATAGCCGAGGCATCGAGAACATGATCAAAATGCTTGCGAATTTTGTTTAATCCACTCTCCAGGTGACTGCGCATGGCGGGGGTCACTTCAACATGGCGGCTATTAATCTTTAAATTCATCATCAGCTCCTTTTTGAGTGCGTGCGCAAACTTAATGCTGGGGTGCGCAGCAAGCCCCTTCATTTGTAAACTTGTCTGGTACTTGTTTTTTGGGAATGAGATTCATGAACCTCCAGCGTATCAGCGATTTCATGCAAATCCAAGAGGTGGGAGAGCTTTATTTCAAAATATTCCCCAAAGTGGGGATGATTACATCCGGAAGTTCTCGCCTAAGTAGACTCTGCGGACTGCATCATTTTCGATGATCTGGTCTGGTTTACCTTCGGCCAGTACGCTACCTTCACTGATGATGTAGGCATGATCACAAATTCCGAGGGTTTCACGGACGTTATGGTCGGTGATGAGGACGCCAATTTGGCGGTCTCGTAAAAATCGTACGATCCGTTGAATTTCTCCAACTGCAATGGGATCGACCCCGGCAAAGGGTTCGTCTAGCAAGATAAATTTGGGTTGTGAAGCCAGGGCTCGCGCAATTTCAACACGGCGACGCTCACCGCCTGAAAGTGACAGGGCTGGATTATTTCTTAGGTGACTAATTTGGAGTTCGCCTAGTAGTTCATCTAAACGATGGGCAATTTCAGCCTTACTGAGAGATTTACCATCTTGTACCTGGAGCTCAAGCACAGCTTGAATATTTTCTGCGACATTGAGTTTTCGAAAAACCGAAGCTTCTTGGGGTAGGTAGGACAACCCCATTCTGGCACGCTCATGAATTGGTAGATGGGTGATATCGGCGCCATCTAAGTTGATGTTTCCACCATCTAAAGGCACAAGACCCACAATCATGTAGAAAGAGGTGGTTTTACCAGCACCATTGGGGCCGAGCAGTCCGACCACTTCACCGCACTTCACTTCAACCGATACGTCCCGCACCACGGTTCGTGAGCCATAGCGCTTCTGTAGCTTATTGGCGCACAGGGTTGCAGGGCTAGTGCTTTGGGCAAGTTCTACGGTCATTTCTCTAGAGTGGCTTTTCGTCTTGGTGAAAGAATGGCTTTGGCTAATGGCAGATCATCTGCTTTTGCATTGGCTGGTGGTGATACGCGATAGTACTGCTTAATATCATCATATTCAATTTTCCAGCCATGCAGTTGATCAATCATTTGCATATTGTTCAAGCGTTTGAGGCTGGCATCTCCAGTCAATGTGAGTAACTCTGTTTTGGCGTTGTAACTTACGTCAGTGCCGCGTGCCTGGATGAATTCATCATCTGGTCCTTCGCGTCTTTGTCTAAAGCTCGCCACTGCTTCGGGAGTGCCTTTTATATCAACATATTCATAACCCTCGGGATCAACCTTAATGTTGCCTTGATCACCGGTCACAAAAATGCTACCTTTAAATAAGCGGATCTCCCCGTTTAATTCATAAATTTGCTGGACGTCATTCACGGAAACTTTTTCTGCTTCAAGAACGAGGGGTTTGTCTTGATCTGCTTTTTCGGCAAAGGCTAGTGGCGCTAGAGTCAAGTGCATCAACAAGAGACTGATGCAGGCAAAGGAGCGTGAAGTGATGGCATTCACTTTATTGCTCTCCTCTTGGTAGGCGTTCAATACGCCCCCGCACTTGGCCTGAAAGCACCATACTTTGATCAACGTTGTTAAACGATCCACCCTCATTGGAGTTCATTATCGACATCCCTTGTTCAAGCCTAATAGGACGATCGGTCTCGATGATGTCGTCGTTAATCAAGACTCTGAAATACGATGATTGCGCAAGCATGCGCAGGGTCGCAGGTTCGGTGGCAGTAGCAGCTTGGGCAGGGCGAAAAATCTGCGCGTTGTCGATGAGGTCCAAAATAGTGAGGTCACCATCTAGGTGTCCTGTATCTGCCTTGACAGTCACGGGTGCTTTGTCTGGCTGAAATAAGCGCATACGGGGAGTCACGATATCAATCGAGGCATCGTCGTCATAATGAATAACTTTTTTCCCAAGCACGCGATATTTGGTATTGCCAGCTTCATTGAGTGCGGAAAGTGTGCCGTTGGTGATGACGTAATCAGGCTCGTGGAGTCTAACCCTTTCCAGTACTTCTCCTTCAGGAGCATTGCTTTTCTTAACCAGCCAAAAAGTGATGAGCGTCAATATGCCCATCAGAATCAAAGGCATCATCCGCAAGATGGCGCGGCCGAGACCCACTTTAAGTTGCTGAGAATTTAATTGCATTACTTAATTGCAGGCTTGGTTTAGCAATTCGTCATAACGATTTTGCGCCTTGAGAATCAGATCGCATAGTTCACGAACAGCGCTATTACCGCCAGTTCGGCTGGTGACAAAATGGACTCGCTCTTTAACGGCTTCATGACCTTGGGCTGGAGAAACTTTAAAACCTGCTTTTTGCATCATGCTCAGATCTGGCCAGTCATCACCCATAACAGCGCAGTCTGCGTGAGTGAGGGAGAGGGTTTGCAAAATCCTCTCGAGTGCTGCAGCTTTGTTCTCTACGCCCATGTGCACCTGTTTGATACCCAGCTCTTCACAGCGCGCAAGTACCATCTTTGAATTTCTTCCGGTAATGATTGCGGTGGGAATGCCGCATTGCTCAAGCAGTTTGATCCCAAGTCCATCTTGAATATCAAAGGCCTTTAATGACTCTTTGCCATCCGCTCCAATGAGTACCTGGCCATTGGTCAGAACGCCATCCACGTCGAGCACCAGGAGTTTGACTTTGCCAGCCCTTTCCCAGGCTTGAGGGTAGTGGCTTAGTGGATTGGTGTTATGGGCGTTAAAGGCGCTGGGCATGAAATCGGTCAATCTTCTTAAATGACTTTGGCTGCGAATAAGTCATGCAGGTTAAGGGCGCCAAGTAGCGCCCCATTGGCATCCGTGACAATCAAATGATTAATCCGATGCTTTTCCATCATCTCAATAGCTTCTTCAGCCAAGAGCTCTGGTGGAATGGTTCGAGGGGTAGCGGTGGTAGCCTCTTTCAAGGTTACGCCATCGAGATTGGTGCTTTTTTCTAGAAGACGCCGTAAATCACCGTCCGTGAAAATACCGACAACTTTATTGGCTGCATCTAGGGTGATGACCATGCCCATGCGTTTGGCTGTCATTTCCAGTAAGGCATCCGGTAGCGAGGCATCGATAGAGATTTTTGGGGTCTCTGCAAAGCTGCGCATGACTTCGCTGACATGACTCAGTTGTTTGCGTCCCAGTCGGCCACCCGGGTGGGAGCGAATAAAGTCTTCTGCCTGAAAACCCCGAGCATCAAGCAAGGCAACTGCTAGCGCATCACCCATCGCCAATGCTGCGGTAGTACTGGTGGTTGGCGCAAGATTTAGTGGACAAGCCTCTTTTTCAACACTGGTATCTAAATGGGCGTCTGCTAACTGGGCGAGGGATGAGCTAGGTGCTCCAGTGAGGGCGATGAGTTTTGCGCCAGTACGTTTAACAATGGGGACGATCGTAAGCAGCTCCTCGGTTTCCCCAGAATTTGAGAGCGCTACAAATACGTCATCCCGTGTGACCATACCAAGATCACCATGGCTGGCTTCTGCGGGATGTACAAAGAAGGCCGGGGATCCAGTGGAGGCAAACGTTGCAGCAATTTTGCGAGCGATATGCCCTGATTTGCCGATACCAGAAACCACAATGCGCCCTTGGCAGTCATGGAGTAGTTCCACGGCGCGGACTAGGGCGTCAGCATTGGGGCCTTCAAGGCGATCACGCATTGTTTGCAGTGCAGCAGCCTCGATAGTGAGGGTATCGCGGGCCAGCTTTAGGGTTCGTTCACGAGTCTTAGCTATCATCGAGTAAGTATATGCCGTCAGTCCTTCAATTAACTCTCATCTTGCTGGCCTCTGGAGTGGCCGGAGTGCTTATTTTCCGCTATTTTGGCCTGCCCCCTATTTTGGGCTATTTGGCGATTGGCGTGTTAATTGGTCCTAAGGCCCTGTCTCTAGCAAATGATTCCGCCACTGTGAAGTATTTGGCGGAGTTCGGGGTGGTCTTTTTGATGTTCTCAATTGGCCTCGAATTTAACCTCCACAAGTTACGGGCCATGCGTTCGATCGTATTTGGGCTCGGCGGCAGTCAGGTGCTCTTAACAATGTTATTGGCGGTCCCGGCCAGTTTATTAATGAGCTGGGCTTATCCCATTTCCTGGGAAGCGGCAATCGCTTTGGGCGGTGCCCTAGCGATGTCCTCCACCGCAATCGTTACTAAGTTAATTGCTGATCGCTCAGAGCTTGAAACCGAACACGGTCGCAATGTAGTCGGTATTTTGTTATTTCAGGATTTGGCAGTTGTATTTTTATTAATCCTCTTACCATCGCTTGGTAAAAATCCAGGTGATTTGTTCTTTGCGTTAACACTTGCTTCAGTCAAGATTGCAGTAGCGCTGGGGCTGATTTTTGTCATTGGCCAGACTTTAATGAGTCGCTGGTTCCGTGTGGTCGCTAAATTGCGTTCACAAGAACTCTTCATGCTCAATTTGCTATTGATCGTGTTGGGCATGTCTGCACTCACCGAACATTTTGGTTTGTCATTAGCACTCGGCGCATTTTTGGCGGGAATGTTAATTTCAGAGACGCCTTATCGGCATCAGGTCGAAGAGGATGTGAAGCCGTTCAAAGACGTGTTGCTCGGACTCTTTTTTATCACGATTGGTATGTTGCTTGACCTCGAGGTGATTTATCGGCAGTGGCTGCTGGTATTGCTTTTATTGCTCGGCCCGCTCCTTTTTAAGTTTGGCTTAATTACTTTGCTATCACGCGCTTTTGGCTCAACTCCTGGTATCTCAATTCGGACGGGTTTATGTCTTGCGCAAGCGGGTGAGTTTGGCTTTGTTTTACTAAACCAAATCGATGGTTTGGATTTAATTGACCATAACTTAAGTCAAGCTGTTTTGGCGGCAATGTTGTTGTCAATGTTTGGGGCACCATTCTTAATTGAATATAGTGATCGCATTGCGATGCGCTTCTCTAGTAATGAGTGGCTCTTACAGTCGCTGGCGCTCACCCGGGTGGCTGCAAAAAGCGTGCGTACTGAAAATCATGTGGTGATTTGTGGTTTTGGCCGCTCAGGCCAAAGTCTTGCGCGTATGCTTGACCAAGAAAAAATTCCCTACATTGCTTTGGATATGGATCCAGACCGTGTGAATGAGGCTGCTGCTGCAGGTGACAACGTGGTTTATGGGGATGCCAGTCGCGAGAATTATTTGGTGGCGGCAGGCTTGTCGAAAGCGAAGGCGGTGGTCATTACCTACGCAGACACTCCAGCAAGCATGAAGGTATTGCATCAAGTTGAGCGCTTGCGGCCAGGCATGACAGTATTGGTTCGGACAAAAGATGATGCCGATTTAGGCAAGCTGCAGGCAGCGGGCGCGACAGAGGTTGTTCCAGAGCTGATTGAAGGTAGCCTCATGATGGCGTCACATGTTTTGCTCATGATGGGTGTGCCAATGCGTAAGGTGGTGCGCATTGTGTCAAATGCCCGTGAGGCGCGCTACAGTTTATTGCGAGGATATTTTCGAGGCTCAGAGGCGGAAGATTTTGACTCTAATGAATCTTGGCGCTTACATTCAGTAACACTGTTGCCTGAATCGGTCAGTATTAATCGGACGCTGGGTGAACTGAATCTGGAGAACGACGGCATCAGCGTGCAGTCTGTCAGGCGCAAAGTGGGTGGTGCTGATTATGTCAAGGTCGCCCTCTCACCAGATTTGCGTTTACAAGCCAACGACATTTTAGTGTTATCAGGTAATTCAGAAGCGACCGAGTTGGCCGAATCTAAATTGCTCGGATGATATAAAAATTATTTTTTCTTTTTACTGGGTGTTGCTGCTTTACGTGTCAGCAATGGCGCAAGATAGTGCCCTGTAAAACTGGCTTCATTCTTAGCCACATCTTCAGGGGTACCCGTGGCGATAATCTGGCCACCACCAGCACCACCTTTGGGCCCTAAATCGATAATCCAATCCGCGGTCTTGATCACATCTAGGTTGTGCTCAATGATGACGATCGTATTACCTTGTTTTTTAAGGGTTTGAATTACAGTAAGCAAGAGTTGGATGTCATGAAAGTGCAGGCCAGTGGTGGGCTCATCCAAGATGTAGAGTGTTCTACCGGTATCCCGTTTGGAAAGTTCGAGAGACAGTTTGACGCGTTGCGCTTCGCCACCTGAAAGCGTTGTAGCACTTTGACCAAGTTTTACATAACCCAGACCAACATCGAGCAAGGTTTTGAGTTTGCGTTTGACAACGGGTACCGCCTCAAAGAATTCATGTGCCTGTTCGATAGTCATCGACAGTACTTCATGAATGTTTTTACCTTTGTATCGAATGTCTAAGGTTTCGCGGTTGTAACGTTTGCCATGGCAAACATCGCAAGGCACATAAACGTCTGGTAAGAAGTGCATTTCTACTTTGAGTACACCATCACCTTCGCACGAGTCGCAGCGACCACCTTTGACATTAAAGGAGAAGCGTCCTGCTTCGTAACCACGTTCACGTGCTGCTGGAACACCTGCAAACAGTTCGCGAATAGGTGTGAAAAGGCCGGTATAGGTGGCAGGATTTGAGCGCGGCGTTCTGCCAATGGGCGATTGGTCTACGCTGATGACTTTATCGAAATGCTCAAGCCCTTTCATGGCATCGTGAGCAGCAGGTTCTGCATTTGAACCATACAGGTGCTGAGCTACCGCATGGTGCAGCGTGTCATTAATCAGAGTGGATTTGCCTGAGCCCGAGACCCCGGTGACACAGGTGAGTAGACCAACCGGAATTTTTGCATGCACGGATTGCAAATTATTTCCGCGAGCACCAATAATCTCTAGAAAGCGATCATTTACAGGAATGCGTTTTTCGGGAACTTCAATGCGCTCGCGTCCAGATAAATAGGCGCCAGTCAGGGATTTGGGGTTTGCTTCAACTTCAGCGGGAGTACCTTCGGCAACGATCTCGCCACCATGAACACCGGCACCAGGGCCAATATCGATGACATAGTCGGAGGCGCGAATCATGTCTTCATCGTGCTCAACAACCAATACGCTATTGCCTAAATCACGTAGATGTTTAAGGGTGCCAATGAGGCGATCGTTATCACGTTGGTGCAAGCCAATGGATGGTTCATCAAGGACATACATTACACCAGTTAAGCCAGAGCCAATTTGTGAAGCGAGGCGAATGCGTTGGGCTTCTCCGCCAGATAAGGTGTCGGCACTACGTTCAAGCGAGAGGTAATCCAGCCCGACATCGTTGAGAAAGCGTAGACGTGCGCCAATCTCTTTAACGATTTTGTCGGCGATTTCTCGTTTAGCACCCTTGAGTTCAAGTGCTTCAAAATATTCTTTTGCTTCTTTGAGTGGAAGAGCGCTAATGTCGAAGATAGCGCGCGATTGCTTGCCATCGCCGACCTTGACAAAGCGTGCTTCTTTGCGCAAACGGCTGCCGCCACAATCTTTACAAGTCTGTACATTTTGGTAGCGCGATAGTTCTTCACGGACCGTTGCTGAGTCAGTCTCTCTGTAGCGTCTTTCGAAGTTCGCCACAATACCCTCAAAGGGGTGTTGGCGTACGCTTAATTTGCCACGCTCATTGATGTACTCAAAGGGAATCTCGATATCACCCGAGCCCAGCAGTATTAAATCTTGCTGTTTTTTACTCAAAGTTTCAAAGGGTTTCTCTACATCAAAGCCGCCATGTTTAGCGAGGGTTTGGAGGAGTTTGAAATAAAACTGATTGCGTCGATCCCAACCTTTAATAGCGCCAGAAGCCAGCGAGAGATCCGGGTGCGCAACGATTCTTTTGGGATCAAAGAAAGATTGATGGCCGAGTCCATCGCATGATGGACAGGCGCCCATTGGATTATTAAAGGAGAAGAGGCGTGGTTCTAGTTCTTGTAGGGAATAGGAGCAAACTGGACAAGCAAATTTGCTTGAGAAGATCATCTCTTTGCCACTATCCATATCTACAATCATGGCTTTACCATCAGCCAGTCGCAGGGCGGTTTCAAAAGATTCCGCTAAACGCTGTTGAATATCTGGCCGTACTTTGATGCGGTCAACCACGACCTCGATCGAGTGCTTATCATTTTTCTTGAGGGCGGGTAGCTGATCGACTTCAAAAATTTCCGCTTTAGCCGTATTGGTGGTTCCGCCACCAGAGCGCACTCTAAAGCGCGCAAATCCTTGAGCTTGCAGATCCTGAAAGAGGTCAACAAACTCCCCTTTGCGCTCACTAACGACTGGTGCCAAGATCATGAGCTTGGTGTCTTCCGGCATTGCCAAGACTGTATCGACCATTTGAGAAACGTTTTGCGCTTCTAGGGGTAAGTCGTGCTCGGGGCAGTGAGGCGTACCTGCGCGCGCAAACAGTAGGCGTAAATAGTCATGAATTTCTGTGACCGTGCCGACAGTCGAGCGAGGGTTGTGGCTGGTCGCTTTTTGTTCAATCGAGATGGCCGGTGAGAGGCCCTCGATGGTGTCGACATCCGGCTTTTCCATTAATTGCAAAAATTGGCGGGCGTAGGCAGAGAGCGATTCGACATAGCGTCGTTGCCCTTCAGCATATAGGGTGTCAAAAGCGAGTGAGCTTTTGCCTGAGCCTGATAAGCCAGTCAAGACGACTAATTTCTCTCTAGGGATGTCTAGATTGATGTTTTTGAGGTTGTGGGTGCGGGCACCGCGGATCTTAATTTCGTTATTCATGATTTTTTAGCGTAACTTGTTAATATAGCCGTTTCCTATGAATCCTTCCGAACTTCGCTCCACTCTTGCCTTGGCGGGTATTTTTGGCCTCCGTATGCTGGGCCTATTCTTGCTTTTGCCTGTCTTTAGCATTCATGCGCGGGGCTTGCCGGGTGGCGAGCACGCCCTTTGGGTTGGTTTGGCTCTGGGTATTTTCAATATCGTTCAGGCTTGTTTTTATATTCCTCTGGGTCGCTTATCAGATCGTATTGGGCGGAAGCAAGTGGTGTTCTGGGGTTTATCTCTGTTTGTCGCAGGGGCATTGATTTGTGCTGCCCGCGATGATTTGCTTTGGATTGCGATTGGTCGAGGAGTGATGGGTGCCGGAGCGATTTCTGCTGCGATTTCTGCCTGGGTTGCCGACCTTACCCGTGAACAGGTGCGCACGCGTGCCATGGCCCTGGTTGGCGGTAGCATTGCCCTGTCTTTTGCCTTGTCACTCGTGATTGCAGCCCCCATCTATCGGATGATTAGCTTAAGCGGTATTTTTCTGGTGCTGGCGATTCTTGGGGTGCTGGCGATGTTGGTAACCTATTTTGTTTTGCCCACCAGCAAGCCGGAAGCAAAAGGGCCGCAAGCGAGCTTGAAAGAGGTATTTTTTCGCCCGGAATTAATGCGCTTGAATGCAGGTGTTTTTGTATTACATGCCACTCAAGTAGCCATGTTTCTGGTAGTACCTCGCTTATTAGTGCAGGCAGGCTTACCTTTGTCAGCGCATTGGCAAGTGTATCTTCCGGTGGTTTTGCTCTCCTTCTTTTTGATGGCGCCCATCTTGATCATGGGGGAGAAGAAACAACGCTTACGCCCAGTTCTATTGATTGCCATTATTTTGCTATTGATTGCTGAATGTTTCTTCATTAATACAGCGTCTGTGATATCCATTGCCGTTGCCTTATTGATTTATTTTGTAGGCTTCAACTTGCTTGAGGCATTGCAACCCTCTTTGGTTTCTCGATTTGCCAAAGAATCAAAGGGTACGGCTTTAGGCGTTTACAACACGACTCAATCGATTGGTTTGTTTTCAGGAGCGGTCATTGGGGGCTGGTTGATGGATAGCCTTGGTGAGTTATCAGTCTTTGGCGCTGGTGCAGTGCTCTTGCTGGGCTGGCTTATAATTGCTTGGTCGATGCGCGAATTGCCTGCTAAGGTAATTGATTCCAGGGTTTAAACGCAAAGACAAAGCCGTAGCTTTATCAATTTAGTAAACACTTAGTTGCAAGTTCAGTTTTAGTTCACATTACATTTTTCTTCGGGAGACAACATGGCTTCGGTAAATAAGGTCATCATCGTAGGTAACGTA
>CANGEC010000032.1 GCA_947452625.1 Burkholderiaceae bacterium
ATTAAAACGACTAGTTTGAGTTGTGTAACCAAAGTGGTTATAAGAAAACTGCGCAGAAGTATGATCAGCATCAGCCGTATACGTTACAGGTGCAGCAACTGCCACTGCAGCGATACCAATCGTTGCCAGCAATGCAATTAAAAACTTGGAAGTCATCCAATTCTCCATAAATAAAAATATTCAATAAAAATATGTCGTTTTTCGGCCTATGCTTAGCCGCGCAAACGTTTTGCAATTGCCGCAATACGTTCACCATACAATCTCGCAGTCTCTAGATCGCCAACATTGACTTCATCAGCACTAGCATCAGAAGGTGTCTGCATCATTGCACCAGCAAATGAACCTACATAATTCACATCATCACGTTTTGCTGCTTTCGCATTAGAAGGCATCAAGCCTGTACCAACCCACGCTCCAGAGTGTTGCATTGCCAGCGTGAAGAAATAATGCAATGTGGAATGCTTATCACCATTCATGGTTGCGGAATTGGTAAACCCGCCAAATACCTTATCTTTCCATTGCTGGCCGAACCAAGGTTTTGAGCTAGCATCAGCAAATTTTTTGAACTGCCAGCTCACTGTTCCCATGTAAGTTGGCGAACCAAAAACAATCGCGTCTGCTGCGTGCAAGGTTTCCCACTGAGCATCGGTAATATTGCCTTCTGCATCGATTGATATCAATGTTCCATTGGCACCTTTTGCTACTGCCTCAGCTTGCTTAACGGTATGGCCATAACCACTATGAAATACAACGGCTACTTTAGTCATCATCTTCTCCTTGAATTTGTACTACTCAAATAATTTAAAAAATACTTCTTAACTTTTTCAATGAATTCTGCAATTGCAACATCTCGTCAGCAGATAGCTTTCCAAATGCTTTCCCCAGATGCGTTAAGTGTTCTGGAAATACTTTTTGGAAAATATCTTGCCCTTTTGGAGTTAAGCCAATGATCTGACTGCGGGCATCTTCGGGATTGATCCTTCTCTCCAAAATGCCTTTAACTTCCAGACGCTCCAATACTCCAGTGAGCGTACCTTTAGTGACTAAGGTTTTTTCACCCAACTCTTTGCAAGACATTGGCGGCTGGTTACCCAGGGTTGCAATTACATCGAACTGGGTGGTGGTCAGACCCAAGGCCTTAATATGCGGCGCGGAATATCGCTCAAAGCCTTGATAGGCCAAGACCAACTCTCTTAACGCAGGCAAAAAGTTCATATCCACTCCAAAAAGTACTAACTAGGACTAGTTTAGTACTAACACGAACTAATTGCAAGTTGTCTACCTGAAATTTAGGAATTCCATTAAAAATCAGTTACTTATCACTATAAGAGAGCAATAAAAAAGCCCTGTGACATGCACAGGGCTCAGAGAAAGCGAGAGCAGTAAATCAGAACTGAACGGACTGACCTTCTGTCATAGGAATAATCTTGATTGAACTACCCTTCATTGCCTCTTGGAACTCAGCCAAAGTACCTTTGGCAATAGGATTGGAGTTGTAGTGCATTGGGATAACCATTTTTGGCTTGATCCAAGTGCGCAAAGCAAAAGCAGCATCTTCTGGTGCCATAGTGAAATTGCCGCCAATCGGAATCAAGACCAAATCAGGCTTGTAATGCTCGCTAATGAATTTCATATCCCCAAAGAGTCCGGTGTCACCCATATGCCAAATTTTGAAGCCATTTTCGAGTTCAATAATGAAACCCACTGCCTCACCTGCAGGATGGGACTCTAATTTATCGGTTGCGGGATTTTTCCAGACGAGCAAAGAAGAGTGTTCAGCTTGCACAGCAGTCACTTTCACGCCAGGTAAAGGCGTGACAGCGCCCGTTTTATTAAAGCGATGGGTTAACTCAGGCGGCAAGATTCCCAAAGTATTTAAAGGAGTCAGCATATCAGCAGGGCCATACAACTTAATGTTGTTAGTCTTAGCCACTATTGGAGCATCACCAATA
The DNA here is from genome assembly GCA_947452625.1 of Burkholderiaceae bacterium. Lineage (GTDB taxonomy): Bacteria > Pseudomonadota > Gammaproteobacteria > Burkholderiales > Burkholderiaceae > Polynucleobacter. The sequence continues at coordinate 1,953 of CANGEC010000032.1, forward strand.
TGGTCAACGTGCGCATGGGTCACTAACAACATATCGATCGGTCCGATCGCTGACAAATCATTTTTATACATCGGCGGGGTTTTAGGACCACCTGTAATCCATGGATCAATCAAGATCATCTTGCCAGTTGGAGATTTGATGCGAAACGCTGCTTGGCCAAACCACAATAGCTCTGTCTTACCTTGTGCAGCATTTCCTGCAGCAGGTTGTGCTTGACCGCCGGAGGCAAAAGCAAGCAAGAGCGAAGCCAGCAAAGTAGCCCCCATAGAACTTCTCAATGATTTGATACGCATAAACGATCTCCTAATGTATTTTTTATTACTTCCAAAACTATAGCGCAGAAACCTAAATGCCACTTATATGGCAATGCACCAATTTCTGAATACAACACACTCATCTCAAATAGAGGGCTACTTCCAGAAAATAGTGATTTTTTGTGGCTGAGAAGGCTTAACGCTGATAGTTCGTTTTTGCTCAACACCCCGATAAGCGGCCTGCAAAACATACTCTCCAGGTTCAAGATTAATCAAGATATATGGCCCTTCGGCCTGAGCATCAAAAATGACTTTTTGCTTGGTGTTTATGATCTTAATTTGCGCACCAAAAATCCAGACACCTCTAGCGCCCTCAAGTTGAGATAACTCCAATAAAACAGACCATTGCTTTGCTTCAGCAAGAATTGCTTCGGACTCTTCAAGGCCTATACCGCCAGAAATATATGCAATGCCATCGGAGTATTTGGTATCCGGAACTTGCGCAACCGCTAACAAACTCGATAGAAGACAAATCATGAGAACCCCAACCCGATACAAATGACTCATGACTGTCTCCTACGCTTTGAATCGCAAAATTAATTAATCGCGATATATGACTGAGGCTTATTCAAGTTGTAATGTTTGATCTCTTTTGCATTAACGTCAACCTTCTTGAAATCAAAAGCTTGGACATTCGTGCTTTCAAACATCTTGACGTAATACATCATATTTTTATTGTCAGCCACTACCGTCCACTCGGTAATCTCTACACCACCAGCTCCGCCGCCATAAGCATTACTTGCGGGCAAACTAATGGCGCCCGGCGGGATATCAAAGCTTCCCAAGATATGCCAAGCAGTATTGGTTTGTTGCGCACTGGTATAGGTATTAGGCACTGACTTTGTTAAGAACAAGGCTCGAATAAAACGGCTTGGACTTAAGTAGTCCCCTGGCAAGCCATGCAAACCGCTACCGGAGCTAGGCGGCACAAAACTTGCGCCATTGATGACCAAAGGTGACCGCTCCACACTGCTTAAGTTTGCATAGTTACCGATGTTATTAAGCTGCTCCCTAAAGGCGGGATCATTGGTCATTACTCCAGTTGGATTGTCAGTTAATACCAACTCACCCTTGATGTATTCAATAACAATACTTTTACCTTTCGCATCATGCAAAGTCATTCGCACAGGTGCAGAACTATTGTGATATGCGGGAATAATAGAGCGATTTACGTAAATCTTCTTAAAGCCTTCTTTAACTTCATCGACAGTCGCAAAATTGGTTAAGGCATACATCAGCATCTGAATAGAGGCGATACTCTTGGCTGAATCAGCCGGGCTTACCGCCTGATAGGATGCTGTGTTTGGAGCGTTCAGTAAGCCACCTACCAAACCTTTCTCATTCATACCATCAACCAGTACTGGCATACCCAAGCCATTCATGCCCGCCACTGCATACTTAGTCGTCCAATTTAATCCAGTCCCCGGCTTGCTATCAACGCCCACACCTGGCACGGCAAAGTTTCTGGGAATCACAATTAATTCTGATTTGAGCGGCAGACCAAACTCCATAGTGCGCCCATATACAAATCCACCATCATTGCCTTTGAGTAAAAAACTGGTGCAGGCATTGCTTGCAAAAGGCATCACCGCCATGGCGGCAGCAATGACTGTCGATACACTTTTTCTAATAAACGTCTTGCTCATGAAAATCCCTTTAAATAAATACACTTGAATCAAATATTACAACTACATGCACTAAATAAAAAACCCCGTATTTACAAGAATACGGGGTTGAACGCGAATCTCAAAAACCCCTTACGGAATCATGATGATAGCGCCAGATACTTTTCTACCTTCAGCTGCTTTATGGGCATCAGCAGCCTGCTCTAGCGTAAATTTAGCGCCGATTTGCACCTTGACTGCCCCACTCGCGATTGCATCAAATACCGCCCGAGCATTCTCCTGAAGCAACTCTGGAGTTGCGTTATGCGGGAAGACGGATGGTCTCGTTAAAAATAAACAGCCCTTCTTATTCAAGATCTCTGGCTGAATTTCCGGTGCAGGTCCAGATGCTGCGCCAAATAACGCCAAGGTGCCAAACGGTGCAAGCAGATCTAGCGACCCCATGAAAGTATCTTTCGCAACAGAGTCATAAACGACATTGGCTTTGCGTCCGCCAGTTGCTTTAAGAATTTCCTCAACCCAATGAGGCTTGGAATAATCGATCACAGCATCACATCCTGCTTCTTTAGCTGCTGCAACCTTAGCTTGCGAACCCACGGTACCCACTACAAAAGCACCCAAAGATTTGGCCCAACCAGCAACGATTTGCCCAACACCACCCGCTGCAGCATGGATAACAACAACATTACCCGCTTTGACTTTGTAAGTTTTTTGCACCAGATACTGAGCGGTCATCGCTTTAAAGAAGATTGCTGCAGCGACTTCATCAGAAATATTATCGGGAATAGCGGCAAGCTTATCAACCGATACATTACGGTGACTGGTGTAGGCGCCGATGCCCGCGTTCATATACATCACACGATCGCCGACCTTAAATCTTGTTACACCCTCACCAAGCGCCTCAACAACTCCGGCAGCTTCGTGACCCAGACCAGTTGGTAACTCCAAAGGATAAATACCAGAGCGCTGGTAGACATCAATAAAGTTAAAGCCGATAGCAGTTTGACGAAGTTGCACTTCGCCTTTTCCTGGGGGAGGCAATTCTTTATTGGTTAATTGAATAACATCAGCACTTCCCAGTTCATTGAGAATAACCATTCGAGCAGTTGTCACGTGTCACCCTATTATTTTTATGGAAAAAATAATCATAACCCAAGAAGAATCAACTTGTTCAACCCGCTCTTTTGATGCCTCACAACAGCCTTATGCCTATTTACTACGCCCCTTCGTTGGCTGTTTTTTCTGAGCATTATTGAGATTTGATACATTCTCAACGCTTTTCTCAAAGCTATTAAAAGAATCAGCCATGGCGGCACGTATCAACTCAAAATTTTGTAAAGCCGTGTTAAAAGAGGTTTTAAAAACCGAAACATATGCTTCCGATCCCGGAGGGGCATTGTTAGTCGCCTCGTTTACAAAATGAATTAAATCTAACTTTGATTCTTCAATCATGGCTTGCGCAATCTGACTTAACTCTTTATTTCCACTACTGAGCACATTCATTAACTTGGCCTGATACTCATGCACTTCCTTTGCCGCATCTTGTAAGACCTCAGCATGTACATAGTCGAAGGCGGATTTAGGATCTTGGGTCTTTAATAACTCTGCAACCTTTTTCTGAAAAAGAGTGGCTAACTCTTGGGCTGCCTGCTGATTAATTTGCGCTATTGCTTGTGCACTTTCTACCGCCACTTGTCCCATCGCCTTTGACGCCTTGAGCGTCTTTTGTTGGGCAGCCATTGAATTTAAATCAAAGGGGTTCTTCATCATCGCAAAGCCTCCTATTTTCAGTAGATTAATCCGCTATTAGTCCAATCTACTCTTCAATTGACGTGTTTCTTATAGAGATATACCACTAGAAAAATCAAGATTTCAGCCTCACTTTGGGATAAGCTTCATTGGGGTGGTCCACGAAGTACTCTCGCAATTGATCTATTCTGCGCTAAGCTACAAAATATTCCGGAAACTAATCTCATCGGACGTCCAATTGAAATATATTCTCAGTATTCTTTTCACTGCTTTTCTCAGCGCAAACGCAATGGCACAACTCACCGTCATGATCTCCGGCGGCTTTAACGGCCCCTATCAACAAATGCTTCCCCAGTTCGAGAAGGCAAGCGGGATAACCGTCACCACTCTATCTGGGGCATCTCAAGGATCAGGGCCAAAAACCATCAAAGCGCAACTTGCCAATGGCGTCCATGCCGACATAGTCATTCTCTCGAGGGAAGGTTTGGCTGAATTAATTGCCCAGGGAAAAATTATTCCGGGAAGTGATGTAGATCTCGCCAATGCCCCTCTTGGCGCCGCAGTACCGGCTGGAGTTCCTAAACCAGATATTTCTACCATGGATGCATTTAAACAAAGCTTGCTGAAAATTCATACGGTTGCGGTACCTGGTAGCACTAGCGGAATTTATTTGGTCAATGAGCTGTTTCCAAAAATGGGTATCAGCCAGCAAATTTCGGTAAAGGTTACCGAACGGGGCAGCCAAGCAACCAGTTTATTGGCAGCAAAAGAGGTTGGTATTGCCGTTCAACCAACCAGTGAACTATTCCATGTCCCAGGAATTGAATTTGTTGGCAGGCTACCAAAAGAAGCTCAGTTAATCCAGACTTTCTCAGCTGCGATTGTGGCTGGATCTCAAGAAACCATTGCAGCGAATAAATTTATTGCATTACTAAGCTCCTCAGAAGCTATATCAGCCATTCAGAATAGCGGAATGGATCTCATAGCGAAATAATGGTATCGGCTTAGCCGCACTGACTATTTGGGCCTATATACGATATCGGCATATCGACATGCCGATATATTCGTTCCGTTCTGTCGTTTCCTTAGATATCCTCAGGGAATTGACAATTGAAGGTATTACATGTTCCTTGCTCGCAGAAAGTGGTTTGCCCAGGCTCTTAGTCTATTGGCGATAGGCACCCTCCCCCTTGGCGCCAGCGCCAACAACAATTGGCCAACCAAACCCATTCGTATTATTGTCCCCGTACCCGCTGGTGGGAGCTTGGATATTCTGGCTAGAACGGTTGCTAAAGGCTTGACTGCTAAATTTAATCAACCGGTCATCGTTGAAAATATGGCTGGGGGTGGTAGCAATATCGCTTTTGGTTATGTCGCTAAAGCAACCCCTGATGGTTACACACTACTACTGGGCTGGGATAGCTTAGCTATTAATCCGGGACTCTACCCTACACTTCCGTACAAGCTTGATCAATTTGCGCCAATTACTTTGGCAATTACCGCGCCACAAGTTTTAGTTGTGGGCCCAAAACTGCCAGTCAAAAATCTGAAAACATTCATCGAGGTTGCCAGAAGAAATCCCGGAAACATTAGCCTGGCTAATGCGGGCAATGGTAGCCCAGGTCACCTCGCAGGAACGCTTTTAGAAAGCATGGCCGATATCAAGCTTTCAAATATCCCCTACAAAGGTGGCGCACCCGCGGTAGCCGATTTAGTTGCAGGGCACGTGGATGCACTGATGGTGACGCTTCCCGCAGCAATTCAGCATATTCGCTCAGGTCGCCTCACCGCACTAGGGATTAGCTCGGCTAAACGCTCAACCGGCGTACCCGAGATTCCAACCATTGCTGAAGCTGGACTCGCAGGATACGATCTTAATTCCTGGCAGGGATTTTTAGCACCCACTGGCACCCCGCAAGAAATCATCACTCTTTTAAATCAGGAAATCGTTCAGATCTTAAAAGATCCCAACATCAAAAAACAGCTCATCTCTGAAGGATTTGAAGTCATTGCAAGCTCACCCAAAGTACTGGCTGATTATCTGCAAAGCTCCTCACCAAAATGGGTCAAATTGATTAAAGACTCCGGAGCAAAAGTAGATTAAGCTTGCTCCCTAATCATTCAATCCGGGACTACCCAATTGACTACCAAGAGAACCATTGATTTTTACTTTAGCTTTATCTCGCTTTATACCTATATTGGTTATGAGGCATTTCAGGCGCTCGTTGAAAAATACGAACTTGAGGTGAACTATAAACCCATCGATTTACATGCCATCTTTGCTGCGGGGGGCGGACTGCCAGTTACCAAGCGACCACCGCAAAGACAAGCCTATCGATTTGTTGAGATGCAACGTTGGGCGCTGACCCGCAATATTCCCTTAGTCTTAAAACCCAAACACCATCCCTCAAATCCAGAAATCGGGCATCGTATGCTGCTCGCTGCAATGGCTCAGGGTCAAGATATTCGGGAGTTTGTTCATAATGCCCTCAAAATATTATGGGTGGATGATCAGAACATCGAAGACCCTGAAATCATCGTAGCAGCAGCTAATCGCGCCGGACTGAATGGGGCCGCCTTATTAGAGCAAAGCAAAGCAGCGGACATCCAAACCAAAGTTGATGCACTCACACAAGAAGCGGTCACGCGCCAAGTATTTGGCACGCCATTCTTTTTCTATAAGGACGAACCGTTTTGGGGGCAGGATAGACTTGAAATGCTAGAAGATTTAATTCGGTCCGACCGCCAAGCAATACCCTTTGCCAGCCTATAAAACAAGCCAAAATCAAGTTGCTCAAGTAATATAAGGTCCATGAGCATTCTTTCCTCGGCACCATCTAACAATCCCGGATGGCTGGCGCCCCTAAAACAATTTCCTGTTTTTAGGGCGCTTTGGTCTACTTGGCTGGTGGCCAATATCTGCATGTACACCAACGATGTGGCTGCCGCATGGATGATGACTTCGCTCACCACTTCGGCCACCCTGATTGCACTGATTCAGACAGCATCAAATTTACCGGTACTCTTATTAGGCGTTCCTAGTGGTGCACTCGCGGATATTCTGAACCGCAAACATTTCTTGGTTTTTACACAACTCTGGCTGGCAGCAAATGCCACTCTGTTATTTGTTTCATCTACCCTTGGCCTACTTGACCCTGTCTTTTTGCTCATCCTCACTTTTATTAACGGGGTTGGTTTAGCGATGCGCTGGCCAGTCTACGCAGCAATCATTCCCGAGATCATTCCGCGTGACTCACTGCATTTAGCCTTGGGCTTGAATTCCATTGCCATGAATGCATCGCGCATTTTGGGCCCTCTGATTGCTGGACTCATTATTGCCAGCATTGGCACAGAGTTTGTCTTCGCCCTCAATATGGTACTTTCACTAGGCATGACCTGGATTGTGATTCGCTGGAAAAATCAGAACTATGTTTCCACCCTTCCTGGCGAGCGGTTCTTTGGCGCAATGCGCTTGGGCGCACAATATATTCGGCAATCCAAGCCAATGCGCTCGATCTTGCTGAGATCTTTTTTGTTTTACATGCAGTCTTCAAGTTTGCTAGCGCTATTACCAGTGATCGCCAAAGATCACTTTCAAGGTAATGCAAATACATTCACGCTACTGCTCTCCTGCTTGGGATTTGGGGCCATTCTAGTTGGCACACAGCTGCAATACTTAAGAGCGCACTGGAACCCCAATCAACTCACCACTTACGGAATTATTTTTCTGTCGATTAGCTCAGTTGGCGTCGTGTTAGCCCCCAATCTTTGGTATGCCGCACCCGCAATCATTGTCAGCGGTATGTCTTGGTTTTGTGTTGGCAACACCCTCAGCACAGCATCGCAACTTTCGCTCCCGAATTGGATTCGAGCGCGTGGCATGTCCTTCTATCAAATGAGCTTAATGGGTGGCAGTGCAATCGGTGCATTTATTTGGGGAAAAGTGACTAGCTCTACTGATGTCACGACCAGCATCGGCATTAGCGCCATTTTTGGTTTGATCGCCCTCGTGCTAATTCGCAAACATCCAGTGAATGGTCATGAAGTTGAAGACCTCACCCCCGTTTGCCCCATTGAGCGGCCACACCCCTCTCGAGATATCGATCCCAATGAGGGGCCGGTAATGATTTCAATGGAATATCACATCAACAAGGGGCATGTAGAGCAATTTAAAAAGCTCATGGCTAAAACTCGCAGATCCAGACTAAAGCAAGGCGCCCTATCTTGGAGTTTGTTTGAGGATGCCGAGCATGCCGGCAAGTTCTTGGAGTATTTCGTCTTTGAAACTTGGGCCGACTACCTTAGACGCTTTGATCGATTTACCGCTGATGACTTAGCGATGCAAGAAGAGCGCCACCGCTTTCATATTGATTCAAGCCCACCCAAGGTAACCAGACGCATTGCCTCTAGTATCAAGAATTAATACTGAGTGTTAAGAGCACATGTTTATTGAAGTGGCAGCACCTTTAATGCTGTTAGTTAGCTAAACCCTGAATCCCCGAACGTCGAATGATCGCCTTGAGCTTGCCATCACTATTCACTTCGTCCACAAAAGCGTTTAATTCTACCGCCGAATTTTGACGATTTAATGGCGTACCCAGTGCCAAACCCTCATAACCAATGACTGCTGGCAGCACCCTTGAACCCGGTAAGCTTGCCGCCATTTCAAACAAGATAGCCTTATTGGATGAAAAGCCATCTAATTCACCTGTTTTCAACATCTCAATTGCTTGCTTAGTGGAATTTGTTTGAACCAGAGTGGCATGAGGCACTAACTCTGGAAGCTCACGCTGAGAATTGCTACCAACACTAAACCCGATCTTGACCTGCTTCTGATTTAACTCACCGGGAGCATTAATCTTACTGCGAGGACTAATCAAATAGCCCTTTTCAATTCGAATCACTACCTTGGAGAACTGGATATATTGCGCCCTATCGGCACTGGCATTTGTGAAGACCAGGTCTACCTCGCCCTTCTTGACTGCGGCTAATACATCCGCATTTTTTTCGAAAACAATAGGTTCGTATTTGACACCCAATCGATTTGCCAATGTACTGCCTAATTCATAGCCAATGCCTCGAGGAACTCCTGAAGTATCGGCTGGCAATATCGAGGTTGGGGTTCCTTTATACAAACCCATCTTCAGCTGACCTTGGGGCGCCAGAGTCTCTACTGGTGAAGTCGCACAGGCAGTCAGCGCTAAAGCGAACGCTAAGCTAAAAAATCGACGTCCCAGTGCAAATGATTTCATATGCATTTCTCTAAAAACTTAATCAGGCTGAATATTCGCTTCGCGCACCAGCTTTTCGTAACGCTTTCTTTCTGCTGTCAAAAAAGCAGTGAATTGTGCAGTAGTACCAGGGCTTACCTCTCCCCCTACTGAACTTAATCGCTCTACCATTTCTTTCGACTTAAGCGCCTTCTCTACATCGGCATGCAGGACTTTCACAATCGCAGCAGGTGTTTTAGCTGGCGCAATCAGGCTATACCAAACAGAAGCTTCAAAACCTGGAAAGCCAGATTCTGCAATCGTTGGTACTTCCGGAAAAAGTGGCGAACGCTTAGCGCTCATCACGGCAATGATTTTTAACTTACCACTTTTAACTTGTGGAGCAATTTCAAGCATATTCATTGCTACGAGATCCAACTGGCCGCCAATCAAATCTGTAATAGCTGGCGCACCTCCCTTATAGGGCACATGCTTTAAAGAAATACCAGAGGCTTGCTCAAAGAACTTCATTGCCATGTGTGGGGTTGCGCCATTGCCAGGGGAGCCATAGGTAATAAAGTCTGGACTGGCCTTAGCGGCTTTCACTAAATCAGAAAGCTTTTGGTATTTACTGTTAGCGTTAGTCGCAATCACAACAGGCACTGAGCCAATCATGGCAATTGGCGTAATGTCTTTATCCACATCAAAGGGCTGGGGCTTATATAAAGCCATATTTGCCGCCAAGGCATTAGCCGCAACCATTAAGGTATAGCCATCTGGAGCGCTATCGATCAACTGTTTCACAGCAATATTGGTTCCTGCACCTGGCTTGTTCTCAACCACAATCGGTTGACCCAAAGAAGCGGAAAGACTTTGACCCAAAGTTCTCGCCACCAAATCAACGGCACCACCGGGGGCATAACCAACCAACAGCTTGACGGGCTTATTGGGGTACTCTTGGGCGCTTAACCAGTTTGCGAATAGCACTCCAGAAGCCAATAAAACTAGAGAAAATATTTTTTTGATCATTGATGTCTCCATTGATACCATAACAGTGGCGCAGCCAAAACCTTCAATAAGGCGTAGCTCCTATCAGCACAATATAACGCAAATAGATTGATTCGGCCTCAAACTTGATGGTTAAATTCAGTCTATGATTCAACCTTTATCAATCAACGCCGCTACAGGATGCAATGACTACTGGATGCACCAGTTAAGTAAGTGATGCTGAAAATTACCGACCCACAAGAACTTCTCAAACTTGCTCTATCTAACCATCAAGACTCAGAATGTGCTACCTGCAATATCCTCATGCATCCCGGGTGGGAATCCGTCCCAGGAAGCTTTGATCTCACCACATTGAAATTGATTGGCACACTCAAAACCGAAGACCACTCTGAGGTTTGGGATGAATACCATCCCAATGGCACGCACTCTTGGTCGGCCGATGCTCCAATTGCTATTGGCTTTCATCCCTACAATCGCTGCGATATTTATCAATGCATTCACTGCGCAAGAAAATACCTCAGGTATGGTGAATATGGTGGCTACTATGTAGATGAACGAATCAGGCCACTCAATGGAAAATTGATTGCTATACCGTAATAAGATTTAGCGCTGATAACCCGATTTGGCACCAAAGATTTTTTCTCTTTGAGACCAATCATGGGTCTCATCCCACAAAGCCAAGACTTTTGGTGCCTCAGCCTCAAAGATAGGATACTGAGAAGCATCACAAGTATCAGCCGTTAGCTCTAGACGATGGCCAGAAGGATCAAAAAAGTAAATCGAGGTAATAAAGTCATCATGGTTTGTTGGGCCCAATACCTTAATGCCTTTTTTCTCCAAATCTTCTTTTGCTTTTAATAAAACCCCAAGACTTTCAACCTTGAAGGCAAAATGCTGGATCCAGTCCGGTGACTCCATATCCTTGATGCTGCCAGGATCCTTGGGGCATTCAAAAAAAGCGATGCAACTGCCATCCTCCATTTGCAAAAAAATGTGAACATGCGGACTATATAAACCCGTTGAAGGCACATGATCTTCACCCATTGCATGAGAAAACTTTAAACCAAGTATTTCGGTATAAAACTGAACTGTCTGATTAGCATCCAGACAACGAAAAGCCGCATGATGGAGTCGTTTACAGAGCATAAGTATTCCTTAAGGATTTATTGCTTTGGAATATTGGCCAAAGCGACCACTTTTTTCCATTGGGCGATCTGGCTTGCAACATAACGCTGCATTTGAGCGCCAGAACTTGAGGGGGTTACCAAGCCGCCAGTATTTTCAAGTTTAGCGATGACCTCAGGATCCGCCAATACTTTCAATAAAGCTGCATGCAAACGCCTTAAAACTTCTGGGCTGGTACCTTTTGGGGCGGCCAAACCGGTCCACGAAGTGACCTCATAGCCCGGGATAGTATCTGCGACCGGCGGAACCCCCGGCAACAATTTATACGGCTTGAGCGAGGTGACACCTAAGGCCCGTAACTTTCCCGCTTCCATCTGGGTTTTTGTAACCGTAATGGAATCAAACATCACATCAACCCTACCGCCAAGGACATCCTGCAGCGGACCGGCACCGCCCTTATAGGGTACATGCGTCATTTTGACTCCGGCCATCGAAGCAAACAACTCACCGGAGAGATGTTGAGTTGAGCCAATACCAACTGAGGTATAAGAAATGGTGTCCGGGGCTGACTTGGCCGCAGCAATGACATCGGCTAAGGATTTGAATTTACTTTCCTCGCTTACTGAGACAGCAAATGGGAATTGTGTCACCAAAGAGATCCATTCAAAATCTTCAATTGGATTAAAGGTTAACTTGTTATACACCGCAGCAGAGACTGCATGACCTCCAGTCAATAATATTAAGGTATACCCATCCGCAGGAGATTTAGCTACAGCTGCACTGGCAATATTGCCACCAGCACCTGTTTTGGCATCAACAATCACTTGCTGGCCTAATTCTCTTGACAAGCCAGGAGCAATAATTCTGGCAATAGTGTCCGAGTTCCCGCCAGCACCAAAGCCCTGAATCAAAGAAATGGGTTTATCAGGATAAGCCGTCTGAGCATTGAGCGAGCCCACCATCAATACATACAACAAAAGTAAGCGAATCATAATCGGGCTTATAAGGTTTTAATTTTTTGACGAATTGCACCAAAAATACTCTGGCCTTGATCATCTAATACTTCTATGTAAACTTCATCCCCATCCTTTAGGAATGGAGTACTTGACTTGCCATCTACCATTTGCTCGTGAATACGGGCTTCAGCAACACAGCCAAAGCCACTTGCTTCATCTTGATTGGTGACTGAACCGGCGCCAATAATTGTTCCCGCACTTAAAGAACGGGTACGGCAAGCATGAGCAATCAAATCCAAATAGGTGAAAAACATATCCTTACCAGTATTCGGCTGGCCCATCCGTTTGCCATTGATTGCAGAAAGCAGGGGTACATGTAGTTTGGCACCGTCCCACTGATCTCCCAGCTCATCTAAAGTCACTGCCACGGGCGAAAAGGCGCTGGTTGGCTTAGCCTGCATAAAACCAAAACCTTTTGGCAGCTCTGTTTTAGTCAGCGCCCGCAAGGTGTAGTCATTTAAAAGCATCACCAACTTAATGTGTTTAGCAGCTTGCGCAGCATTGACGCCCATTGGCACATCATCTACCACCACCGCAACTTCCGCTTCATAATCCGGCTCAAGCGTTCCATCCGGAAACACCATCACCTCAGTGGGGCCGCAAAAACGGTCAGACAGACCTTGATACATCAGCGGTTCAGTCTTGTAATTGGGGGGCATCTCAGCGCCTCTAGCTTTACGCGCTTTTTCCATGTGATGCAGGTAAACAGAGCCATCTAAAAATTGATAACTTCTTGGGAAAGGACTTTCTAACTTAGAAACATCTAATGGAAATGCACCCGATACCATGCCCGCATTTAGCTTCTCATAGACCTGCTGTAATTGAGGCTCTACTGTCGACCAATTTTCAATGGCTTTTTGCATTGTTCCAGCAATCTCGGGAACCAACACAGCGCTACTGAGGTTTTTGGAAACCACCAAGAGGGCGCCATCACGGTCCTCAGTGCGTAAACTAGCAAGCTTCATTACGTCTCCTAAATTTATTTATATTATTTTTTCTAACTCTACACCATATTTACCTACCCTTGAATAAATAAAACCCCAGCAAGCTACTGCCAGGGTTTTATTTAAAACGTGACGTAAAGTTACGCAGTTTAGGAAATCATTTTTCAGGCTTGAAGTGACTATCTAAAAACTCTTGTACACCTGAGAACATCAGCATACGATTTTTTTCCATGATGATGGTGTGAGTGCCCTCACTAATCTGCAACATAATTTTGTACGGGGCATTTTCTAATTTCGTAAAGTACTCATACATCATGTAGCTTGGCAAATCAGCATCCCATTCCGCATGAACCAACATCACCGGGACGCGAATATCTTTTGGCTCATATAGCGGTTTACCAGCCGTCCAAAAATCCCGCGCACCTTGCACAGTACCGTTCGGGGCGCGTAACTTCTTCGGAGACTGTGTTTTACCCCATGGATCGGTATCAAAGGTGGCATTTGCCCACTGCTCAAACCAACCATCAGGAATGAGGCTCGCTTTAGCATGCTCCGGCACGCCGGTTAGCCAACGATTCTTTGCGTCAGCGATTGAGGCTACGCGATAAGCCCCCAAAGCACCGCCCTTATCAGTTAACGGCGCCCCACCCTGCCGCAACCATTGGGGCGCATACAAAACTAACTTGTTCACCTTTTCGTTATGTTGAGTGGTGTATTTACCCATGATCGTCGTACCCCAAGACCAACCCAACAGATTGATCTTTTGAATATCGCGTTTTTTTAGAATGTACTCGACTGCACTAGAAACATCGCTCACAGCAACATCAGTCCGCACAATGGGGCCATTTTGTTCGGCAGGCTGATCCATTTCTGGTGGACGGGTTGATTTACCATAACCCCGTAAATCCACCAACCAAACGTCGTAACCTCTTGCCGCCATATATTCCATCCAAGAGGTGCCGCCCAAAGATAAATCAAAAGCAGTTTCTGCTGGATAAGTAGACCCATGAACATACAGCAGGGTTTTTTCTGCAGAGAATTTTTTCATCCCGACCAGATGTTTATTGCGCACATACAGTGAAATCCCCGGCGTGTCACTTTGCACCATGTACTCATTCATTTGGATTTTGCTGGCCGCTAATGCCTGACCAAACCCAA
>CANGEC010000033.1 GCA_947452625.1 Burkholderiaceae bacterium
CGTGTAATCACGCGAAGTAAAAGCATTCTCGCGACCGCCCACCGCAGCAACCAAACGTGAAAACTCACCCGCCTTCACTTTCTCAGTACCTTTAAACATCATGTGCTCTAAGACGTGTGCGACACCAGTCCGACCATTCATCTCATCCATCGACCCGGCCCGATACCAAACCATATGGGCCACCGTAGGCGCGCGGTGATCTTCGCGCACAATCAGCCTTAATCCATTAGAAAACTGATATTCGTGAGTATCAACTTGGGTGCCTGGAGGTGCAGCCTCAACCAATAGAGGGCACAGCATGACTAAATAGCAAAGTCGTAGCAAAATGAAGCGCATCTGTAAGATCACCATATCCCAAAAATTTAATTGATAAGATGCAAGGTTTAAATTGTATCGATTATGTTCGGCCTACGTAAAACCCTCGGATCCCTATTTAAATCAAGCCAGACTGATGAAGCTTGGTTTGATTCACTAGAAGAATCACTCATCCAAAGCGATGTGGGATTGCCAACGACCGAGCAACTGATTGCCAAGCTCAGAAAAGCTGCTAAAACAGAGAAAGCCTCGAGCCCCGAAACGCTCCAGACCCTACTCATTGAAGAGGTAGCCAAACTCCTCAATGCGGTTGAACCATCTCCAAACCCCCTTTACACCCATCAGCTCAACACCACCCCTGAAGTTTGGCTAGTGGTTGGCGTGAACGGTGCAGGCAAAACCACCACCATCGGCAAACTTTGCCGCCTCTTTCAGTCGCAAGGAAAATCCGTGCTGCTTGCGGCCGGAGACACCTTTCGAGCAGCTGCGCGCAATCAACTACAAGAATGGGGTAGTCGCAATCAAGTCTCGGTGATCAGCCAAGAAGGTGGTGATGCGGCCGCTGTAGCCCATGATGCCATTCATGCGGCGATATCCCGTAAATCCGATATTTTGATTATTGATACCGCTGGACGCCTGGCAACCCAAGACAATTTGATGGAAGAGCTCAAGAAGGTCAAGCGAGTCATTGGCAAAGCACTTCCAGGCGCCCCTCACCAGACTTTACTAGTGCTTGATGGTAATACCGGCCAAAATGGCTTGAGCCAAGTGAAGGCCTTTCATGCGGCGCTAGGATTGACTGGCATCATCGTCACCAAACTTGATGGAACCGCTAAAGGCGGTGTTATCTGCGCCTTGGCGCATACCCTGGAAAGCACCCCAAAACCCGCTATTTTGGCGCTAGGCAAAGGCGAGGGAATTGACGATTTAGTGGCCTTTACTGCCAAGCAATATTCTGCTGAATTATTCAACTAAATCAATCACTTGCAATTCTAAAAAACCATTAGCACTCTCTTGACAAGAGTGCTAAAATAGTTCTCCATAAACCCCTTTTATTAGATAACTAAAAATGGTTCAAAAGAAAGCAAACAAACCGCTCTTGCAAGCACGGCACACTCTGCCAGCAGTGCAAACTGCTGCGGCTGCGTCTGCCTTTCCCGTCTTGCCATCTCTTGGAGTTGGCACGCTTGACTCCTATATCGCTTACGTGAATCGCGTGCCGATGCTGAGCGCCGCAGAAGAATTACATCTGGCGCAAGAATTTCGTCGCACTGAAAATGTGGATGCCGCTAAAACTTTGGTGCTGTCTCATCTACGTCTAGTGGTTTCAGTAGCTCGTCAATATTTAGGCTACGGCATTCCTCATGCTGACTTAATTCAAGAAGGTAATGTCGGCTTGATGAAAGCTGTCAAACGCTACGATCCCAGTCAAGGTGTACGCTTAGTCTCTTATGCAATCCATTGGATTAAGGCAGAGATTCATGAGTACATCCTTAAAAATTGGCGTCTAGTAAAAGTAGCAACTACTAAAGCCCAACGTAAATTATTTTTTAATTTACGCAGCAATAAACCCACTCTTAGCACGTTAACCCCAAGTGAAGTAGAGGCTTTAGCAAAAGCACTCGACGTTAAAGGGTCCGATGTTAAAGAAATGGAAATGCGTCTTGCTGGCGGTGATATCGCACTGGAGAATGACGATAGGGATGATGAATCTGCTTATGCGCCGATTCAATGGTTAGCCGATAGCACTCAAGAGCCTACCGAGATGATGGCTGCCGCCGAGACCGACGCCTTGCAAGGGCCTAAACTAGATCAAGCGTTAATGGCTTTAGATGAACGCAGTCGCAACATTGTGCAATCGCGCTGGTTGGCGATGGATGCCGAAGGAAATGGCACTAAGACTTTGCATGATCTCGCAAGCGAGTATGGCATCTCCGCAGAACGCGTGCGCCAAATCGAAACGTCTGCGCTCAAGAAAATGCGTGGCATGCTTCAAGCAGCCTAAGAATTTTTACTGCCAACGATCTACTTTAACAATTCTTTTAAGTCGTGCGCCAAGGTCTCTGGGCCTTGAGCATGCTTAATGTATAGCCTTAAGCGACCCTCCGGATCAAAGGCGTAACTACCCGCCATATGGTCAATCGTATAAGCTCCAGGACTAGAGCCAGGCACCTTCTTGTAGTAAATCTTGAAGTCTTTGGTAACCTGTTCTAAGGCTACTTGATCAGCTGGACGCAAACCTAAAAAACGTTTATCAAAAGCCGGTACATACTGTTTCAAAATAGCAGCAGTATCGCGCTCAGGGTCTACCGTCACAAATAACACCTGCACTTTATCTGCCTGCGCCCCCATCATCGCCATGACCTGTTGCATCTCCATCAGCGTAGTGGGACACACATCAGGGCACTGAGTGTAGCCGAAGAACATCACCACAACCTTGCCTTTAAAGTCAGCTAAAGTGCGTGTTTTGCCCTCTGGATCAAGCAAGCTAAAGTCTTTACCAAAAGCAGCGCTGCCAGTGATATCAACATTTTTAAACTCTGGCTTTGGACTACAGGCCGCCAAGGCTATACAAAACAAAGCCAGTAAAAGTACGCGCAGAAAATACATGAGTGTCTTAAATAAAATAGTGATCAATTAACAGCGCAGCAAATAATAGCGATAAATAGGTGATCGAAAAACGAAAAGTTTTTTTAGCCAACGCATCGCTATAAGAAACAAACAAGGTAATGACATAAGCCAAAAATAGCAGGCCCAAAGTGATCGCTGAAATCAGATACACCAAGCCACTCATGCCATATATGTAGGGCAATAATGTAGCGGCAATCAAAATTAAGGTGTAAAGCAAAATATTGAGCAAAGTAAAACGTTCACCATGAGTTACCGGCAACATGGGTAAGCCCGATTGCACATAATCATCGCGACGATATAAAGCCAATGCCCAAAAATGTGGGGGAGTCCAAACAAAAATAATTAAGACCAAAAGCCAGGCTTCAGCAGAAACTGTATTGGTGACCGCAGCCCATCCAAGTGCGGGAGGCATTGCGCCAGACAAACCGCCAATCACAATATTTTGCGGCGTAGCGGGCTTTAAAAGCCAGGTATAAATCACTGCATAACCAACAAAAGTAGCCAGCGTGAGCCACATTGTCAGCGGGTTACAAAAGTTCCAGAGCACAATCATGCCCACGCTACCAAGCACGATTGAAAAAATAATGATGTGAAAGGGGGTCACTTCGCCCGTGGCCGAGGGCCGCCAAGCAGTCCGTTTCATCTTGGCATCGACAGCTTGCTCAATTAAACAATTGACTGCAAATGCTGCGCCAGCCAATAACCAAATACCCACAATGCCCCCTACTAATACGGGGTAAGGGACCATTCCGGGTGTCGCTAAGAACATACCAATCACTGCACAAAAGACGGCGAGTTGCGTAACACGAGGCTTGGTCAATACCCAATATTGACGCCAGCGAGGCATCGAAACAGGCAAGTGAGATTGAGGACTACTCATATAGGTTTAGCAATCTTAAATTGAATCGGTGACTTCCATGATGCCCAATAACTCATTTGGACTAAACAGAATACTAATGCGGCTGAACCAGCGGTATGCAATAGTGCGGCAATAAGCGGCCACTGAAAAACCACATTTGAGATTCCGGTCAGCAATTGGAGCAATAAAAGCATTGTTAGCAAACGGGATAACTTTTTAACCGGAGGCAAGACACCGCCAGCAACACCCGAGCTAGAGAACGCCAATAAACCCAGTGATAGCAATACAGCTATAGCAAAAATACGATGGGCCCAATGAATCGCCTGGAGCGATGCTGGAGAAATATATTCACCAAGTGCATTACGACCCAACTCTCTCCACAAGGTAAAGCCCTCCTGCCAATTGGCATCGGGCCACATAGAACCCAGACAAGTCGGAAAGTCCGGGCAAGCTAATACAGCATAATTTGTACTCACCCAAGCCCCCAAAAATATCTGGGTGCCGAGCATGATAAATGCCCAGCTGAGCAACTTTCCAGACACTGGTTTAATGCGCAATTCCAATACCCGAGGGCTCTGCTCATACCAATTCTGCTGGGCATAAGCCGTTAAACAAGCCAATAGAACCAAAGCCAAAATGAGATGCAAGCTCACAATAATAGGCTGCAATTTCATGGTCACGGTCCAAGCTCCAAATGCACCCTGAGTACAGACCAATGCCAATAAGCCAAAACTTCCAAGAAATGGTTTCCTACCTAGCGTTTTGATTTTCGTAAAAGCCAAGTAAAGCTGAACGATGATTAGAGCGCCAACCGTCATCGCCAAATAGCGGTGAATCATTTCAATCCACGCCTTCATGACGGTAACAGGGCCTTCAGGTAAAACAGCCTGAGCCGCTTGAATATCGCCAAGCGCATGCCAGGGATTTGAAGTGCCGTAGCAACCAGGCCAATCAGGACAACCTAGACCTGAATCGGTGAGGCGGGTAAAAGCCCCAAACACAATTAAATCAAAGGTCATAAAGACCAAAACCCAATTGAGCTTTTTAAAAAAACTATAGCCTGGTCTGGTCCAAAGGTACGCCAAGGGCAAGCCCGCAAAGATGATTGCGATGCTTGCCAGTTCCGCGAATAAAACCATATTCGACATTACAAATCTTCGCCCTTGTGGTTTAAGCGCAAGAGCTTCTCTAAATCTTTTTTAATATTCCCAAATTCTTTAGGCGAATTCGTGACGGGGAAATACATCATTTTTGCTGGACTCGGATCAATCAACTGAATTTGACTGCCAGCTCCTTCGCGATTTAACCATGTCTGAAACTCAGTGTTCAGCTTCGGATCAGCTGGAAGATTGACCACTTTAAACCCTGCTGCCTTTTCATCATAGGCAGTAGCGACGTCAGGATCTATAGGTGCACCATCAGTGTTGACCCACAATAACTGAACGCGACCACTCTCTCTACCCATCGCAATCCGCAATTGCCTCATCAAAAATAATGCCTCAAGACAAGATTCATTTTTAATGTGGCACTCACTCGCTGGGCGGGCCAGCAATAAAGTCCACTTACCTTTTAAGGGTACACCAAACCAAGCACCGTCGACATCTTGAGCGGGCTGAACCAAAACGCCAAAATTAGTTTTGCCCCCCTCCGGCTTAATCACGTAGTAAGCAAAGTAGGATGCAATCACTGGTGCTGCGCAAAAAAGTAACAGCAGCAACATCTGGATGCGGCCACGACGAGTCTGCGCATTGATGACGGCAGAGTCCATCTGCGAAGCCGGAATTAATAACTCTTTATCACTCACCCTGATCCCCAATATTCATTTTTTGCCGCCGATACTGCGTTAGCCCAGTGAATAGCCAAAATAAAAAGCCGCATAAAGCCAATGCAAACCACTGAAAGGCATAAGCATAATGGCGATCAACACCAAATGTTGGCGCACTCCAAGCTCTTGCCAGACCATCAACACCATCCTTGCCAGACTCCCGCACAATAAATGGTAATTGCTGCCAACCATGCACTTGAGCCTCTTTAGCTAAATCAAGGTTTTGCTCAATACGAGGCTTCTTAAGAGGCTCTTCGTTTTTACCCAATTCAAATACCTTACCTGGATTAGCTAATGCCATCCCCTCCACCAGCACAGACCCTGAAGGCGTGCTCACAGGCGGTAATTCTGTACGATTTTCATTATTGCGAGGAGCCCAACCACGATTAACCCAGAGAACAATTTCCGTGCCCTCTAATTTAAGGGGGGTAATGACGTAAAAGCCAGACTGAGCCACATTCTCGATACCTTCCACAGCAATGGGTCGCGGTCGGTTATCGAGCCAAATCGTTTCCGCAGGAAGGTAATTACCCCGCACAAATACTCGGCGCTGCACGACTTCATCCAAGGTACGCCCTTGCTCGTTTAAGTTGACTGGTGGCAACATTTGCCGCGCTGCCAAGCTCTCGGCCAGTGCAATTTTTTGCTGCGCCCTACTTAGCTGCCAAAAGCCAGTGGCACAACCAATTGCTACAACCACCAGGGCTGATACAGTAGCAACTATGCGCTTAGATACTAGGCTAGAAAAAATATTCAATGAGGATGCTTAAGATGAAATGGATTATTCCGCTTGGACTAATACTGATTGTTGCAAGTTTGGGGTCGGCACTCTATTACATGATGAAAGACAGGGGCAATAGTTCCAGAATGGTTCATTCCTTAATGCTTCGTATTGGACTTTCCATTGCTCTATTTGTCGGCATTTTGCTGGCCCACTACTTTGGCTACATTGAATCAACCGGAATACGAGTCGGAGTGAATTAACGCTTTTCTTAAGAGCCCAAAACAAATCGGGGCTTACGCCCCGATCTTCTTGCTGCTTACATCCAGTAAACCGCGATGTACAGACCTAGCCATACGACGTCAACGAAGTGCCAGTACCATGCAGCACCCTCAAAGGCAAAATGGTGCTCTGCTGTGAAATCACCACGAATCATCCGGCGCAATACGATAGCCAACATGGTGCCGCCCAAGAACACGTGGAAGCCATGGAAACCAGTCAACATAAAGAACGTGGAGCCATAGATACCTGAAGTTAACTTGAGATTAAGCTCATGGTAAGCGTGGTAGTACTCAAAACCTTGAAAGCCCAAGAAGATCGCGCCTAAAGCAACGGTAGCAGCTAAGCCAATAATTGCCTGCTTCATGTGGTTCTTAACCAAAGCATGGTGAGCATAGGTAATCGTCACACCCGAACTCAAGAGCAATAAAGTATTAATGGTTGGGATTGGCCATGGACCCATAGTCTCGAATTTAGGAACCAAGCCCGCAGGGCCATCATTTGGCCATACTGCTGAGAAGTTAGGCCAGAGTAATTTGCTCTCAACATCACCCAACCAAGGCATGGCAATATTGCGGGCATAGAACAAGGCTGCAAAGAATGCGCCAAAGAACATGATTTCAGAGAAGATGAACCAAGCCATTGACCAGCGATAGGAGACGTCAACATTTAAACCGTTCTTGCCGGAATTGGATTCTGCAATCGTGTCGCCAAACCAGTTATAAAGAACATACAAAATCCAAACCACACCTGCAGCAGTCAGAGGACCGCCCCAAGATGCGTGGTTTACCCACCCAGACATACCAAAGCCAAAGGCAATTAAGCCGATAGCTGCCATCGCTGGATGCCGTGATAGGCCGGGAACATAATAGTATGGGGTTGAATTGGACGACATCTTATTCTCTCTATTCAATCAAAAAATAATCAATGGGACACAACTACTTTCACTATTACCAAGAGGATCGCCATAAAAATCAAGGCTCCTACTACCCCCGCAATAATAATGTGCACAAAACTCAGTGAAGCTACATCTTCTTGCAAGCCCGACTTCTTACGGACCCCCAAAAAACCCCACATTACTGCTTTCATAGACTGCAAAAAACTACTGTTCTTCTTCATGAAGACACCTTTGATTTAGGGGTAGTAGAGCCAGCAGGCTGCACACCAACCCCCAATTCAAAAAAGGTATACGACAAGGTTATCGTCTTTACATCTTCAGGCAATCCGGCATCAATCACAAATACCACTGGCATCTTTCTAGTCTCATGCGCTTTTAAGGTTTGCTGCTGAAAACAAAAACACTCTAACTTAGTAAAAAACTCTGTTGCACTTTTTGGCGCATAACTTGGAATAGCCTGCGCCTCAACCGAGCGATCAAGATTGTTGGAAACCTCATACACAATCTCAGTCATTTCTCCCGGATGTACTTCTAAATAATTCTTTACCGGCTTAAAGGTAAAAGGTCCGCGACTGTTTGAGTCAAACTCAATCGTTACTACCCGCGAATAATCTACCTGTGTATTGCCAACTTTATTAGGACTAAAAGCCCTCACACCATAATCATTCTTGCTGGTCACGACATTAATACCGGTTACTTCACACAATGCTTTATACAGCGGTACCAAGGCATAACCAAACCCAAACATCATCACCGAAGCCACTAAGAGCTTAAGCAAAATTTGACGGTTAAGGTTTTGCGCTACTGACATATCGGGGATTTACGCTTTAACCCAAAACACTGCGTTTAATCACAATACCAATAAAGAAAACCACAACCACACTCAACAACACAAACCCCAGCCTGCGATTATTAGCAGCTAGGGTTTGCTTTGATACTGAATTAAATTCCTGCTTCATGCAATTGTTGCGCGCTAGGAGGAGTTTCAAAAGTATGGTGAGGCGCTGGTGAAGGTATAGTCCACTCCAAACCTTTAGCTCCCTCCCATGGCTTCATAGGGGCTTTTTCGCCCTGTCCGCGATACGCTGGCATCACCACAAAGATCAAGAAATAAACTTGAGCCAAACCAAAACCAAGCGCACCAATGGAGGCAACCATATTGAAGTCGGCGAACTGGGTTGGATAGTCAGCATAACGACGTGGCATACCAGCCAAGCCCAAGAAATGCATTGGGAAGAAGGTAATGTTAAAGAAAATCATAGAAGCCCAGAAATGGATCTTGCCACGAGTTTCGTTAGCCATATAGCCAGTCCACTTTGGACACCAGTAGTAAAAACCGGCAAACATTGCAAATAATGAACCTGCCACCAAGACATAGTGGAAGTGAGCAACTACGTAGTAGGTATCTTGAACGCCAATATCAATTGGTGCCATAGCCAAGATCAAGCCAGTGAAACCACCCATCGTAAATACGAAGATGAAACCAATTGCCCATAACATTGGGGTTTCAAAGGTCATCGACCCTTTCCACATGGTTGCTACCCAGTTAAAAATCTTCACGCCAGTTGGAACGGCGATCAACATCGTGGCATACATAAAGAACAACTGTCCTGTTACAGGCATGCCCGTTGCGAACATGTGGTGAGCCCAAACGATGAAAGACAAGATCGCGATCGATGCGGTTGCATAAACCATTGAGCTATAACCAAACAAGGTTTTTCTGGAGAAAGCTGGCACGATTTCGCTAATGATTCCGAATGCAGGAAGAATCATGATGTAAACCTCTGGGTGACCAAAGAACCAGAAAATGTGCTGGAACATGATCGGATCGCCACCGCCAACTGCGGAGAAGAAAGATGTACCAAAGTGACGATCAGTTAACACCATCGTAATTGCGCCTGCCAATACTGGCATCACAGCAATCAAAAGATAAGCAGTAATCAACCAGGTCCAACAGAACATTGGCATTTTCATCAAGGTCATGCCAGGAGCGCGCATGTTCAAGATCGTGACAATAATGTTGATCGAACCCATGATCGATGAAGCGCCCAGTAAATGGAGCGAGAAAATCGCCATATCCATACCAGGGCCCATCTGAGATGTGAGAGGAGCGTAAATTGTCCAACCGCCCGCAGGAGCGCCACCAGGAACCAAGAAAGAACTCAACAACAAAGTTGCCGCTACCGGCAAGATCCAGAAGCTGAAGTTATTCATCCGGGCAAAAGCCATATCAGAAGCGCCAATTTGAAGTGGCACCATCCAGTTTGCAAAACCTACGAAGGCAGGCATGATGGCGCCAAACACCATCACCAAGCCGTGCATTGTAGTTAACTGATTGAAAAACTCTGGGCGGAAAAATTGCAAACCAGGTTGAAATAATTCCAAACGAATGCCTAATGCCATCACGCCGCCAGCCAACAAGCTAACGAACGAGAAGATCAAGTACATCGTACCGATATCTTTATGGTTGGTTGCGAACAACCAACGACGCCAACCATGCGGCGTGTGATCATCATGCGCATGATCGTGTGCGTGGTCGTGGGTGGTAGAGACTGTGCTCATGGATTACTCCGGTTTCGTTTTATCTGTATTAATCAATGAATTACTTGCCACCGCGTGCAGTAATAATTTCTTGGGTCTGGATTACTTCGCCCGTCTTATTACCCCAGCTGTTGCGGGTATAGGTAATTACCGCGGCAATATCGCCATCGGATAACACACCAGCCCACTTAGGCATTGCATTTTTACCGTTGAGAAGAATATTGAATTGACCTTCCTTAGGTCCATTCACTACCTTGCTACCATCGAGCGCCGGGAAAGTTCCTGCCCCCTTACCGTTAGGCTGATGGCAAGCAGCGCAGTTGGCGGCATACACCTTTGCACCACGCTCTTTTTGCTCATCTAAGGTGTAAACCTTTGAAGGATCATCCGCTGCAGCAGCCATTGCTTTTTTCTTCTCAGCGACCCACTTGGTATAGTCCTCTTCGGAAACTACCTTAACAACGATCGGCATAAAGGCGTGCTCCGCTCCGCACAGCTCGGAACATTGACCGCGGAAGGTGCCGATGGTTTCAGCTCTAAACCAAGCATCACGTACAAAACCTGGGATCGCATCTTGCTTCACGCCAAATGCTGGAATAGTCCACGAGTGAATCACGTCGTTCGCTGTAGTGATTAAACGGATTTTTTTGCCAACTGGCACAACCATCTCGTTATCAACTTCCATCAAATAGGTATTTGATTTAGGCGCTAAATTG
Organism: Burkholderiaceae bacterium; assembly: GCA_947452625.1. GTDB lineage: Bacteria > Pseudomonadota > Gammaproteobacteria > Burkholderiales > Burkholderiaceae > Polynucleobacter. The sequence continues at coordinate 10,786 of CANGEC010000033.1, forward strand.
TTGATAGCCTCGCGGGAGGTGGAAAGCGTAGACAAGAAGCTAATACCCTCACCCTCGCCTTTAATGTAGTCATATCCCCATTTCCACTGGTATCCAGTAGTCTTAATAGTGATATCGGAATTAGTAGTGTCCTTCATGGCCACAACTGTCTTAGTTGCTGGCAAGGCCATGCCAATCACAATCAACAAAGGAATCACTGTCCAAATGATCTCAACCGTCGTGCTTTCATGAAAGGAAGCAGATTGATGACCCAATGATTTGCGATGCTTGAGGATTGAATAAAACATCACCCCAAATACACCTACAAATATCAATGCGCAGATCACTAGCATCATCCAATGCAACCAGTGGATTTCTTGCATGATCTTAGTCGCTGGTGCAGTGAAATTCATCTGCATTACAGCTGGGCCGCCTGGCATATTTTCAGTTGCATATGCAAAAGCAGTGCTGAAGGCTGCTACAAAATAGAGCGAAGCCCTTGTGACTTTTCCAAATAAATTCATCTTATTCTCTGTTTATTGTCGTGAGCACAGCAGCAATAACGCCACAAAATGCCCAAAATGCGGTCTCAAGCCAATACATCAAGCGCTGATTATAGGGTTAATTGAGCTCTGCAACAAACCGGAATAACCAGACCTCAACTCAATCTTCATAAAGCTTAAAATGATAGTGAATACTTACACTCAAGCAGAATCACTACTAGTCTTGCGTTTGATTTGATTCGGATCAATATAGGCGACCTGATTTTGTGCTTTAGCAAGATGCTTACCGATGGCCCAAGCATGCCCATAAACAAGCTCTAAAGTGAGTTTTTTGGGTAACTGCTGCTCATCATTAGCCGATGGAAGAACCTCCAGCAAACCTAACGCATCGGCATCCGATAGCATCAATGTTGCTGACTCGTAATCGAGAGTAATAAATTCCATATCCATCACTGGATCAGAGAAACGCTCACCCAGCAGCACATCACCGATGTCATGCATATCCCAAGGACTTGCCAGCCTTTTTAAAGAAAGCGGCCTAGAGGCCTCAAGGGCAAAAAGCTCTTTGCCGGTGTCGGGTCCAAGATAACTAAAGGTGAGCAACCCCCCCTCACGCAATACCCGCCAACACTCCTTTAAGAAAAGCTGGGGCTGAGGTAAGTCCTGCAAGAGCAAATCACTAAAAACCAAATCAACAGAATTATCAGGAAGCTCTAGTCGTCCTGTTCTCAGAAAGCTTTCCAAGTCAATCGAGGATTCACCCCGAAAAACACGGCGGAACTTTTGTCCCAATCTAAAGCGCAAGGCGGCCAATCCGGAAAGGTCTTCTGCAAATACTCCATGAAGCGCAGCCCCAGGAAATCGTTTTCTTAACAGTGCACCATGCTCCCCTGGAAAATCAGGGATCAGCAATATATCCCGAACTGCAAGCTTCACAATATCGAGTTTTTGCAGCATGCGGTCTGCAATTTCACGCTGAAGCCATCTTATGGATTGGGTCATTCGCTCAGTATACTCAGCGCCCCATGAGTCTATTAGAGAGCCGTTTTCAATCCTTCTGCGCACGTTTGATTTCGCATACTTTAGCGACAGCCTGCATCGCCTGCCAAGCATTTCAAGCAAAGACCTTATGTGATGCCTGCACAGAGATTATTAGCAATGAGGGCTTGTTCAATTATGAATGCTGCTCCTTATGCGGCACCCCTTTAGAGACAGCAGAACTTGTGAGTCAACACTGCTATTCATGCTTGGCTGAGCCTCCCTACTTTGATACAACGCTTTGTCTAGATCGCTACGATGGCATCTTACAAAATGCGCTCCATGAGCTTAAATACCATCGACGCGTCGCCTTTGCCCACGGCCTTGCAGATGCCTGGAATATATTCATGGCACAGGAAGGCATCAATAGTGATGCCAGCTTTTTACTACCAGTGCCTTTGAGTGCAGAAAAGTTATGCAGTAGAGGCTTTAATCAAGCCTGGGAAATTTCTAGGCGAATTCAATGTGGCCACCATATTCAAAAGCTACCGAATGCCTTAAAACGTCGACACCATGAACAGGTCCAAGCTCAAGCAAGCCGTACCCAGCGGAGTCAAGCCATTCATGAAATGTTCTACCTAGAAAAGAACTATCTCAAGCAATTGCAAAATAAAAATATCATTGTTTTTGATGATGTCATGACTACTGGAGCAACATTGAATGAAATTGCCCGCATTCTGAAGGACAATGGTGCAACTCGTGTCATGAACTGGGTTGTACTCAGAACGCCGAGACCAAAATTATCAAGAGCTCAGTATGTTTAATATTGTTTTATTTGAACCAGAGATTCCGCCCAATACGGGGAACATTATTCGCCTCTGCGCCAATACGGGCGCGAAACTGCATCTGATCGAACCTCTGGGATTTCCGATGGAGCACGCCAAGCTACGTCGAGCCGGTCTTGACTATCACGAATTCGCCAACATCAAAGTACATGCCGATTGGACAACTTTTTTAAAGAGTGAACAGCCAAATCCAGACCGCCTCTTTGCCTTAACCACCAAAGGAACTGGGAAATTTCATCAAGGCCATTATTTGCCCAATGACTACTTTATTTTTGGCTCAGAAACGAAAGGGATTACCCAAGAAGTCAGAGACTCTATTCCCATCACCAATCAGATGCGCTTAGCGATGCAAGACAATAGTCGCAGCCTTAATCTTTCAAACACAGTAGCAATTGTGGTTTATGAGGCCTGGCGACAGAATGCATTCGCTGGCGGAAGCTAAAAAGTCTTAAGCTTCAATTTTGGGGTCGCGCCCCATGAGCTTTTTAACAGCTTCTTGTGGTGAAAGCTTGCCCAATAGAACATCACCCATCATGGTGGTAATCGGCATCTCCACCTTTAAACGCTGCGCCAAATTGGCAACTGCTGATGCACACAACACCCCTTCAGCAACATGACCTAAGTTCCGCAGAATCTCTGGTAATGCCTTACCCTCAGCCAATAAAAGACCCACGCGACGATTGCGCGATAAATCACCCGTTGCAGTCAAAATTAAATCGCCAGCGCCCGTTAACCCCATACAGGTTTCTGCCTTACCTCCAGCAGCTTTGACTAAACGCATCATTTCCGCCAAGCCCCGAGTGAGAACAGCAGCCCGAGCATTTAAGCCTAGATCCAAGCCATCGCCAATACCAGCAGCAATGGCCAGCACATTCTTTACAGCGCCACCCAACTCCACGCCAATCAAATCGTCCGTAGCGTAAATTCGCATATTGCCTTGATGAAAGGCCGTTTGCACAATGCCACAAAGACTGCTTGAATAACTAGCGACTGTCAGTGCGCAGGGCATTCCTTTGCCAACCTCCCGGGCAAAACTGGGGCCCGACAGTGCGCCATAAGTATGTTTTAAACCATGGCTATGAAGTTGATCTTCTCGCTCCACCACCTGATGTGGCAATAAAGCAGTATTAGGCTCAAGGCCTTTGCAAAGCCACACAATATTGAGTGCATGAGTGGCTACTTTTAATACCTGCGCAATCGTGCCCGACAAGCCGGACATCGGTGTTGCAATGACTAACAGATCTGTAGAAGACAGTCTGTTAATAGCATCAATAAAGTTGGTTTCAATCCGTAAGCTTTTAGGTAAGGGCACGCCTGGTAGATAAGCTTGGTTTTCACCAACCCGCTGCATCAGGTGAACTTGTTCAGCATTTCTAGACCACAAACAAACATCATCATCTTGCAGATGTTTGGCCGCTTGCACCGCCATAGCGGTACCCCAAGCACCAGCTCCGAGCAGCGTCACTTTCATGATCTGTGGGCTTATGAAAAGAACTTAGTTAGGGAGAATAATCTTACTTTCAGCTGCACCTTCACCACTACCAGCAGCAGCTTCTTGTGCCTGTATTAAACGATGCTCATACATGGCATGGAAATTAATCTCATTTAAATGAATCGGCTGGAAACCAGCACGGCTAATGATGTCCGCCATATTGGAACGAAGATACGGATACAAAATCGTTGGGCAGGCAATGCCTAACATGGGATCAATTTGTTCGGTAGGAATCTGATGAAACTCAAAAATACCAGCCTGATTTGCCTCAACCAAAAAGAGCACCTTGCCATCGACTCTTGCTGTAATCGTCGCGATCAATGAGACTTCAAAAATTTCATCGCCCAAGCGATTGACTGCTACATCAACCTCTACCTGCACCTGCGGCTCTGACGCAACCAATAAAATCTGAGGCGCATTGGGCTGCTCTAAAGATAAGTCTTTTAGATAAATGCGTTGAATACGAAAACTAGGCTCATTGGCATTATCAACACCATCTTGGGCTGTAGAAGCATTTTCAGTCATGACAAACTTTCTCTTTAAGTATCTTTAATTAAGCCAGTAAGGGGTCGAGTTTTCCAGCGCGATCTAGAGCAACCAGATCGTCATAACCACCCACATGGGTGTCACCAATATAAATTTGGGGAACGGTGCGTCGACCGGTGCGCGTCATCATTACTTCACGTTGCGCGGGATCTCGATCAATCAAAATTTTCTCCAGATTGGCGACGCCTTTTTTCTGTAGCAATTTTTCAGCCATCACGCAATATGGACAAACTTGGGTGCTATACATCATTACTGAAGGCATGATTTCTCCGAAAACACTTCTCTGTAATTATTTAACCAAAGGAAGAGCAGCAGCCTTCCAAGCCTGAACACCACCCTCAAGAATGGCGACTTCGGCAAAACCGAGCTTTTTGACATCGGCAATTGCCTTGCGGGAATGATTACCGCTCTCGCAAACCAAGATTACTGGGTGCTTACGATCTAATTTCATCTTTTCAAGACCAGCAACAATCTGCGCGGCGCTAATGTGTTTAGCTGCCGGAAGATGGCCTGCCTTGAATGCCTCTTCAGGGCGCAAATCAAAGACGTAAGCCTTACGGCGATTCATCCAAATCGTGGCCTCAGTGGGCGACAATCCTTTTCCGCTAATAAGCGTAGATAATGTCGGTAGGAAGAGTGCTATGCCCGAAACAACCAGTAGGGCAATAAGCGCTAAATTATCAATTTGCGTGAGAAAGTTCATCACCGGATTATAGAATGGCTCTATGAAACAACTTGTCCTTATTCGTCATGGCGAATCCGCCTGGAACCTTGAAAACC
>CANGEC010000034.1 GCA_947452625.1 Burkholderiaceae bacterium
AGGATTTTCAATCCTCTGCTCTACCGACTGAGCTACCAGGCCAAGACTTGGAATTATAAATGAAAGTGCAAACAAGCCGCCTAAATGTGGGTAACTAGGCTTACTCTGCTGGATTTGCTGATAAATCCCAGTCAGCGGGGTTGTTTCATCATGAGGAATGGTTTGCGACTACTAAACGTATGCACATCCTCTATCTAACCCCGTAAACTCAAGCCATGAAATCACTAATTCGCTGCCCATGGTGTGAGGGTTTTGATCTTTATCGCCTGTATCACGATACCGAATGGGGCGTTCCGCTTCATGACAGCAGGCAGTTATTTGAGTTGCTGATATTGGAGGGCGCTCAGGCCGGCCTTTCTTGGTCGACCGTATTAAAAAAGCGCGAATCCTATCGCGAAGCATTTAACCGCTTTGACCCAAGGAAGATAGCCCAATATGACGAGAAGAAAGTCGCTGAACTATTGGCAAATCCTGGAATTATTCGTAATCGCTTAAAAGTAGCCGCAACAATTGGTAACGCTAAAGCGTATTTGGCCTTAGAGAAAAGCGGGCAACCATTTAATCAATTTCTTTGGTCATTTGTTCAGAATAAACCGATGCAAAACAAACGTCGCTCCTTAAGTGAAGTGCCAGCAAGCTCACCAGAATCTGACGCAATGAGTAAGGCATTGCTTAAGGCTGGATTTAAGTTTGTTGGCACAACAATTTGTTATGCGTTTATGCAAGCTAGTGGAATGATTAATGATCATCTCATTTCTTGTCATCGATACTCTGCTGTACAAAAGATGCACCCCACTAACCTTGATTGATCAATAACTACAGAATCGCCGCATTGTCTAAACATTCAGACATAAATTGAACATATTTAAATGCCGCTTTCGTAGGAAGCACAAATTTTTTACGGCCATCGGCTTTATCAGAAACTAAACTCAAATATCCTAGAGCGGTAAGGTTTTTGATCCTGGAATGAAGGGTTGCCTGCGAGCCAAATTGACTCAATTTAAGCAAATCCCCAACCAATAGCTTTTCACCCCGATCAAGTGAACGCAAGGTAAATTCCAGCAATTGAATCTCTATTTCATCCAATGCCTTTCCAGGATTGGATCGTTCAAGCGTAGCGATAATATTTAAAAATCGTATATAAGAATTTTTCATTAATAACTCCTTCGTTTTCACCAATATCTAAAAGGTCTCTCGGCATCCACATCGCCACCCAGAGCTCTCATATTCATATTGCAATGGGGGCAAGTTAAGCCATTCCACTCAGACAGATGAGTGCTGGAATGGCAACCGGTACAAGCTGGGGGCACACTAATTTCACTATTCAGATTTCCTGGATGGGCCAGCGTGTAAGCATCAATTGTTGAGCAAGACTTACAAACCATTACCACCTTAGAAGAGTGAAACCCAACCTCTCTGCCTATACCGCTAATGCATTCAAACTTACAAGAGCGGCACATAAATTTATATCTGGCCATCAGTTGCCCCCTAACTCTTTTTTGCCTGAATTGCCATTCGCCTCAGATGAGCATCCTGAATGAGCAATTGCCGCTCTTGATTGGCGACGCCAATAGTGATTTTCTTGGCGATAAGATCCGCATATACGCCATCTATTTTTTTAAAGAAGTCTTCATAAAGCGCGGCCATTTCTGGAGTCGAGCCCTCAAGGGCAATGGGTCGACACGCATTGGCTTCGGCCAAGTAATTGGTTAAGGCGACCGCCTGTTGATCCGTTAATTTATCGGGCGAACTAAATAGGGCTTTGGCGTGCGGATTGTTTCTTGTAACGGCAATGATCTGACTATCTACAAGCATCGCATCACCGCTTTGATTACTCCTGACAATGCAATCATTTAGCCGCTTTGCTACTGCCTGCGTATGCATAGGCACTTGAACATTGGCCATTTGAACTTGATTGATAGGGGTGCTACTGATGGCGCAGCCCCCTAGCAACATAACTCCTAAACCACTGAATATGATGGGTGTTTTCATTGAGCATCCTTTGAGCTTATTGATAAACAAAATCGGCGCGACGATTTTGTTTAAAGGCCGTCTCTGTCTGCGCTGGATTGGCCGGCTTTTCTTTTCCAAAGCTCACAGCCTCTAACTGGGATTCACTAACACCTTGATTGATTAGAGCTTTTTTGACAGCTTCTGACCGTCTCTGTCCAAGCGCCAGGTTGTATTCAGAAGTTCCCCGGTCATCGGTGTTGCCCTGAATGATGATGAAAGCCCTCTGCTTCTGAAATGCCTTTAAGTAAGCCGCATGAGCAATGATTGTGGGGGCATATTGAGGATCGATTGTGTAACTGTCGAACTCAAAATAGATTGATCGCTTCCCATAAACACTCGATTTTGGATCGCTGATAGGATCATACGTTGCTGAATTAGCAGCATTTACGGCGGCCACTTGATTTTCGTCATCGAGCTTTACGCTGCTGCAGGCAGAAATAAATAAAACGAGTACTGCCAATGGCAATACTTTTGCAAATTTAAACATGATGATATTTCCCAAACAAGGCTGTTCATAGACAGCCGAATAGCAAAGGGAGCGCTGAATAGCGCTTCCCCACCAAAAAAATTAGGCGCTAGTTTTGGGAGGCTTGAATGCCGAATCGGGAATATTTTGGGGCCGCAAAGAATTGCTAGCAACCCCAAATTTTATAGTCTTATAGGTAAGAGCAAAATTGGGCGCACTGTCGCTACTTTCTATTGCTGTGATATGGCTCATGAGATTCAAAGAGCTTACCGGGTGATGTTTATCATCAGTGGCGCTCTTGCTTTCTCCAGTCTGCTGAGCGGCTGAGTCCTGACCACATACGCTGACCTGATGTGCCCTCTCAAGGGCCGCCTGAACAAACACGCTAGCGGCCGCAACCTTAAAAGAAATAAGGAAGAGGCAAATGAGGAGGACTACTGTTTTACTACGCGGCAACATGGTGAGGATTCTATACCTACATAACGCTTTTGTCCTCTACTGGGCTGAAAATTTCGCTCGGGCTGCATGCAATTTGCTATAGCTATCGAGTAAACGATGATGCCTATCAAGCCCCTCTAGCTTCATGCTCGTTGGAGTGAGGCCGTAGAAGCGTATGTCGCCATTGACTGAAGCAATAACCGCATCCATCCGCTCGTCCCCAAACATCCGGCGAAAATTGACTATGTAGTCATCAAACTCCATATCTTCGTCCAACACAATTTCTAGCACTGCACTTAGGGCCTGATAAAACAATCTACGCTCTACGGTGTTGTCGTTGTATTGAAGGAAGGCGCCCGCCAATTCAAGCGCCTCATCAAAGTGTTGTAAGGCAAGCTGAATGAGTAGCTTTAACTCCAAAACGGTTAGCTGACCCCAAGGCGTGTTTTCATCAAACTCGATGCCGATTAATGTAGCAATATCGCCATACTCATCTAATTCATTCGCCTCCAAACGCTCAAGCAATGCGCTTAGACCCTCATCACTTAACGATGACAAATTCAGAACGTCGGCACGAAATAACAAAGCCTTATTCGTGTTATCCCAAATCAGATCTTCTACTGGATAAACTTCAGAATAGCCCGGCACTAAGATCCTAGAGGCAATGGCGCCCAGTTGGTTATATTCCGCAACATAAACCTCTTTCCCCATAGGCTTGAGAATACCAAGCAGTGTTGCGACTTCTTGCGTATTCGAGTTATGTCCGCTACCAGAAAAATCCCAATCAACAAATTCATAATCTGATTTAGCGCTGAAAAAACGCCAGGACACAATGCCGCTAGAGTCAATAAAGTGTTCAACAAAATTATTAGGCTCCGTGACAGCCTCACTAGCAAAGGTTGGAGGAGGTAAATCATTCAAGCCCTCTAAGCTGCGTCCTTGGAGCAGCTCTGTCAAGCTCCGCTCTAGCGCAACCTCAAGACTTGGGTGGGCGCCGAAGGAAGCAAATACTCCCCCAGTTCGCGGATTCATCAGAGTCACGCACATCACGGGATACGTCCCGCCTAAGGATGCATCCTTTACCAGCACTGGGAACCCTTGCTCTTCTAGCTCCTTGATCCCAGCCACAATTCCTGGGAACCTCTCAAGCACTGTCTGCGGCACATCTGGCAGCGCAATTTCACCTTCCAAAATTTCACGCTTTACTGCCCGCTCGAAGATCTCCGATAGGCATTGCACTTGTGCCTCAGCTAGAGTATTACCAGCACTCATGCCATTACTGACATATAAATTTTCAATGAGATTGGAGGGGAAATAAATCGTCTTGCCATCAGACTGACGCACATATGGCAACGAACAGATGCCACGCTGCGCATTACCAGAATTAGTATCTATTAGATGTGAACCACGCAAATCACCATCGGGGTTATAAATTTTGAGGCAGTATTCGTCCAAGATTTCTGCTGGCAAAGCATCCTGAGGGCCTGGTTTAAACCAGCGCTCATTTGGATAATGCACAAATGATCTATTGGCGATATCCTCGCCCCAAAATGCGCCAGCATAGAAATGATTATTACTGAGTCGCTCAATATATTCGCCCAAGGCTGATGCCAGCGCACTTTCTTTGGTCGCGCCCTTCCCGTTGGTAAAACACATCGGTGAGTGGGCATCGCGAATATGCAAAGACCACACATTCGGAATAATGTTGCGCCATGAGGCGATTTCGATCTTAATGCCGAGATTTGCTAATACCCCAGACATATTGGCAATCGTTTCTTCTAGAGGCAGATCCTTGCCAGCAATATAAGTACTAGCATCTGGTGATGGCTTGAAAGCCAACAAAGTCTGGGCATCAGCATCTAAGTTTTTTACTTCTTCGATGACAAATTCTGGTCCGGCCTGCACGACTTTTTTAACAGTGCAACGCTCAATAGAGCGCAAAATCCCTTGACGGTCATTTGCTGAAATGTCCTCGGGCAATTCAACCTGAATCTTAAAAATCTGCTGGTAACGATTTTCAGGGTCGACAATATTATTTTGCGAAAGACGAATATTTTCCGTAGAAATATTACGCGTGTTGCAGTACAGCTTCACAAAATAGGCGGCACATAAAGCCGATGAAGCCAGAAAATAATCAAATGGGCCTGGTGCTGAGCCATCACCCTTATATCGAATAGGCTGATCGGCAATCACCGTAAAGTCATCGAACTTGGCCTCTAGACGCAGCTTATCGAGAAAGTTGACTTTAATTTCCATGGGGGTATTCCGAAAATGAAGATGGCGAGATCGTCTGTCGCCATATCGATGTCATGTCAAACATCGTTACTCTGACTAAACGCTAACGCAAAAAAATAAACTACGGGTATAGCTGGCCAGCAATGAATTCAAAAGCCTTATTGCTCACCCTTATTACGCGATGTATCGATTCCCAGGGCTTTAAGCTTGCGATATAGATGGGTTCTTTCCAAGCCGGTATATTCCGAAATCTTGGTCATACTGCCACCCATAATTTGCATTTGATGTTCAAAGTACGCTTTCTCAAACAAGTCTCTTGCTTCTCTTAAAGGCAGATCGTAATAGGTTTTGGCAATACCGCTGATGTATTCACCATCCGGAATAGCTTGTGGAGTCTCAGGGGTTGACTGTTTTGGTATGGCACTTGCCATGGTTGCCGGCTGGGTAGCTCTTTCCACTTCAGGCTCAACATACTTTGGCGAGCTTTCTAATGCCTTAGTAACCGTCTTGAGCAGTTTTTGCAAAGCAATTGGCTTCTCCAAAAAATTCAGAGCGCCAATCCGCGTGGCCTCTACGGCAGTATCTATCGTGGCATGACCAGACATCATCACAACCGGCATCGTCAGCTGACCGGTTTTGGACCATTCTTTTAGCAAAGTAATGCCGTCGGTATCTGGCATCCAAATATCCAGCAGCACTAAATCAGGGCGCATTTGTTCGCGAATGGTTCTGGCCTGCACGGCACTCTCCGCCGCATAAACAGTATGGCCTTCATCCGTCAGAATCTCATTCAGAAGCTCGCGGATGCCCATCTCGTCATCAACCACCAAAATACTAGCCATTCCTACGCCGCCTCTTTTGCTAAGTTCATAAACAAAATTGATACTTGTGCACCGACCACTTCTTCTCCCTGCATACGATTGCGGATTTCTATTTTGGCAGAGTGATCATCAATGATTTTTTTCACAACCGCCAAACCCAAACCCGTACCCTTACTTTTAGTTGTTACATAAGGCTCAAACGCCCTTGACAATATCTTAGCTGGAAAACCAGAACCCGAGTCACTTATTGTGAGACGAACTGCTTTTTGCGGGATCCCATTGGCCTCACCATAGGACACCAGCTCCGTCTTTATCCCCACTGCTTCGTTTTTTCGTGCGCCTTCTAAAGTTGCATCCTGGGCATTCTGTAGCAAGTTATGAATCACCTGTCGCAGTTGAGTAGAGTCGCCCATAATGTCGGGGCAATGAGGATCTAGCTGAGTATGCAATGGGCTGCCCTCATACAGACCCAATATTTCTTGGGTCAAGACATTAATCGAAACGGGTTTAAGTTGTGGACTGGGTGTTTTCGCAAAATCTCTAAAATCATTCACCATCTCCTTCATTGCTTGCACCTGACCAATAATGGTTTCGGTGCTCCGGTTGATCATCTCTTCCTGCTCAGGACTGAGCTTACCGGCCAGCTTATGCTGCAAACGTTCTGCTGAAAGCTGAATAGGCGTCAATGGGTTCTTGATTTCATGGGCCAAGCGTCTAGCCACCTCGCTCCAGGCAATGGAACGCTGCGCACTTACTACATCGGTAATGTCATCGAACACCACCATGCGCAATTGGGGCGTTAATTCGGTACCACGCACGAATAATGTCACGCCCAACTCATTCTCAAACTCATTTGTAGTATGCAGCTGAATTTGTTTTTGCCAAACTGGCGCCTCTTTATTTTGGCCTTGCTTAGCGCCTTCAGTTACTGCCAGCTTCATCGTTGCAAAACCCTCTTTTAAGGCTTGCTCAAACTCCACTAATGCCGGGATATTGCCTAACGGCTGACCATCGAGCTTCGTCAAATCTTGGCCAAAAATACGATCCGCACCTGCATTGCTAGAAACGACATTAAAGGCCTTATCAAAAATACAGACGCCCGCTGTTAAATTACCCAGCACGGTTTCTAAAAAGGTTTTAGATTCTTGTAAAGAGGTTCGGGTATCAGCCAACTGTCTTGTCATCACATTAAATTGGCGCGTGAGCATTCCCAACTCATCTCCTGTATCTAGCTCAGGCTTTGGCGAGAGATCGCCCTGAGCAACCGCCTGGGTGCCTCGTAGCAGCATTAACAGCGGGCGGGCTAGCTGGCGACCAAGTAGCAATGCCAAAGTAACCGCCACAAAAAGAGCAAAAAAGAGCGTCAAGGTCAATGTACCAACAAACATTTTTCTCAGGCCAGTGCGCCCTAATGATTTTTCTTGGTAATCACTGTAGGCTGCCTGTACCGCCATCGTATTTTTAGTAATACCTTCAGGAACGGTTTTAACCAACTGTAAATACCAAAGCTCTTTTTGATACTGCAGACTTAAACCAAAACCGCGCGCCGAGCTCACCCGCTCTTTTACGAGCGGGATAACAGCACGCAAGCGATATTCTTGTGGCCCTGCAGTATTTTGCGGCTCATCAATAAAGCCCGCCCCATTGAGTTTTGATGCCTGACTCATGACCTCTTGGCTAGGCGGAGGAGAGGGGTTCTTAAATTCGCCCGAAACCGCCGTTGCGACTACTATTTGTCGGCCATTAAAAATAGTGATCTCTTGAATGCCAAATTGATCTCGCAACCTGGATAACAACAAGGTTAGTTCAGCTGAGCTCGCTTGATTTGGGAGGGTTTGAATTTGACTCGCAACAATCCGCCCTTCGTCTTGCAGCTCCTGAAGGGCTGTCCCCAAGGTGGCGCGGCCTAGCTCCAGACCAGCCTCAAGCGCTGTCTCAACCTTCACATCAAACCATGTTTCAATACTTCTTGAAACAAACTGCAAGGAAACACCATACAAGATCAAGCCGGGGGCAACACCCACCAAAGCAAAAATCATTGCCAACTTGGCAATTAAGCGAGTGCCAAACCGACCTTGATGCCAACGAATAGCGATCACAATCACAAGCGTCAAAATGACTAACGCCAAACAGACGCCAATCACCACATTGGCTGCGTATAGCCAGATAAAGTAATTATCAAAAAATTCTGTATTAGACGATGCGATTGAGAGCATCACCAGCAGCAATAACGCAAAGACACCGATCAACGAAGCGGCAATAGGTAGAGCTCGCCTTTTCCAGGCATCACTCTTGATGCTCAAGGACTGAATAAATGCCATGAATTTCTTCATCGCTTAATCAGATTCGGGCCGTTAGGTGAGAATGGAAAACGCAACCAATCGCTCGAGATATTCCAATCTCGATTGTTTAAGGCATTCACCTGAAAAGGCTTTGGCAGCTTACTCAAATCCAGAGTCATTCTGAGTGAAGCGGTATATGACTTACCAGGATCTATCTGGCTATTTTCAAAAACACGCCAGCCACCAATACTGCCCACGGCTTGCAAGGCTTCAGAAATAGTTGGCGCAGAAAATGTAAAGCCCTCGGAAGCAATTCGATACTGCTGGGTTAACGGCTGATATGAAAGACGGGTCTGTCTTTGCACTAACGCAGGTCTCTCATCAAACCAATACCAACGCGACCGACTCAGTTCGAATTCCGACTGAAAGTAGAGAACCACTCCTTTTTGTACGGCCTCCTCCAAACCCGGGGAAAGCTCTATCTGAAAGGCTGCATTTAATAACCAGTCGTTATCCGCCCGCTCCAGCTCTACGGATTTGATTTTGATTCCTTCAGCACCTGATGTCCCTGAGAAAAAACTGAGGGCAAGCAAGCAACAAAAGGCGAATTGTTTAATTCTTTGGCTCATGGCCCATTTTTCTTAAACAAAGCATAGTAAAAACCATCATTAATAGCTGTGGGCAAAATTTGCCCCGGGGCGCTTAATCGTAACGCATTGCTATGCTCTGCCGCAAACCAATCAGCTTGCGCTTCGCCTTCCTCAAAAAATAAGGAGCAGGTGACGTAAAGCAGCTGGCCTCCGGGCTTTAGCATCTTCCAAGCCTGGGTTAGCAATCCACGTTGCCTTAGCTGTAAAGCCTTAATATCCGCCTCACGTCTTAAAAAAGGAATGTCTGGATGCCGCGATACTATTCCGGATGCTGAGCATGGGGCATCAAGCAATATTTTGTCAAAGAGTCTCCCATCCCACCACGCTGCCTTGGAAGCATCACCACGTTGAATCCTGACCTTGTTAGAGTGCAGGCGCAGACGATCCAAATTGCCACCAATTCTCCCAATCCGATCCCCATCCAACTCTAAAGCGACCAGCTCACAATCCGCCCGCTCGAGTAGGTGGGCAGTTTTTCCGCCAGGAGCAGCACAGGCATCCAAAATAAGCTCACCTGGCTGAGGATCAAGCAAGGCGGCGGCCAGTTGAGCGCCAGCATCCTGTACCGAGACCGCGCCAGCATAAAACCCTGGCAAATCTGACACCGGCACAGGCTCATTTAATAAAAGAGCTGCATCTAATTTCACACCAGCAATCTCATCGATCACCTTTGAGTCAATTCCCGCCTGTGCTAATAGCGCTTGATATTCAGTCCGATCGTATTGTTTTGCATTCACCCGCAATATCAGCGGAGCACGCTTAGCCTGTTGAATTAATAATGCTTGCCAGACCTTGGAATAATCTTTTTTTAATTTAGCGCGCCACCATGGGGGCACAAACATCGGGATAGGATCGGGCGGATAAGAGACGCCGTCTTTTGCCGGGGCCTGCAACAAACTCACCTTGCGCAAAACGGCATTGACTAGACCCTTTGCGTACATGGTCGGCTCATATTCACTACATGCCCTTACTGCCTGATCGACAATCGTATGCGCTGCATAACCTTTGCTATCTTGATTACCTTGTAAAAAAAGGGCGATTGAAACGGAAAGCAGATACTCCACTGGTGCAGGCGGCGCCTTGGGAATCAATTGCGCAATCAACTCGTGTGAACGCACCCACTTACGCAAAGCGTCAAAGGTCAAGCATTGAACAATCGGTCTTTCATGAGCATCGAGTTGATCCAACACTTCCGTCAGCGATCTGCCATCCATCACCTCCCCAATGGCTTGAGCTGAAATCGTCATCGCCTCAGAAAGCGGTAAGCTGTGTTGCGACTTTTGATCCGACAAATTATTCCTTATGAAAGCGCAAAGCTTTCGATGATGAAGCGTGTGTTTGTAAGTATGTATTGGCACTCATTTTTTTGCCGCCTGGTTTTTGTATTTCTAAAACCTCTAAAAGGCCATTACCGCATTGAAGTAATGCGCCATCTTTCGTAAAGCCCACTACCTCACCGGGCTGTCCCACAAGTAACTCGGGCACAGCCCGTGGAATGCGCGAGTGCCAAAACTTAATGGCCAAGCCCTCTAGAGTACTGGTTGCTCCAGGAAAGGGATTAAATGCTCGGATACGTCGATCAATTTCCACCGCACTTAATTGCCAATCAATCTCAGCCTCTGCCTTCAATATCTTCTCAGCATAATTGACACCCTCATGGGCTTGTGGCGTAAAGCTTAAGCCCCTACCTTTTGCGATGCTTTCCAGCGTCTCGACAATCAATTGGGCGCCAAGCAAAGCAAGTCGATCATGCAGCGTGGCGCTGGTTTCGGTTGGCGCAATATTTAACTCGCGAACCAGCACCGTATCGCCAGTGTCAAGGCCCGCATCCATCTTCATAATGCTGACGCCTGTTTTACTATCGCCTGCTTCAATTGCCCTTTGGATTGGTGCTGCGCCGCGCCAGCGCGGCAAAATAGAGGCGTGAATATTAAAACAGCCATGACGACCTTTTTGCTCGGCAAGATCTAAAACTGCTTGGGGCAAAATCAGGCCGTACGCGACGACTATCATCACATCAAAATCGGTATTAGCCAGCTGCTGATACGCTGCCTCAGCCTGAGTGCGTTTTTCTAAATCAACGCTATTTAGCCGTAAGGAGGCGGGCTGCAAAATAGGGATATTTTTCTCTAAAGCGAATTCTTTAACCGGGCTAATATGCAAATGCATGCCCCTGCCCGCCCTTCGATCAGGCTGTGTCAGCGCAAGAACTACCTGATGGCCGGCAGCATCAAGCGCACGCATCGCCTGCGCAGCAAATTCCGGAGTACCAGCAAAAACAATTTTCATTGAGAGCGCTTAGCGCTGACCCGCCAACTCTTTAGCGCGCTTTTTCATTTTGAGTGAAATGCGATTGCGTTTCAGGGAAGACAAATATTCAACAAACACCTTGCCCTGCAAATGATCCATTTCATGTTGCAAGCAAACCGATAGCAATCCATCAGCCTCAAGCTCAAATTGCTTGCCGTGAATATCCAAGGCCCTAACGCGCACGATATCGGGCCTCTCTACCTCATCATAATATTCAGGCACAGAAAGGCAACCCTCGCGCCATGCCTTTTTTTCTGGACTAGCCCAAATTAACTCGGGGTTAATAAAAACCATTAATTCATCTTGGTTATCAGAGACGTCAATCACCACGATGCGCTCATGTATATCTACCTGCGTTGCCGCCAAGCCCACGCCCGGAGCGTCATACATCGTATCGGCCATATCAGTAACGATTTTTTTAATGCGCGCATCCACCTGCGACACAGGTTTGGCAACCTTGTGAAGCCTTGGATCTGGATAGCATAGGACTGGCAATATTGGCATATCAGAATTATCCAACAGAGTAATCAGCCTGTCCTGATTGTTTAATTTTTCTATACGCTCAAAATTGCTGCATGCAGACATCCACCCCGAGCAACCCCATCATCTCAATTTGTCTCCAAGACAAATCCTATCCCCCTAGACTTCTGGATTTATATGACCCGCCCAAAACGCTCTATATATATGGCGACATTAACTTGATCACACTTCCCATGATAGCCATTGTGGGGTCGCGCAGGGCAAGTGCGCAGGGTCTTGAAAATGCCGCCATCTTTGCGAAAAGCCTTGCGGCAGCCGGCTTAGTAGTTGTCTCGGGCTTAGCGCGTGGCGTTGACGGGGTGGCCCACAAGGCTACGCTTGGCAGCATGGGACTCACTTTGGCGGTTTGTGGCACAGGTCTCGATGCTGTCTACCCAAAGGAGCACACCGGGCTTGCCAATGCTATTAGTCAAAATGGTCTGTTACTCTCAGAATTGCCCTTGGGTGCCGGGCCGCAAGCCTTTCATTTCCCTAGGCGAAATCGGCTCATAGCCGCCCTGGCACTCGGTGTTGTAGTGATCGAGGCCGCGGAAAAGTCTGGCTCACTCATTACGGCGCGCCTTGCTGCAGAATTAGGTCGGGAGGTTTTTGCGCTTCCCGGGCCCATTAAAGACCCTCTTTATAGTGGCTGTAACCGACTGATTCAAGAGGGTGCCAAATTGGTTTGCCATCCTAATGATGTCCTTGAAGAGCTTCCTATTTTGGAAAAAACCCTCTTTAAATAGCCTAGAATGGCCATTTTTGGTATTTTTAGCCCAATGAGATCGGTTCAGGCGGGGGCTTATCAAACACCAAAATTGAGCCTTTTTGGACTTTTCCCAATTTATCGGTTAATAATAAAAAAGGGGTAATTGATCGACCAAGCCCTGATTTGGTTTAAATTGATCATCCTTTTTCTCCAATAAATACTTAATTTCAGGCTCAAATTTAGGCAAACGCGTGGCTAAAGCATCTACCAAAAGCATCTCCAAAACCTCCGGCTCGGATCATCTCAAGGCGCTCATCATCGCTGAGAAGCCCTCCGTTGCTAACGATATTGCGAAGGCTTTGGGTGGCTTTACAAAACATGAGGATTATTTTGAAAGTGACGACTACGTCATTTCCTCTGCTGTGGGCCACCTTTTAGAAATTGCTGCCCCCGAAGAATATGACGTTAAACGCGGTAAATGGTCGTTTGCCAACCTGCCGGTCGTTCCCCCTTATTTCGATCTACGCCCCATAGCCAAAACTGAGTCCCGTTTAAAGGTTTTACAAAAACTCATTAAACGCAAAGATGTAGGCTCCTTAATTAACGCCTGCGACGCTGGGCGTGAAGGGGAATTAATTTTCCGCTTAATTGCACAACACGCCAAAGCACCTCAATCTATCAAGCGTCTTTGGTTGCAATCCATGACCCCTAATGCAATTCGCGAAGGCTTTGCCTCGCTGCGCTCTGACGAGGATATGAAACCGCTTGCAGATGCTGCACGTTGTCGCTCTGAAGCAGATTGGTTGGTGGGTATTAATGGCACACGTGCCATGACTGCCTTTAACAGCAAAAGCGGTGGGTTCTTTCTCACTACAGTTGGTCGGGTACAAACACCCACACTGTCTATCGTGGTTGAACGCGAAGAACTCATTCGCAAATTTATCTCCAAAGATTACTGGGAAGTAAAAGCAGAATTTATCGCTGCAGCTGGAATTTACGAAGGTCGCTGGTTTGATCCTAAGTTCAAAAAGGATCCTGCAGCTCCCGAAGCTCGTGAGAATCGCCTGTGGAGCGAAGCTGCAGCACAAAGCATTGTGGCAGCATGTCGCGATAAAAAAGCGAGCGTTACTGAAGAAGCCAAACCAGCAACACAACTGGCCCCACAACTGTTTGACTTAACAAGCTTGCAGCGCGAAGCGAATGCGCGCTTTGGCTTCTCGGCAAAAAATACTTTGGGGTTGGCACAAGCTTTGTATGAACGTCATAAAGTGCTTACCTATCCCCGTACCGACGCCAAGGCATTGCCGGAAGACTATTTGGATACCGTCAAACAAACAATGGAAAATTTAGTGGCGCACTCCCAAGAGTATCGGCCTTATGCATCGCAAATTTTGCAAGGCGATTCTGGGGATAGTAAAACTAAGGCTGGTTATGGCTGGATCAAGCCAAATAAGCGAATTTTTGATAACTCCAAAATCTCTGATCACTTTGCGATCATTCCAACGCTTGAAGCCCCTAAAACTTTAAGCGAACCCGAATTTAAACTCTACGATCTCGTAGTGCGTCGCTTCTTAGCCGTGTTCTATCCTGCGGCTGAATTTAAAGTGACCACCCGCATCACCGAAGCTTCGGGGCATCACTTCAAAACAGAAGGTCGCGTACTAGTCAATCCAGGTTGGTTGACGGTGTATGGCCGCTCAAATCAAGCTGATGATGAATTAGTAGCAGTCCAAGAGGGCGAAGTTGTACAAAACGAATCCATTGTTACCGTCCCACTCAAAACTAAACCACCCGCTCGCTATACCGAGGCTACGCTTTTGTCGGCCATGGAAAGCGCCGGCAAGTGGGTTGATGATGATGAAATGCGTGAAGCAATGGCCGAAAAGGGCTTGGGTACACCTGCCACTCGTGCTGCCATTATTGAAGGCTTGTTAGCGGAAAAATATATGGTGCGCGAAGCTAGGGAGCTAATCCCTACTGCGAAGGCCTTCCAACTAATGACCTTATTAAGAGGCCTAGATGTTGAAGAGTTAACCCGTCCCGACCTTACCGGTAGCTGGGAAAATAAACTATCCCTGATTGAGCAAGGGAAAATGAATCGCGATACGTTTATGCAAGAAATTGCACAGATGACGCAACGCATCGTAAAGCGCGCTAAAGAATATGACAGCGACACCATACCGGGTGACTATGCAACGATGTCAACCCCATGTCCTCACTGCAAAGGGCCAGTAAAAGAAAATTACCGTCGCTTTGCCTGTGAAAAATGCGGCTTCACAATTAGCAAAACTCCTGGCGGCCGGGCTTTTGAATATCCCGAAGTTGAAGAGTTGTTGCGTGAAAAAACCATTGGCCCCTTGCAAGGCTTCCGCAGCAAAATGGGAAGACCGTTTGCCGCAATTATTAAACTTAGTGAAATACCTGAAGATGATGCTGACTATCCTAACGCAGGATACAAACTTGAATTCGACTTTGGTAACACACAGGATGATGAATCTGAAGCGATAGACTTTACCGGTAGACAAGCTTTAGGGGTCTGCCCAAAATGCTCTGGCGCGGTTTATGAAGATGGCATGCGCTACTTATGTGAAAACAATACCGGCCCCAATAAATCTTGCGATTTCAAAACCGGCAAAGTGGTTCTTCAGCAAGAAATTTCTAGTGAACAAGTTCAGAAATTACTCAAAGAAGGCAAGACTGATCTGCTAACAAACTTTAAATCCAATCGGACTGGGCGCGGATTTAAGGCCTATCTTGCCTTGGGTCCAGATGGCAAAATTGGTTTTGAATTTGAGGCCAAAGCTCCCAAAGCTGAAGGTGCTGCCAAGGCGCCGGCGAAAAAGCGTGCTGGCGCTAGCGCCGCTACCAAGTCCGCGGCAAAACCCAAGCGGGCAAGTAAAGCAAAATCATCCTCTAGTACCTGAGAGGTAATTAACTTAGCAGCCAAGGCCGACCAAAGCACCCCTCTTGACCCCAGCGCAATAGCTAAAAATATTCCTGGGCGTTGGGCCAGGGCGCCGATGATAGGCAAACGATCCCCAGCAACACTACGCACCCCAACAAAACAATCCTGAATCTTCAGAGACTCGGGGTCTCCTTGCGAGAAGTCCACCAACCCCTTTGCTTGCTCACGATTAAATACATCACTGCTATGTCGCGGACTTAGGTCATCTTCACCCTCATCAAAACTTGAGCCCACGATCCAACGATAACTGCCATCGGCCATTTTCTGAGCCGGCAAACAATAACCATCCCCAGAAACTCCGACTCTAGGGAGGTAATTAACCCATGGATCATTTGGGGCTACTGAGAAAATCGTTAACTGACCGCGTACAGGCTTTAAGGGCAAACGAATA
>CANGEC010000035.1 GCA_947452625.1 Burkholderiaceae bacterium
AGGAAAGGCAGAGAGAATAAATTCAACTCTTTAATTTGCGGTGACCAATTAATGGTAGAGCCGATTGACATATCGATGACGCCTTGACGAATCGCAGTGAACTCGCGAGTTTGATCTCCACCTACTAAGGAGGCGCCAGGATAGAGTTTGATATTGATGCGGCCGTTGGTGCGCTCACGTACGAGATCAGCCCAAATTTCTCCACCTTTGCCCCATGGGAAGGCGGTGCCTAACACTAATGACATCTTGTATTCGGATTTGTATTCAGCGGCAGTGGCAATCCCAGAATGGAGGGCGCTTGTGAGTCCAAGTGTGGCGAGTAAGGTAACGAGCGTGCTAGTTAAGAAGGAGCGTTTGTTCATCTGAGATCCCTTGTTCTTGATAAGTTTTTTGATTCTAAATGAGAAGCCATGCGGCAGTTCACTACTGCACTGCACAAACCTTTAATAACCTAGATAGCGCGGTAGCCAGGTGGCAATCGGCGGAAAGATTAAAACTAGCACCATTGCAAGAAAGAAAGCTCCTAGAAGCCAAATGACCCAGCGTACTGTCTCTTCCATTTTGACCCCAGCAATTTTGCAGGCCACCATGAGGTTGACTGCGAGTGGGGGTGTAAATTGACCTAAGGCGACTTTTAATGTGAGTACGACGCCAAACCAAACGAGGTCCCAGTGGTAGGCCTGAGCAATGGGTAGCAGTAGTGGCACAAAGATCAGGAAGATCGAAATGCCATCCAAAAACATTCCTAAAGTCATCAGCAATAAGACGATCAAGGCAAGCACACCAGCTTCGCCAATCCCGGAATGGGCGATAGCATTTGCTAGTGGGTCTATTACTCCCAGAGTTGAAAGTGCGTATGCAAAGATGCCGGCCAAAGCAATGACCATCAAGATCACAGAAGAAGTTTCGCCGGCCTCAAGCAGGATTTCATAAAGATCCCGAATTTTGATAGTGCGATAAATCACCATACCTACAAACAGCCCATAGAAGACAGCAACAACTGCTGCTTCAGTGGGTGTGAACCAGCCGGCACGCATGCCTCCCAGGATAATGAATGGTGCACTTAAACCCCAGAGTGCTTCTTTACAACTTTTCCAAAATGGTGGCCGCGGTAGGTCCGCCTCTTGAGCCCCCATCCGATGTTTACGTGCGAGCCACACTGCTGGCACGATCAGGGCAATGCCGGCTAGCAGGCCTGGAAACATACCTGCTGCAAAGAGTGCCGGGACTGAAGCACCGGGTACGAGAACGCTGTACACGACAAATGCCACCGAGGGCGGAATCAGAATATCGGTTGCAGCTGCGGCACCCACAATACTGGCTGCGTAAGATCGCGGATAGCCTGCATTTGCCATGGCCGCAATCATGACTCCACCGACTGCTGCTGCGTTTGCAGGACCTGACCCAGAAATGCCACCCAGGAACATAGCTACCAAAATAGCCACTAAGGGCAACATACCTGGGCCGCGTCCCACAATAGCTACTGCAAAGTTCACTAGGCGTTCAGCGACTCCAGAGCGATCAAAGATTGAACCTACGAGTACAAACATTGGAATAGCCAGTAGTGGGTATTTA
Source organism: Burkholderiaceae bacterium (assembly GCA_947452625.1). GTDB lineage: Bacteria > Pseudomonadota > Gammaproteobacteria > Burkholderiales > Burkholderiaceae > Polynucleobacter. The sequence continues at coordinate 1,576 of CANGEC010000035.1, forward strand.
GCAATTCCGGCATAAAAGTTTTGTGGGACTGCGAGTAAGCCGTAGTTTGCAGTATCAAGATTGGAGAGGGCGATCGCTACTACACCACCAATGCCCAAGGATACGCCGATAGGCACGCCAATCAGCATGAGGGTAATGAAGATAATAAAAAGAATGATGGCGATGGTGATCATGGGTTGCGCCATTGTTTAACGAGTAATATCCCCGCGCGAATCGCAATCAGAATAGACAAGAGCGGTAGCCAAATCGTGTACCACCACTTTGGTATGCCGATACCGGGAGAGGTTTCCCCAAAGCGGTACTCATCCCAGGCCAGCAAGGAACCAAGATAAGCCAATAAGAGATAGAGTAGAAAAGTTGCTGCGCCGGAGGCGATTGCTAAATTGCGTCGGCGTTTTGGCGTACCTTTGTCTGAAAAAATTTCAATACGAATATTGCGATCTCGCGCTGCAGCTGCGCTACCCGCAATGAGTGTCAGTGCCATCATGAGGAATACAGAAAATTCCTCGGTCCAGGCAAAAGACTGGTTGGTGAAGTAGCGCACCAAGACATTGCCAAAGGTGATGAGGGCAAGTAAGCCCATCACAGTCACTGTTATCCAGTCTTCAAGTCTTAGACCAGCTTGCTCAAGTGAGCGACTGTCGCCAGGGTCAGTTAAATTTTCTGCAGAATTACTGGATTCGTCATTCATAGGAAGTGCGGCCCAAATCTTGAGTGGGCAAAAGGTAATTACTTATTTTTTGATGGCGCTTTTAGGTCGAAAGGCCTTGATGATGGATTCATTGGTTTCGATATAAGGACCGCCAATTAGATCAATGCAGTAAGGCACTGCTGCAAAGATGCCGGGCACTAGTGTTTTGCCGTCCGCATCCTTCAGTCCTTCAAGCGTTTCAGCAATGGCTTTGGGTTGTCCGGGCAGGTTAATGATGAGAGCGGTATGTTCTTCAATTTCTCGCAAAACAGCAGTTTGACGTGACAAGATTGCGGTTGGAACAAACTGCAGGCTTATTTGCCGCATTTGCTCTCCAAAACCAGGCATTTCACGCGTACCAGCATCAAGGGTGGCTTCTGGGGTGACATCCCTGCGGGACGGGCCGGTGCCGCCGGTCGTCAGGATGAGATCACAGCCCATATCATCCACAAGTTCCACAATTGTTTCGGTGATGGTTTCATACTCGTCAGCTATTAAGCGCTCATGGAAGGCGCAAGGCGTCTTAATGGCGCTTATGAGCCAGCTCTGGAGGGCTGGGATGCCCTCGTCGTTGTAAACGCCCTTACTGGCTCGGTCTGAGATCGAGATTAGGCCAATTTTGATTTCATTTGGAGCGTTCCGCTTCCAAGCTTCAGTATGCTTCATGCTTCTATTCTAGCTATTATTAGGACATGTTTACTTACACATCACATCAGTTCACAGAAATTATTGATTTCATGCTCTCAGAGGCCCGAAAACGCGGGGCATCGGATGCTATTGCCGAGATCTCGGAAGGTCAGGGTTTATCAGTAACCGTACGCAAGGGAGAGGTCGAGACAATTGAGCAAAGCCTCGATAAGCAGGTGGGGGTTACCGTCTTTTTGGGCCATCGTCGCGGCAATGCGAGTACCAGTGATTTTTCTAAAACCTCCCTAAAAGCTACGGTTGAGGCTGCCTACCATATTGCCCAGCACACCGCAGAGGATGAATGCGCAGGGCCAGCTGAGCAGGAATTGTTAGAAAAAAATCCCTTAGATTTGGATTTATTTCATCCATGGCTCTTAGACGCCACTAAGGCCGTAGAGATTGCCCGCATCGCCGAGGGTGCAGCCTTTGCTGTTAGCAAGCAAATTCGCAATAGTGATGGCGCTTCGGTGTCTGCCCATCATGCCCATTTCATGATGGGAACCACTCAGGGTTTTATGGGGGGCTATCCATTTTCTCGCCACTATATTTCTTGTGCGCCGATTGCTAGCGAGGGTGGTAAGCAGTCAGCAATGCAGCGCGATGATTGGTATTCCAGTTCGCGAGTTCCTGAGGAGTTGGCAGATCCAGCGGCGATTGGCAGGTATGCGGCGCAGCGAGCCCTGTCTCGTTTAAAGGCTCGATCCCTAACAACGCGTCGTTGCCCTGTCATTTTTGAAGCACCCTTGGCTGCTGGTTTGATTGGGGGTTTAGTGCAAGCGGTATCGGGCGGGGCGCTGTACCGTCGCTCCAGTTTCTTATTGGATAGCTTGGGTAAGCAGGTCTTACCAAAGCATCTGAGTCTATATGAAGACCCCCATCTCAAAGCAATGACAGGAAGCGCACCTTTTGATGAAGAAGGCGTAAAGACGCAAGCCCGTACGGTGGTGGATAAGGGCATTCTTGAGGGATATTTTTTATCCACTTATTCAGCTCGCAAGTTGGGTATGAAGACCACCGGAAATGCCGGAGGATCTCATCATTTAAGCTTGCGCAGTACAAAAACGCCTAAAGGGGGCTTGCCAGCTTTATTAAAGGCGATGGGCACTGGACTCCTGGTTACTGAGCTCATGGGGCAGGGCGTCAACTACGTCACAGGCGATTATTCACGAGGCGCCTTTGGGTACTGGGTGGAAAATGGGGAGATTCAGTATCCTGTTGAAGAAGTCACCATTGCTGGTAATCTGCGAGATATGTTGCTGGAGATAGATTTAGTCGGTAGCGATACTCTTATTCGGGGCACCAAGGAAACTGGTTCGATTTTGATTCGTTCGATGACGGTAGGTGGAAAATAAGACCGATTAATTTGATACGGATATACTTTTTAAGACCATTAAAAAAATTAAAGGAGAGCAAACAATGCAAAGACGTTCCTTTTTAAAGAAGGCTGCTGTAGGCGCAGGTACGGCTGCATTAGCAGCGCCAGCTTTGGCACAAAGTTTACCAACCCTAAATTGGCGCTTGGTTTCCAGTTTCCCAAAATCTTTGGATACCTTGTATGGCACACCAGAGGTTTTTGCAAACTCTTTGCGTAAAGCCACGGACGGAAAATTTAATGTGAAAGTCTTCGCTGCCGGCGAAGTTGTTCCTGCATTACAGGTATTGGATGCTGTGCAAAACGGTACCGTTGAATGTGGCCATACCGCAAGCTATTACTACTTGGGTAAAAATAGCTCATTCATTTTTGATACAGCAGCGCCTTTTGGCATGACCGCACGTCAGCAAACCGCGTGGATGCTCCATGGTAATGGTATGAAATTAATGCGCGAGTTGTACGGTAGTTACAACTTAGTGAATTTCTTGGGTGGTCAGACTGGTACTCAGATGGGCGGTTGGTTTCGTAAAGAAATCAAAACACCTGAAGACCTGAAGGGTTTGAAATTTCGTATCGCTGGTTTTGCTGGGCAGGTCTTATCTAAGTTAGGCGTTGTTCCACAACAGCTTCCTGCTGGCGAAATTTATTCAGCCCTGGAGAAGGGTACGATCGATGCAGCCGAGTTCGTGGGCCCTTACGATGATGAAAAATTGGGTCTCGCTAAAGTTGCTAAAAATTACTACTACCCAGCTTGGTGGGAAGGCAGTGCAGCACTTTCTTTCTTGGTAAATAAGAAGAAGTGGGAAGAGTTGCCGCCGGCATACCAGGCTGCGTGGGAGGCTGCGTGTTTTGAGGCGCATACTGATATGTGCGCAAAGTATGATGCGCTCAACCCACCCGCATTACAGCGTTTAGTTCAGAATGGGGCTGTATTGCGTAAATTCAATACCTCCATCATGGATGCATGCTTTAAAGCCGCTCAAGAAACCTATGCTGAAGAGTCAGCCAAGAATCCTCAGTTCAAAAAGATTTTTGAAGACTATCGCGTCTTTAGAAATATGGAGGCTCAGTGGTTTGGTTTGGCGGAACAGGCCTTTGCACAATACAGCTTTAGCAAAAAACTCTGATGCTCAAGTAAGCGCTTAAGCAAAAGGGCTCTGCGGAGCCCTTTTTGTTAACTAGCAAACCATCTGATGAGGGTGTCTTTGAGAATTTATTTTCTCTCGAGCGTGACAAAATCAAAATGGAAGTGACCTTCGCTATCGGAGATGCGCTCACACTCTTGCCACTCGCTGGGATTGGGCACCTCAAAGAAGGTATCCCCATCATCAACCTCAATCTCAATTTCAGTAATATACAGTCGATCCGCTTTGGCAAAAGCTTGCTTGAAGAGTTGTTCGCCGCCGATGACAAAAACTCGAGGCGAGTCCGTTAAGAGCGTAAGAGCCTCATCTAATGAGTGGGCTACCTCTGCTCCGCTCAGCAGTAGATCGGGATTTCTACTCACAACGATATTGCGCCTTCCTGGCAAAGGGCGCCCAATTGATTCCCAGGTTTTGCGACCCATGATAACGGGGTGACCCATTGTGACGCGTTTGAAGAACAGCAAATCCGCGGAAATTTTCCAGGGCATTTGATTGTTGCGCCCGATAACATGGTTGCGCGAGCGGGCAACGATCATGGAGATGGCTGGTTGAGTCATGCTGATTGGGTTTTCTTAAATAGCTACTGGTGCTTTGATGTGGGGATGAGATTCATAACCAGTAATTTCAAAATCTTCAAACTCATAGTCAAATAATGAATCTGGTTTACGCAAAATGTTGAGCTTTGGCAGAGGGTAAAAATCCCTTGAGAGTTGGAGATCAACTTGTTCCAGGTGATTACTGTAAAGATGACAATCACCGCCAGTCCAAATAAAGTCACCTACCTCTAGGTTGCACTGTTGGGCCACCATGTGGGTGAGGAGTGCATAACTGGCGATATTAAAAGGGACGCCCAAGAAGATATCTGCGCTACGTTGGTAGAGTTGGCAAGAGAGCTTGCCTTCAGCAACGTAAAACTGGAAAAAAGCATGGCATGGAGCAAGCGCCATGCGTGGAATATCTGCAACGTTCCAAGCCGACACAATGATGCGTCGAGAATCTGGATTTTTTTTAATTGTTTCCAGCACCTCGGAGATTTGATCAATGTGTTGACCATTCGGTGTTGGCCAAGAGCGCCATTGATAGCCATAAATTGGACCTAAGTCACCATCAGGTGCTGCCCATTCATTCCAGATCGAGACACCACGTTCTTTTAGCCAGTTGTTGTCGGTGCTACCTTTGAGAAACCAAAGTAATTCATAGATGATGGATTTGAGATGCAGTTTTTTGGTTGTCACCATCGGAAAGCCATCGGCTAAATTAAAACGCATTTGATGACCGAATACAGATAGCGTACCAGTGCCTGTTCTATCTGATTTTTTGACGCCCTTGGCAAGGACTTCTTTCATGAGATCGTGATATTGGCGCATATATAAGTCTTATTAAAAAAATACTATTTAGACAGAGCTTACTCGAATGTAGGACTTTTTACCCCAAGTGCTTTGTGGAGCTTGGGGGAAGTGGTGGTGTATTGCAATTGAATCAGTTTTTCTGGATTTAGGTATTCGGCAGCAGCAAAGGCGGCAAGTGCCGTTTCATGAAATCCTGACAAAATGAGCTTCTTTTTTCCTGGGTAGGTATTGATATCGCCCACGGCAAATACCCCCGGTAGACTGGTTTGAAAACTGGCAGTATCGACAGCAATTTGCTTGCGATCAATCTCTAGACCCCAATCAGCGATCGGACCCAATTTAGGTGATAGGCCAAAAAAGACTAAAAGATCATCCAAAGGAAGATTCTGAATATTCCCGTCTATATCGGTCACTTCAATAGTCCTAAGGCATTCATCGGTTGCTACAAAGCCCGTAATTTGCCCTATGAGCAAGGTCATCTGTCCTGAAGCGCAAAGCGCTCGCATAGTTGAGATGGATTTGGGGTTCGCCTTGAAATCATCCCGACGGTGAATCAGTGTTACATGCCTTGCTTTGCCGGTTAAATGAATGGCCCAATCCAACGCTGAGTCGCCGCCCCCGCAAATCACAATCCGGTGATCATTGAATTTTTGCGGGTCTTTGATGTGATAAAAAAGCTGCTTGCCTTCAAACTGATCGATGCCCTCTATTCTGAGAGGGCGGGGCTGAAAGGCTCCAACCCCAGCAGCAATAAAGACTGTCTTGCTGATGAACTCTGTTCCAAGAGAGGTTCGCAGGTGTAGGCGACCATCTGTTTGCTTGTGCAGTGTGGTCACTTCCTGACCAAGATGAAACTGTGCCCCAAAAGGCTCAATTTGCTTTAGTAGATTATTGATGAGCTCTTGGCCGGTACAAACTGGAATGGCGGGAATATCGTAGATGGGTTTATCAGGGTATAGCTCAACACATTGACCGCCCGGTATCGGCAAAGAATCAATGACATGAGTCTTGATCTCTAACAGTCCTAGCTCAAAGACCTGAAAGAGACCCACTGGACCTGCGCCAATAATGACTGCGTCGGTTTCAATGGGTTGTGGTGACACTAAATCTCTTAGATATTTTTAGAAATAGCGAGGCTGATTACTTCGCTAATTGATCAAGTTTATTTTTAACGTCTTTCCATTCATCAGCATCGGGTAGTGCTGGCTTGGATTTGGTGATTGAGGTCCAAGCTGGCGATAGCTCAGCATTTAGCTTAATGAAATCCTGTTGATCGCCTGGCACATCATCTTCCGCATAAATTGCGTTGACTGGACACTCGGGAACACACACGGCGCAGTCAATACATTCATCGGGATCGATGACTAGGAAATTAGGGCCTTCGCGAAAACAGTCCACTGGGCAGACATCAACACAGTCTGTGTACTTGCAGCGGATACAAGCTTCAGTAACAACGTAAGTCATGATTTTGGTATCGGGAGCCTGCGACTAGCGCAGGCAACTAAGTTATAAAACCTCAATTTTAGCTGAATTAGCCTATTTTTCAGGCGAAACCTGCAATTTACTTGAGGTAAAGTTCCAAACATGACTACTGTAAACAATTCCAAATCTAGCCTTGTGAAGCCCAAAATTTTGGTTGCGAGGGCCATTTTTCCAGAAGCACTCCTCAAATTAGAGGAGCAGTTTGAGGTTCAATCAAACCAATCAGATCAAGTATTCACCCCAGAAGAGCTCAAAAAAGCCTTGTCAGGCGTTGTTGGTGCTTTGGTGGCCGGCACTGAAAGAATTGATGTGCAGGCTTTAGCTGACGCCAAGGACTTAAAGGTCGTGGCAAATATATCAGTGGGTTACAACAATTTTGATGTCCCGGCAATGACTGCTGCCGGCGTGATGGCGACCAATACCCCTGATGTTTTAACGGATACTACCGCCGATTTTGGTTTTGCATTGTTGATGGCCACCGCGCGGCGCATTACAGAATCTGAGCATTGGGTGCGGGCTGGAAAGTGGGATCAATGGTCGATCGTAAACAACCCTTTGGGTATGGATCTACATCACAGCACTCTTGGCATTATTGGTATGGGGCGCATTGGCCAAGGTATTGCGCAGCGTGCCTTGAGTTTTGGCATGCGGGTGATTTATCACAATCGGAGTCGTTTATCTGAGGCTGATGAAAAGGCCTGTGCCGCAACTTATGTTTCCAAAGAAGAATTACTACGTCAAGCCGATCACGTCGTTTTAGTACTGCCATACACTGCTCAGAACCACCACACTATTGGCGCGCAAGAGCTTGCGTTGATGAAGCCTACTGCTACTTTAGTGAATATCGCACGCGGTGGCATTGTGGATGATGCCGCGTTAGCAAAGGCGCTGCAAGAGAAGAAAATTTTCGCGGCGGGTTTAGACGTCTTTGAAGGTGAGCCTAAGGTACACCCAGAACTGCTCAAGCTGAGCAATGTAGTCTTGGCGCCGCATATTGCGAGTGCAACGGAAAAAACCCGACGGGCTATGGTAGATCTTGCGATTGAAAACGTGGTAGCTGCGCTCGATGGTAGAAGGCCGCCGAGCTTGATTAATACTGAATTATTGAAGTCGTCAGATTAACGAATCTTCATTACTCAGTATCGATTTCTTCCGGAAGCTCACGCAAAGCGAGTTCAATGCCACCAAAGGTATCTGCGACCCAGTTATAAACTTTGCATGCGATCCATAGTAGTCCAAAGCCAAGTAAGGCATTGAGGATGAGTGCGGAGAGTACGGTAAAGCCGGGGATTGCGCCATCACGAATGAAGGCAACAAAGAGCGCTAATAAAACAATCGGAACTGAAAAGCAGAGATAAACCAAAACCAGGGTTTTGGCAGTGTGCATCGGATCGAGAAAGACGATTTCTTTTTTAGTAAGTTTCATGAGGGACAATCTTAAAGCAGTCCATCAAAAAGCGCTATATCTACCCAGTCCCCTGGGGCGATATTTCCTTGATCGTGATGCAGGATCACAAAGCAATTGGCTTGACTCATTGAGCGCAAAATCCCGGCGCCCTGACTGCCGGTTAATTTCACGGTAGGTCGACCATCGGTTCCACGCCCCAAAATGGCGCGTTGAAATTCGGTGCGCCCAGGCTTCTTGCGGATGCTTTCGCTGGAGATGGCTTGAGTCAGTGGAGGTTCAGTTTGATTGGCACCATTCAATTGCAAAAGGGCTGAACGCACAAATTGATAGAAGGTCACCATGACTGCAACCGGGTTGCCAGGCAAACCAAAGAAGAGGGTTTTGTGTTTCGATGTTTGCCCAGGCACAGTCTTGAGCGTGCCAAATGCCATCGGTCGTCCAGGACGCATCGCGATTTTCCAGAACCCCACATCGCCTAGCTCTTGCATGATCTGCTTGGTGAAATCCGCTTCACCAACTGAGACGCCGCCAGAGGAAATTAAGACATCTGCCACTTTGGCGGCATCAATAAAAGCCGCTTTGAGTGCACTCGGGTCATCACGCACGATGCCACAGTCAATGATTTCCAGATTTAAGCGGTTTAATAAGCCAGTAAGACTGTAGCGATTGCTATCGTAGATGCTGCCGGTACTCAGCTCCTCGCCAAGCTGACATAATTCATCTCCAGAAGACAGTATGGCAACCTTGAGCTTAGGCTGTACTTTGAGTGTAGCGATGCCCAGTGAGGCGGCCAGGCCAAGATCAGAAGGGCGTAAGTAGCGCCCCGCCAAAATAGCAGGCTTGCCTTTTTGAAGATCTTCGCCGCGTAGGCGGCGATTTTCTCCTGGCTTAATACTGTTTTGCTTTAATTCAATTTGACTGTCGTTTTGATAAACGGTTAACTCTTGCGGTATCACGGTATCGCAGTCATCGGGCATTAAAGCGCCAGTCATAATCTTGAGGCACTCTCCAGCGGATATCTTGCCGGCATAAGGCTTACCGGCGTAAGCAGTTCCAACCACCTTGAGGGCAATGATCGTCTCAGAGTTATCCAAACAAGTGCCATTAAAAGCATAGCCATCCATTGCGGAGTTGTCAGAGGCTGGTACATCGATCGGCGACAGCAAATCTTCTGCAAGGATGCGATTGATGGCTTGATTCAGTGCAACCGTTTCCATGCGATCGGCATTATTTATGAGTCGATTCTCTTGAATCAGTTCATCTACTAATTCTGCGATCGCTTTACGTGCCTCTGCTACATGGAGCGAGGAGGTGAGTAGTATCGGATCGTTGGGAGAGTATTTCATGATGCGATTGACTCTAAATGCTTTAGCTCTTCAGGAGTATTGATATTGGCAAAGGCCTGAGAGTTCTTGAAAATAACAGTACTCGTGCGTAAATCTTTAAACCAGTGATCTATTTTTAAATCACCCTTCATGAGAAATTGATTTAAAGAGTCAGCCACATCAGAGCGCATCAGACAGAAAACAGGTTGAGACCAAATTTTGCCATTGAGCTCTTCAGTTGATGCATATACCAATTGAGCGTTGCTTGTCTCAAGCTCGCCGGCGAGTCGTTCAGATAAATCCGGCGGCAATAGTGGGGAGTCGCAGGGCGCAGTCAAAAGATAAGGGGTTTTGCAGGTTGCAAGACCAACTGAAAATCCTGCTAAGGGCCCTGAAAAATCAAGAGTTACATCCGAGAGCACTGGGTAGTCGTAAGTCGAATATTGCGCAAGATTGCGATTCGCATTAATCAATAGCTGACCTGTTTGTCCTTTTAGCGCTTCAATGGCTGACTCAATTAAGGGTCTGCCATGAAATGGAATTAAGCCTTTATCAACTCCGCCCATGCGCTGCGCCCGACCGCCTGCCAAAATGAGTCCAGTGATCTCGCGCAAGGCAATCATTAGCCACCGATATAGGACATTTCAACCTTGCGGTTGGGTGTGATGGAATTTGCTGTATGAGAGCCACGCACTTCAGAGTAATGATCATCACGGACTGCCCAGGTTGCCATGATGGCGTTAGCAATTTCTAGATCGCTTTGACCTGAGCGCAACATGGTTTTGAAATCAAATCCTTGATTGGCAAATAAGCAAAGATACATTTGACCATCGGTCGAGATCCGCGCGCGTGTGCACTCGTGGCAAAACGTTTGAGTAACACTGGAGATCACGCCGATTTCACCAGAGCCATCAACATAGCGCCAGCGCTGAGCTACTTCGCCTGGATAATTTGCATCGATTGGCTCGAGTGGAAACTCGTGATGAATTCTGGCGATCACTTCCTTTGATGGTAATACTTGGCTCATGTCCCAACCATTGGAGCTGCCCACATCCATAAACTCAATAAATCGCAGGATCGTATCGCTGCCTTTGAAGTGTTTGGCCATAGCCACAATCTCATGATCATTGGTGTTTTTCTTCACAACCATGTTGACCTTGATATTTTTAAATCCCACTTCTTGAGCTGCCGCAATTCCATCTAGGACATCTTTCACTGGAAAATCGACATCATTCATCTTTTTAAAGATCACATCATCTAAGCCATCAAGGCTGACAGTAAGACGTTGTAATCCTGCATCTTTGAGTGCTGATGCTTTCTTGCGCAAGATGCTGCCGTTTGTGGTGAGGGTTAAGTCGAGCGGCTTACCGCTTGGTGTGCGAATCGCCGCCAACATCTCTATCAGCACTTCAAGATTTTTGCGAAGCAGGGGTTCGCCACCTGTGAGGCGAATCTTTTCAACACCTAAGGATGCGAAGATTGATGCCAGTCTAGTGATTTCTTCAAAGCTTAATAATTCTTTATGAGAGAGGTAGGGATAGTTTTGATCAAATACTTCCTTGGGCATGCAATAGGTGCAGCGAAAGTTACAGCGATCAGTCACGGAAATGCGTAAATCGCGCAGCTGCCGACCTCGCAGGTCTTGCGTCAGGCTATTGGCTTGCATGAGTTGCACCGGCATAGGCGGCACAATGCCTCTGCCTTCATCAATACGAATTGGAATTACTTTTTCAACCATGGGGAGATTATGGCTGTGAAACGGTGTTTCTGCCAAACTGCCAAATATCCTTTTGAGATAGATGGCAGTCCAGAGAAAGGGATTTAAACCGTTTTTTCTTGGCCGCCGGTTTCAACTAAAACCATAGGGCCTTCTGGCAAGCTAGCTGCAGGTTTAGGTGTTCTACCTAAATTCTCAACCACTGGCTCAGCTTGAATTTGGTTTTGAACTTCAGCATGTTTACTGGAGTCGGTTGCTACCCAAATCATCCCGGCCGATTGCACAACGCTATGTAGCGGAGTTTCTTCAAGTGCTTGAAAGGCTACCTTCGGCAGTTCAGGCATTGGCTTGGCAATGACTTCTATTGCTGGGGCAGGAGCTACGGCAATAGCTGGCGCTGGAGCCGAAGCTTGGGTTGGGCGATTATTCGGACGTGGCGCACGTGGTGCCCTATCCGTTTTTTCGCTACTTGCAACAGGTTTAGGGCTGCTAAAGCTCTTGGTTAAGTCTTTGGTAGGCATGGTTGCTGAAGCACCCGCCATTCCGACTGGAGGTCCGGTGAATGAGCTTACCGTTGCGACTACTGAAGTAATCACGGCATCTTCATTGGACTCGGTGCGCTCTCCACGCTCGCGTTGACCACGACCACGGCCGCGACGATTACGTCCACGACCACGGCGCTCTTCACCATCTGCACTTGGGGTGGCTTCAGCATTGGGCGTAGCTTCAGAAGCTGGCGTTGAAGTAGCTTGATTGCGCGGTGTTTCTTGGCGCTCTGGTTTTGGTCCGGCCTGATTATTTTGGTTACGGTTACCGTTGCGGTTGCCATTGCGGTTACGGTTATTGTTGCCACCTTCAGTGTTGCCACCTTCAGCATTGGCTGCAGGTTTTTCTGCGCGTTCACCAGTGCCAGTGCGCTCATTGCGTTCACCACGACGGCCACGATTGCGGTTGCCGTTGCGGTTGCCTTGATTGCGTCCGCGCGGTGCGATAGGCTCGGGCTTAACTTCAGGAGTTGATGAAGAAAATAGGCTCTTAATGAAACCAAAGAAGCCACCGGAACTTGCCGCTTTAACTTCTGTAGTGCGTGCAGGACGTGGTTGGCTTACTGGTGCTGGTTGGTTAGGAGTAATACCTTTGACTGCAGCTTCAGGACGCACTTTGACATCAGCATCTTTGCGACTCACAGTAGTGTCGGTCTCTAATTCACGTGCAGCTTCTTCAGCCATGACATAGCTGGCTTTCTGATCATCCAAGCGTGGGTCGTCATGACGCAAACGCTCTAGCTTGTAATGCGGTGTTTCGAGGTGCTTATTCGGAATCATCAAGACATTCACTTTGAAGCGAGATTCAATCTTGATCACTTCTGGGCGCTTCTCATTTAAGAGGAAGGCCGCCACTTCGACTGGCACCTGAGTGTGAATTGCTGCAGTATTTTCTTTCATTGCCTCTTCTTGGATGATGCGCAAGACTTGCAATGCAGATGATTCGGTATCACGAATATGGCCGGTACCATTACAACGTGGGCAGGTTACGTGACTGCCTTCGGAGAGGGCAGGACGTAAGCGTTGGCGTGACATTTCCATCAGGCCAAATTTGGAGATTTTGCCCATTTGGACGCGCGCACGGTCGTGACGTAAGGCATCGCGTAGGCGATTCTCAACATCTTTTTGAGCCTTGCTCGATTCCATATCGATGAAGTCAATGACAATTAGGCCACCCAAGTCACGCAAACGCGCTTGACGGGCGATTTCATCGGCAGCCTCAAGGTTGGTACGAGTAGCGGTTTCTTCAATATCTGAACCACGAGTCGCGCGTGCAGAGTTGACGTCAACTGAGACTAAAGCTTCGGTGTGGTCAATCACAATAGCGCCACCAGATGGCAGGGGCACTGTACGTGAATAGGCCGTCTCGATTTGATGCTCAATCTGGAAGCGCGAGAACAAAGGCACATCGTCTTGATAGCGCTTTACACGAGGCAGATTGTCAGGCATGACCACAGACATAAATGCCTGAGCCTGCTCATAAATATCATCGGTATCAATCAGAATCTCGCCAATATCTGGCTGGAAATAGTCGCGAATCGCGCGAATGACCAAGCTCGATTCGAGGTAGATTAATAAAGGTGCTGAGTTGCCTTTAGCGGCTTCATCAATTGCACCCCAGAGTTGCATGAGGTAGCTTAAATCCCACTGTAATTCAGTGGCATCACGACCAATACCAGCGGTACGAGCAATGATGCTCATGCCATCAGGTACTTGTAACTGGGACATTGCTTCACGCAGTTCTTGACGGTCCTCACCTTCAATGCGACGAGAAACGCCGCCTCCCCGTGGGTTATTGGGCATTAGCACCAAATAACGACCGGCTAGAGAGATAAAGGAGGTTAAAGCGGCGCCTTTTTGGCCGCGCTCTTCTTTTTCTACTTGAACAATGATTTCTTGACCTTCGCGCAGCGCTTCTTTGATGGAAGCATTGCGAACGTCGACGCCTTCTTTGAAGTAGGTGCGAGCCACTTCCTTAAATGGCAGGAAGCCATGACGCTCTTCACCATAATTTACAAAGCACGCTTCAAGCGAGGGCTCAATGCGGGTAATGACACCTTTGTAAATGTTGCCTTTGCGTTGTTCACGACCGGCAGCTTCGATATCGATATCAATGAGTTTTTGACCATCGACGATGGCAACTCGCAACTCTTCTTGTTGAGTTGCATTAAACAACATGCGTTTAATA
>CANGEC010000036.1 GCA_947452625.1 Burkholderiaceae bacterium
CATTCCATAAGTTCACCAGAAATGGGTGTACATGACTTTTTTCTGGCTGGTAATGAAACTGTCTACCGTGCCATTTTCGTAAATTGGTACTCATATTGATTGTTAGACCTTATGTTTATTCACCGCTGATACCACCCTCTTTAATCACCTTTGCCATGCGCTGATAATCTGCCGCAATAAAGCTCGTCATCTGGCTCGCGTTCAGTGGGAATGGATCTATGCCGTTTTCATTTAATCGCTTGATGACATCTGGTGAAGCAAGTGTTTTCAATAATTCGTTCGACATTTTGGCTACGATCTCATCTGACACCCCTGCAGGCCCTACCACCCCCACCCAGGATGCGTAGTTATAACCAGCCACTCCTGATTCGCTCACTGTTGGCACCTCTGGCATGACCTGCGTTCTTTGTGAACCCGCTATCGCAATCGGACGCAGTTTGCCTGACTTAATTAAGGGCAATACTGTGCCAATCGCATTGAACATCACCGGAATTTCTCCACCAGCCACACCCACCGCCGCCTGGCTCGCCCCCTTATAGGGGACATGGGTCAACTTCACTCCAGCCATCGATTCAAACATTGCCATTGCAATATGCTGCGGGCTGCCCACGCCACCGGATGCATACTCAATTTTTCCTGGATTGAGCTTGGCGTAATCAATGAGCTCCTTAACTGACTTATACGGCGCATCTGCATTGACGATCAGCACGGTTGGTAGCACGGCAACCATGCCCACAGGCTTAAAACTTTTTAATGGGTTGTAAGGCACTTTTCTGAGGTGCGGTAATACTCCCAGAATAGCGTTATTACAACCACAAAATACCGAGCCATCGGGAGTAGCATTAGCCACCTTTTCAGCACCAATCGCACCAGATGCACCCGTTTGGTTGTCGATCAAAATGGATTGACCCAAGGACTTACTTAATGGTTCGGCAACGATTCGCAATGCTACATCAGAGGCACTACCAACAGCCAATGGGGTCACTAAGGTAATCGAACGACTAGGCCACGACTGAGCAAAGAGTTGCCCAGATGTCGCCATGACACACGCGAGAAAAATGGTTGTTGACACAGCTTTAAAATTTCGCATAAAACATCTCCACCTATTGAATCGGTTGCACTACATCATTACCCTACCGCCGTTTGTATCCAAAGCAACTCCCGTAACGAACCCGGCTCCATCTGAAGCCAAGTAGAGCATTGCAGCGACATGATCATCTACGGTAGCCAGTCTGCCCATCGGCACTTGAGATGCGATGCGCGCAAAATCCTCTGGGGTACGCAAAGCCGCTACCCTAGGCGTTAAGGTGGTTAAAGGCGCAATCGTATTGGCTGTAATACCAAAAGGTCCTAATTCATAAGCCAGAAATCGCGTCAGTTGAGTAACCCCCGCTTTTGCTGCCCCATAGGCCGGCGAAGAGGCGGCATGCACCGTTCTGCCAGAAATAGAGGTGACATTAATAATTCTGCCTGCTGAGGATTTTTTAAGTCGCGGAATGGCTGCTTGGCAACACAAAAATGTCGCCCTCAAATTCAGTGCAATGGTTTTATCCCACTCCTCCAAATCCATCTTCTCAACCGTCAATAACTTTTGATACCCACCGGCACAATTAATGAAAATGTCCAAGCCATGACCAGCCCGATCTATCGCCTCAAATGCTTTGATGACCGCCTCAGGATGAGTGATGTCGACCTGAATAGCCTGAGCACGTTCGCCTAATTCAGAAGCGATTGCTTGCACTCTGCCCGCATCAATATCCAATAAGAAGACATGAGCGCCTTGCTCATAAAAACCCCTAGCCGCTGCCTCCCCTATGCCAGCAGCAGCGCCAGTAATTACTACCGATCTACCCATAATCTCCGGATAATTTGCCATCACAAATCCTATCAAACACATGAATTCAAATCAATATACAGGAAGCCTTTTCATTAAAACCCCAACAACAGCTCAATCTAAAGTCATAACCCTAGTAATAATGTTGGAATTTTTACCCTGATCTCGATTAATATTGCATTAACGAGATAACTTGAATTATCCGAATAAATAAAATCATTAAAGGAGAACATCATTTTTAAGCGCATTCTTTTACTACCGGCTTTACTGCTGTGTGTTTATTTCACAAACGCACTGGCACAAGACCCCTATCCTAATCGGTTGATTACTTTAGTAGTTCCCAATCCACCCGGTGGATCGTCAGACGCTAACGCCCGCATACTGGCAGATGCTTTAACGAAAATTTTGAAGCAGCCAGTGGTTGTCAATTTCAAACCTGGTGTTGGCGGTCAAATCGGTAATGCCTTTGTTGCCAAGTCTAAACCGGATGGCTACACCCTATTGATGGGCCTGTCATCCATCATGGTTTCACCAGATGCTGAACGCGCCCAGGGCAAAACTTCTCTTTATGAAGTCAACCAACTCATGCCTGTCGCCATGATCTCCAATGACCCGATGGTCATGTTGGTCAAAACGGATGCTCCCTGGAAGAATTTAAATGAGCTCATCAAAGCTGCCAAAGAAAGACCGAATGACATTACCTATTCCTCTTCTGGCAATTTTGGCCCGATTCATCTTTCAGTAGAAATGCTAGCTCACGCTGCTGGCGTTAAGTTTTTACAAGCCCCATTTGGTGGTGGTGGACCATCAATGCTAGCCCTGCTTGGTGGACAAGTGGATATGACCACTGCAATTCCTTCTGTTGCGATTCCGCAAATTGAATCTGGCAAAGTACGCGCTATCGCCGTATCCGGACCGAAGCGTATTAAAGCGCTCCCCAATGTGCCATCCTATCGCGAAGCTGGCTATGATGCAGAGTTCAATATTTGGAATGGTTTATTTGTTCCAGTTGGCACACCACAAGCAATTATTGACACTCTTAACAAGGCCATCAAAGAAGCGGTGCAGTCCGGCCAAATTGAAACTGCCATGGATCAACGCGGAATGATTTTTGACTACCGCGATACCAATGATTTCAAGAAGTTTGCGAAAGAAGATGGCGATCGCATGGTTAAGGTAATTCAGACTATGGGCAAGTAAACCTGCCATATTCCGGATTCATTCACAAAAACACCCATCTAGATGATGGGTGTTTTTTTATTTGCCGCCCCAATTTGCAAGCAAAAAAGAACCGCCCGAAGGCGGCTCTTTCTGTACTACAGTACTAAGCTAAATTAAGCAGCTTTACGGCTTTTTGCAGCTGGCTTAGCTACAGCGTACTGACCTTGGATGTTTGCCAATGCAGCATCAACACTTTTCTCAAAGTTAGAGAAAGCATCAGTTGCTGAAGCGCGAACTTGGTCGAACTGTTGGAGTGAAGACTCAAAAGCAGTTTTAAATGCAGAAACAAAAGCCTCAGAACCAGCAGGAGCTGTTTTAGTGGCTTCTTTAACAAACTTAACTAAATCGTCACGTGCATCATCAATCGAAGCATCGATTACTTGAGCAACTTCTTTATTACCATTGCGAACCACTTTATTCACTTTAGCTTGATAAGCAGCAGCATATTTAGCAGCTTCTTGAGCAGCTTCAGGCTGAGCCAATTTAGTGAGTTGTTGTGAATCCTTGATAGCCAATAACTGTGAGCTTGCATCTTGAGCGACAGCCAAGGCATCCTTAGCAGCGGCTTGATTGATTTGAGCCAACTCTTGTGCGCTCTCAACAGCTACTTGAGCCAAATGTTTAGCGTTTTCGATAGCTTTAGCTTGAGCTTGGGCGATTTGATCGTTTAATTGGTTCTGAAACATGATTTTTCCTAACGTAAGTAAATTGGTGTTTTTTGTTGCGATGCACCATTTTAAAAAGAGATTTATCGAAAATCAAGAATTATTTGCTGCAAAGCAACAAAAAGTTATAAAACCGCCTTGGAGAGCCTAAAAACAGGGGTTTCTGATAGAACCTAAACCGCAGTATTGGGGGCTAAATTGCTCGGGGCGAAGTTTCAAGCATTTTGACCAAAGCAAAAACGGCCTGATTTGCCTGGGTTGAAACTCCATAACGTTTCCCCAATTCCACAATATAGCCGTTGAGAAACTCAATCTCCGTCTTCTTACCCTTGGCCAAATCTTGCGCGGTAGAAGAACGTTGGGTCGCCATCGAATGAGCAATCAACACATTCGCTTGCCGCGCCTCTTCAGGAGCAATATGGACACCCGCAAAAGCCGCGACAGCCAAAAACTCTTGAGTGATCTCGGCAATCAATTGGCAGATTTCCGGAATCTGAACCATTTGGCCATAGGCAATTTGTCCGATACCGGAGATGGCGTTGTAAGAGCAATTGACTAAAAACTTTAGCCACATCTCCCGCCAAATATTGTCCGCAACAATACAGGGCACTGAGGCGGTACTAAATAATTCGCAAAGCAGCGCTAAGTTCTCAGCGTCTTGTGGCCGACTTTGTAATGAACCCACCAGCAATTCACCTCTGCCATGGTGCTTCATTGTTCTAGCATCAGTCATGCCAGAGGCTACATAAACGACGGCCGGATAAATCGGATTAGGCAAAAATCTTGCAGCAATCTCAACATTCGCCACCCCGTTTTGTAAACTCAGAATGACAGCGTGATGCGGTAGGATGGGGGCAATTTCCTGGATTGTTTTTTCTGTATCAGGCGATTTCACGCTGACTAACACCAAGTTAGCATCGGCCAATAATCCAACATCACTACTGGCTTTCACACTCACAGTTTCCTGGAAGGTTTGGCAATCCATCTGCAAACCATGTACATTGATTGCCTGAGCCCTGTCAGACCTGGTAATCAAGGTGACATCATGCCCGGCACGAGCCAACATGCCGCCAAAATAGCAGCCTACCGCGCCAGCACCTAATACATATATTTTTTGATATCGCATTTCACTACTGAATTTACCCCAAAAATTGATCGGAGCATGCACAAACTGTAAATCGTAGAGCCTAAGGTTTTCGTATCAATAAATTGGCAAATTCATCAACGATCTCAGCCCATTCGGAGTCTTCTTGAATAGCCTCCCTTAAAAACTCTCGCTGGTCAGAGGTCCAAAATATCGCGTTCAGTAAATCAGCATGGGAGTTAATCTGATGGCGCTCGATAAATCGATTCATATGCAACTCTTCAGATGAAAGTCCCAGTTGCTTAAAAAGGTCAGTCAAGTTTGGTTGATGAAGATTCATATACCCCTCACGCAATAAATACCTAGAAATTCATTGGCGTAACGCAGAAGATACATCTCACACGAATACCCAATATCTCAAATAATGTAGCCAATATTGCCCTATTTTATGACTTAAGTGCTCAGTACGCGAATTACAAAAACTGCAGAAAAAATTACTAAGCTCACCATACCAATGAGAAATAAGACTGCCATGAAATCCCCTTTACGGGTCTCTCGCAAATGATATTGAATGGTTTGATATTTTTCATCTTCCCAAGCTTTAGGATCGTAAGGCTTAGCACGCCCGTCATCTTTTGACCTCAAACCAGCGCTTCCCTTAATGAAATTGATCCAGGCCCTGAATCAAATCCACTATTTTCATCAACGCTTGAAATTCTTTAGATCCATCCAAATCCTCGACCTCCCAATTAAACTCCAATGAAAAATGTGCCGACTCAATAATCAACTCATAGCTAGCAGCTGATTTCCGATTCAATTCGACACTAGGGACGGCAATCAAGGGAATTTGGATCGCCTTAACCGACCGCACCAATAAATCAATTTCAGGATCTAATAATTCCCTATTGTGCAAGACATCATCAGTTCGCTTAACAGTTAACTTAGATTGCGCATCAATCACAATCTCATACTGGTTGAGTTCAAATTCTCGCCAGACTGTTAATTCAATCGCTATTGGATAAGTCGTCATCTCAGGTACCCCGCTTTTATTCAGAAGCCTAATAAATATTATTTTCCTTCGCCACTTCCATCCGCAACAGAACGCATCACTTGCAATAATTCCACATCATGATCTGGAATACCATCTAACAAGCCAGATAAATGCGGCACATCTTTGGCGATTAGATCTCCACCATAAAATCTTAAACCCCAATTCGGAAAAGATCGCTCCTGAATTTCAGAAAATCCTAATTGCCGCAATATTTGATGCCGATAATCTTTTTGAATTTTCTCCCAAATCTCTAAAACATCAACCCTCGGGCCTTCTAAAATTTGCGAGAAGAAGCCATTTTCGTAGAACAGGACCCCAGTCAGCGCATGAGCATCGTTCCACTTCAGAGATACATCAAATAAATGAATCAAGCTAGATAAACCCATTTCTTGGGTTGCCCGACTGACATAACTGAGTTCGACCAATTGATTTGGGTTCTGTAGCCTCAATACACTCTCCCGGTGGCTTTGCAATACCACTTATATGCTTTGATCTTATGCGCAAACCCTCTGCGCATATAGGAGGAATACCCTTATAACCCTCGCTGACTGCAATTTCAGCAGGCCAAGCAGCTCATTGCATTATTGCGACAGCAGAAAAATAGCTCCCACAGTAAAAATGAGCCCCAAGATTTTCTGGGCAGAGACTTTCTCTTTGAATATAAAGACTCCCAAAATTGCCGTAATGACAAATCCCATTTGAGAGATCGGCACGATAGTGCTTGCTGGTCCGAATTTCAGGGCTTCTAGCAAGAGATATAAACCTGAAAATAAGAAGAGTGCGGCGGCACAGCCTAAATGGATATATTTCCAGGCAATGACAATCTTTTTCTCCCTGTAATAACATGTTAGAAATGCCAAGGGAAAGAAAACTGCTACCTGGCCATTAACGATCGACATCGAGTTACCACCAGCGGTAGCTGCTAGCTTATAAATAAATCCTGTAACCCCCATTAGCAAAGTTGCTATTGTGAGCGTACGAAGGGTATTTCTAGTTTTTTTCCGATTAGTAGCCTTTGGAGTACCAGGCTTTAGGGAGCTTAGCAATAAAAAAGCCGCTACAACTGCCAGCACAAATGCAATCACCTTTGTTACGCTAATAGATTCATTTAAAAAAATAATCGCCAAGAGAGAGGCGAGAATAAAACTACTCCGAAAGACCGGAGCGACAATGCTCACATCTCCAGTACTCAAGCTAATTGCAAAATAGAGCAGTGCAAAATAGAGTGTCACGCCAGCGCACATGCCATAGAAAAAAGGTACCCCAATATGAATTGAGTGGGTTGTTAACCCCAACAACAATGCACATGGCAGAAAGAAAATTGTCTGCAAGATCAAAAACTGATGGGAGGGCAGTCCTTTGCGCGCAGCCACCTTAAATACGACATCACTAAAACCATAAAAACACATCGAGGATAGCGCGGCCAAAATATAAGAGTCTTGCATTGCTTAGGAGGCTTTCATGAACAAACTCATGGTTTAAAGAATATCTAGGATTCTGCCTGATTATCATTAAGTGCGCTAAAACACTAAAGCTGTGTAGAATTTACTTCATGAAACCTACTATCAAAATCGACTATGTATCTGACGTAGCTTGCCCTTGGTGTGCAGTAGGGTTTGGCAATCTTAATCAAGCAATGGCAAGCCTGGCCGATCAAGTCAATTTTGAAGTTCACTTCAGACCATTTGAACTGAATCCCAATATGCCAGAAGGCGGTCAAGACGCCATCGAGCATCTCACCGAAAAATATGGCCTGAGCGCCAAACAAGTCAAAGAGAATCAAGCAAGAATTCGTACTAAAGCCCTAGAGGCCGGGTTTGAATTTCATCCAGAGGGTCGCAAAAGGGTTTACAACACCTTCCATGCGCACCGCCTGCTACATTGGGCAGCCAAAGAATGTGGTTTAACCCAACAAGCAGCGCTCAAGAAAGAGTTGCTGAATACCTATTTTTGTCTAGCGGTCAGCTTAAATGAGGAGCGCAATATATTGGATGCCGTCGGTAGAGCTGGATTAGACACGGCAAGAGCCCAAGAAATTCTCGCTAACACTGAATTTACTCAGGAAGTGAGAGCAGAGGAAGCTGCATATACGCAAGCTGGCATTCACTCGGTACCCGCGATTATCCTCAATGACCAATACTTGCTAGAGGGCGCCCAACCTCCGGAAGCATTTATCAATGCCTTTGAGCAACTGGTCCAAAGATTCGATACTTAAAAAATATATTCAAAACTTCTCAACAACGGTTAATGCAACTGCAATAGAGATAATTTAGACATGCCCATACAAACCATTTTAAAAATGGGTGACCCCCGACTACTCATCATTGCCGAGAAAATTCCCCTTGAACTCATTCCAACCAGCGCCGTACAGTTACTGATTAATGACCTACTAGACACGATGTATTCTGCTAATGGCGCGGGTCTGGCTGCCCCACAAATCGGCGTGAGTAAGCAAGTAGTTGTTTTCGGCTTTGATCAAAACCCACGCTATCCGAATGCAGAGGCGGTTCCTGAGACCATCTTAATTAATCCAGCGATTACTCCGCTAAGCGATATTCAAGATGAAGACTGGGAAGGCTGTCTTTCAGTTCCGGGTTTACGCGCGAAGGTCCCTCGTTATCGCCATATCCGTTATCAAGGCTACGATCGGACTGGCAATGCGATCGACAGGACCGTAGAGGGGTTTCATGCGAGAGTGGTACAGCATGAGTGCGACCATCTTATTGGCAAACTTTACCCAATGAGAGTCAAAGACTTTAATCACTTTGGGTTTACTGAAGTCCTCTTTCCGGATCTACAAGATAGGCCGGCAGAAGAATAGTCGGCACTACACAAAGATGCGCTAGTGAATTCAATACACCGAAAGCAGTATTGGGTGAAGCTCTATGCATTCACCCAATACTGCATGATGCTTACTTCAAAATCACCAAGGTTGCCGTAGCGCGAGCACCCCAGCCAGATGGACCGCCAGGTGTATTGCTCACGTAATATATTGGACCGGCGCCAAAAGAAATAGGCGTGCGATCAAATACCATCAACTTCGATACGCCAACATAGAGTGGATTTGAGGTGCGATGTGAATCGTAGTTATACGTCGCTTCCATATTCGCAGTCACGGTCCAAGCCTCTTTATTGGTATAAGCTACAAAAGGCTGACCGTACAAATTATTTTGCGTCCCAAATGCAGGGTTGCCACCCATATTCCAAGATTGATATCCCAGCACCCCATATGTCCATGGGCCTTGACGATTTAAAACGACCGCGGTAACACCAGCACCGGTTTGTTGTGAACCAAACTTGCCGCTATTACCTGAGGGTGATTGAGCATAAGGGCCGATACCCCAGATCCAAGAAGAATTGGTATTGGGCGCATAAAAAGATTCTAGAGTGACGTTAGCGATTCCATAACCCGAGAAAGATTGGCCATTCGCACCCTGAACACTGACCTCTCTAGCGCCAGCGATGATCGGGCGCACAATAAAGATATCACCACCACCAAGATCGAATGGCGCTACTGGCTGAAATAATAGGGTCTGCTCTGAACCCCCTTGATTGGCACCCACCCCTCTGCTGAACTCATATTGCAGTGGCACTGAAATCATATTGGCAATTGGGTTGGCCAATTTCTTAGCAACCTCTACAGCATCTACCCCCGACTTAGCGCTAGCGTTGGCAGCGCCCGATTCTTGAGAGCATGCAGAAGCCACATAAAACATGGCCAATACTGACCCGATAATAGTTTTTGAGATATTTTTCATTATTTATTGATTGTGAATTGATTATTAAATATGCACCTTATTTTAAAACACCTCATGGCCCCAGACTATAAACAGTTAGCCCCGGAAGTGCCGCAACCTCAAGATATATTTCGCTAACTACATTAGGGTAAATGGGTGCCCAAACTAATTCACAGGAAGAATTGCGCTAGGTCCAGTTCCATAAAAATATAAAACTGCCCCCTCGTTTTTGGTCATACCAAAATGAGATGTATTTGCAGGCTCTGTAAAGAAAGTTCCCGGGGTATGTGCATGCAACTGACTCTCATCAAATTGATCACCGTAGCCAATATAGTGAACGCCAGATAACACTACCCCGTAACGATCATCAGGATGTTTATGCGGCAACGCCTTCAGGTTTGGGGCCCACTTTACTAAGCTCAAATAAGGTCCTGGTGCGGATGTCTTCCCCAAGATATTTGCATATTCACGACCTGAGGGTGAGGTTTGCCACTGGATGTCATCAAGCTTGGTCAACGTAACTCCAGGTGGCAACCCAACTCCATCTGCAAAAGCCACATTCATCAACAAGTAGCTTGAAATAAAAATGCCGCGAATCAATTTTTTCATTAGCAATACTCCTAGAGTTATTTTTGCAAACAATAAATATCTATACCCACACTCCGGTAATCAGACCCAATCATCTTAGCTATTTTTTTGAACACGTACTAAAGAATTACCTTAGACCTCGTATCAATACTTTTTGCAGCCGCCTCAAATACTTTTACAGTCCTTAAAATTTCAGCCGGACTAATCAGGTAATTTTTGTGACTAGCAATAGAGTTTGCAAAAGCCTCTAACTGAAACTTCAGAGCATTGATCGGCTCAAACTGCTGAACCTCTTGTTCGGTCTTGCCAACCATGCTGATAGTCAGTTGATGAGGTCCCCTTACTTCAACATTACCAAGACTACCAAAAACATGAACGCGCCAAAAGACTGGGGCGGGACGTGGTGATGAAAGTAAGCCTGTTGCTCCCGAACTGAACTCAAACAAAATACCCATCGTATCTTGCGTACCTTTATTTCTTTGATAGTAAATGCCATCTACGCTTTTCACGTCTCCCATGAGATTAGTAAAAGCATCCAACACATGAATACCGGTAGCGGTTAAGCTGCCCCCAGGAACATTTTTAGCATCATTGCGCCAAGCTACTTGAAAATTGTTGATATTTTCATTGGTAAAAATACCTTCAATATGAATTAAATCCCCCAGCACCCCTGACGCTACAATTTTCTTTAACTCTTGCATGGAGGGCCAGAAACGTTTGTCATGCCCCACCCCCAACAGCACTTTTGCCTTTTCGCAAGCCATCACAGCTTCTTGAGCCTCTTGTAAAGTTAATGCAAGGGGCTTTTCACAAAAAACATGTTTGCCAACATTCGCTGCGGCTTGAATTTGTGAATTATGTAAATGATGTGGGGTAGCCAATACCACCATCTGAATTGCTGGGTCACTGAGAACTTCGGCAGCATTACTAGTGACATGAAGCCCATTATCTTTAGCATAAGATTGGTACTTTTCTGGTGCCTGCACTACTGCAGACTTAAAACGTATGACGTTACTGCCGTCCTGGACTGAGTTAACCAGATTTTGCCCCCAACGGCCTAACCCAAAAATAGCAGCTTGTATCATTTTGACTTTCTAAAATTTGCGCCTTAATCAGCTTTAATATTAGCCTGCTTCGCTACTGCCACATAAGTATCGATTTCTTCCTGAATTTGTTTTTTAAACTCATCGGGAGTGTTACCTACTGGGGTTGCCAAAGCATTGGCAAATAACCCCTTTACCTCAGTCGTATTGAGTGCTTTAACGATTGCCGCATTCAATTTGACAATAATTGGTTTAGGAGTATTTGCCGGGGTCATGATTCCCCACCATGCGATGGGATGAAATTCCGGAAACCCTGACTCTTTAAAGGTTGGAATATCTGCCAAAATACCCTCACCTCGCTTGTCAGTCGCAATCGCAAGCACTTTAACTTGCTTCGTTTTAATAAAAGGCATGGCAGAAGGCAGAGTATCAACAAAACAATCAACTTGCCCACCAATTAAATCAGTCATCGCCGGTGCGCTCCCTTTATAAGGCACATGGGTCATCTTGATATGCGCTATAGAACCAAACCACTCGGCCGCCAGCTGCGCATAGCTACCAACCCCATAACTCGCAAAAGTAATTGGATTGGTTTTTTCTCTTGCTTTAGCAAGCGCAATAAACTCCTGTAAATTATTTACGCCTAGCTTAGGATTTACTAACAATACCGGGTAAGCTTCAGCGACCCTTGTTACTGGCTCAAAATCTTTTATTGGGTTATAGGTAATTTTTTCATGCATAGCAACGTTAGTGGCGACAGTACCAGTTGTTGCAAATACAATAGTGTAGCCATCCGGGGGCGCTTTTGCGGTCATCTCCATCGCAATCATTCCAGAGGCTCCAGGACGATTATCAATAATGACAGTCTGCCCAAGATATTCTGAAAACTTCCCCACTAATGGTCTAGCGATAGCATCTGACCCGCCACCCGCAACAGTTGTCACAATCATTCTGACTGGCTTATTGGGGTAGCTAGCAATATCCGCCTGAGCAAAGGCAAATGTTTGTAGCACAAAACTTAAACACAAGCTCATCGCAATTTTCACAATCAACCCCTTTTCTAGTTTTTACGTCCCAGAATTTAGATGAGAATTATTGGCACAGATTTGATTGTTCCCTAAAACAAGTATTTGCACTAGATCTACAAAAAGATTCGGCAAGAGAGCAATCTATTCTGTGGAATTGCTGCGTTGCAAATAAACAAACATCTTCAACAAACCGCCCTGATACCTTTAGAGATATGCCAATACTCTCATTAAATTTTCGGGACCGACTTCAATTCTTTTGCGTTCAATATCCTGATTAATCCTATTGACTGCATCATTAAATGGCGTAGGAATATTTAATGCCAACCCCTTTTGCGCGACAAGGCCATTGATGAAGGGAACCTCTGTTCTTCGCCCTCTTGCATGATCTTGCACAACCGCATTTCGAGAATTTTTACCCAAATGCAGGAGCAAAGTATTCAACAGTTTTTTGATTGCAATATCTGCAGAGCCATTTAAGTCATGATGAGATAAACCAAACACAGGCTCAATTACCACGCCCAATGCTTTAGCTACTTGATATGCTTCCAACCCAATCTGGAGCGCGATATTTTCAAACCCCTCTAATTGAGAAGCGTCAGCCGATTTCATCCCAAGCATACCGATAGGGCCTTGCGTCATGACGTTGGCAATAAGTTTTGACCACCTAGCCCCCAACAGGTTTGCTGTTTTTTGCGTAGTGGCACAACATTGCAGCAGCCGTTCTAGGGCCAATAATCTTCCGGTCATCGTCCCGTCGATCTCGCCTGGCCCAAACCAGGTTGAGGTACGAGTTGTATTTCTGGTGACCTTACCCGCCTCAACCATCTCACCGGATAACTCGACTACACAACCCATCATTCGTTTAGCGCCAACAATCGGCGCCAGCCATTCCTCATTTAGGCTATTTTGCATAGATACCAAAACCCCCTCTGGCTTTAGATAAGGGAGGATAAAGTGCGTCAGCCAGGAGCTATCGTAGGATTTACAAGCAAGTAACACTAAATCAAACTCAGGCTGCAAATCATAGACTTCATTTAAATGGCATGCTTTGACTGGTATCGACAACTCCAAATCCGTCATTGAAATTTGCAAGCCATTTTTCTTCATAGCCGTAATATTTTCGGGCCAGTGATCGATGATCAGCACATCATGTCCGGCATCGGTTAAATCAGCGCCAATGCTACTGCCAATTGCGCCGGCACCTAATACCGCTATCGTCCTAAACATTCCCGCTCCACAGAGAAAAGATAAACCGGATATTCATCAGCCCACCAACAAACTATTGGTCATCATAAAGAATAAAGTTATGATCTTCTAGGAGTGTTAATAAATCGGATAAATCATGGAAAATTTAGGTATAGCAGTGATCGGCTCTGGAAGAATTGGCTCTTTAAGAGCGCGTATTGCTGCAAAGCATCCATCTGTTAAATTTCTCGCTATAGCCGATCAAGATCTGAATAAAGCGAAAGCCTTGGCAGAGCTAACTTCTGCTGATTTTTATTCTTCCGACAATGATGAAGTGATATCACATCCCAATGTGACCGCAGTATTTGTCTCTACGCCTGAAGGCCATCATGCTGCGCCAGTCAAGAAGGCTTTGGAATTAGGAAAGCCTGTTTTAGTGGAAAAGCCTCTAGCGATGACACTGGAGGATGCTGATGATATTTTGGTAACCCTCAAAAAAACTCAAGGCAACTTAAGAGTTGGCTATAGCAGACGATTTAAAGAATGCTATCTGCGAGCCAAAGAACAAATGAATCACGATCGACTAGGACGCATTGTGGGTGGCAACTCTCGTGTCTACAACTCACGCGCCCAAGCTTTTTCCATCCTGAAGCGCGATCCTCACGCTACACCGGTTTTAGATGTACTCACCTACTATGTCGATCTTATGTTTTGGATGCTAGAGGGCAATAAGCCTGTTGAGGTAGTGGCACGTGGTCAAGGCGGCATCTTTAAAGAAGCGGGCTACCAAGCAGATGATGTCACTTGGGCCATCATCACCATGGCCGATGGCGCCGTTATCAATCTGGGCGTGAGCTATGCATTACCGGCCCGATACCCTACGCTTGGCCAATCTGATCGCTTTGAATTGCTTGGATCTGATGGCACGATGATTGTGGATGATGATCATATGGATCACATTCTCTTTTCAGATCGGGGCATCCCTCATGCCTACGTTCCAGATCATTCCGTCAATATGGCTTTTTTAGGCAGCAATACTGCGGGGGATTGGGCATGCGGTGACTTTTGGGGGCCTTTGGGTAATGAGACTAGAGCGTGGCTTGACCACTTGATCACCGGGGCGCAAACCATGCACACCACCCCAGAGCAAGCTAGGTTAAATCTAGAAACAACGATTGCTATTGAGAAAGCCGTGGCTACTGGCGCCTCTATTCGTATTCCACTGAAAGACTGAGACTTGACTAGCCCGCAGTAATCCCGGCTTTTGTCACAATTTGACGATATTTAAGCAATTCATCCTGAATAAATTGCTTAAATTCTGGCTGACTCATAGGCCTTACTTGAACGCCATTAGCCTCGAAAGAAGCCTTCACATCAGGATCCTGCAAAACCTGATTCACATCGAAATTCACTTTCCTCACAATGTCTGGTGGGGTTGCGCTTGGCATCCATAGACCTACCCAAAAATTGATATTCATATTGGGATAACCCTGCTCAGAGATCGTCAAGAGATCTGGAAATCCAGCCAGCCTCTCCTTGCTTGTAACACCTAAGGCAATTATTTTCTTCGACTTAATATAAGTACTCACAGTATCAAAAGGAGCCAGAAAATAAGTAATTCGGCCAGCGATAACATCTTGCACTACCTCTGGCGAACTTTTATACGGAACGTGCAATGGATTAATCGCGGCAGCCTGATTAAAGTATTCTGCTGCTAAGTGGGTAGAACTTCCTACACCAGCAGATCCAAAGACAATCTCTGAGCGCCCTTCTTTTGAAGCGCTAACAAGTTCCTTGAGTGATTTATAAGGGCCATCCTTACTGACCACCAATACATATGGCGTCGATGTCAACAAAGCAACGTCAACCAAACCCTTAGATGCGTCGTAAGGTAACTTTTTATAAACAGCAGGATTAATAACATAAGTCGCTGAATTTGCTAGTAAGGTATA
>CANGEC010000037.1 GCA_947452625.1 Burkholderiaceae bacterium
CCAGAGTTTGGTGTTGGGTTAGTAAATTTTGAACTTCTGGCCCGATTTCTGAAGAAAGGGCGTAGTTGGGGCGACTGGCAACCGCGAAATGTACTTGGTTCAGTAGTTCACCCCAGGAGTTCCAGGTTGGAAGTTGAATGAAAGAATCGGCTCCCATGAGCCAAATCAGACTCGCAGTATGACCGTAACGCATCCGCAACGATTTGACGGTATCAATTGCATAGCTAGGCCCGGCACGATCAATTTCGATGCGATCCACCCCAATTTGAGTGGGAATACTGAGATACAAGAAGGCCCTTGCTAAATCGATTGCAGCTGCTTCAGTCAGTTCTGCACGGATTGCTGCGGGAGTGATATTGCTCGCTTTTTGCCAAGGCTCACCACTAGGAATAAGTAGTAGCTCATCAAGATGAAATAATCTAGCAAAATGCGTCGCTAGCTTGAGGTGACCAAGATGGGGCGGATCAAATGTGCCCCCTAAGACCCCAATTTTTTTTCGGGCATCCAAGTTAAGCAAGCCAGTCGCGAGGTTTGAGATAGTAGTCGTACAACTTTGCCTCAGGTGTACCTGGTTCAGGATGCCAGTTATAGCGCCATTGAACTACTGGTGGCATCGACATCAAGATGGATTCAGTCCGCCCGCCAGAATGTAAGCCAAAGATCGTGCCGCGATCAAAGATGAGGTTGTATTCCACATAGCGACCACGTCGATACTCTTGGAATGATTTCTCTTCCGCGGTAAATGAGTCCACTTGACGGCGTTGCACGATTGGAAGGTAGGCGTCAATAAAAGCATCACCTAGCGCGCGCGTCATCGCAAAGCTTTTTTCAAAGCCCAGCTCATTGAAGTCATCAAAGAATACGCCGCCAATGCCACGTGGCTCCTCACGATGCTTGAGATAGAAATACTCATCGCACCATTTTTTAAAGCGCGGATACAGATCGGATCCAAATGGATCCAAGGCATCCTTGGCGGTTTGGTGAAAGTGTTGGCAGTCTTCATCAACGCCGTAGTAGGGTGTCAAGTCGAAGCCACCGCCAAACCACCATACTGGTTCTTTATCAGGCGCCTGGGCGATAAAGCAACGCACATTCATGTGCGTAGTAGGGATCTTGGGATTATTGGGGTGGAAAACAAGCGAAACTCCCATGGCCTCAAAGCTGCGCCCAGCAACTTCAGGGCGATGGTGTGAGGCAGAAGGTGGCATTTGATCGCCACGGACATGAGAAAAGCCCACCCCACCTTTTTCCAGAATATTGCCACCAGCGAGAATGCAGGTTCGTCCATACCCCTTGAGTTTGCTATCTTCTGGTTTGTGCCACTCATCTGCGACAAAGGCTTTGCCATCAAGTGCGCTCATCGCGCTAGTAATGCGATCTTGCAAGCCCCAAAAATAATCTTTCAGAGTCTGGATATCAATTTGGGTATGTGTGTTATCTACCAATGCGTTTTGCTCGATGGTGAATTATTTAATTGCGCGATAGCCAATATCTTTGCGATATTGCATGCCATCAAAATGAATTTTAGAAATGGCGTCATACGCTTTTTGCTGCGCGCCACGCACGGTATCTGCCAAACCCACCACGCACATCACGCGACCACCCGAGGTTAATAATTTGCCCTCTTGTAATTTGGTGCCCGCATGAAAGGTCAATTGATCTTCAGTGTCGGCTGGTACGCCAGTAATGACATCGCCATTACGCGGGGTCTCTGGATAGTTATGGGCGGCCAGGACGACTCCTAGCGCGGTACGTCGATCCCACTCCAGCTCTACCTCATTGAGTTTGCCATCTACGGCTTTATCGAGCGCGTGAACTAGGTCGCTTCGTAAGCGCGCCATGATGGGTTGGGTTTCTGGATCACCCATGCGGCAATTAAATTCGAGGGTCTTGATTTTTCTATCAGGGGTAATCATCAGGCCGGCATAGAGAAAGCCGGTATATGGCAGGCCATCAGCTTCCATGCCTTTAACGGTTGGCATGATGACTTCTCGTAAGGCGCGCGCATGGATTTCTGGTGTTACTACTGGTGCCGGTGAATAAGCACCCATACCGCCGGTATTAGGGCCTTGATCCGCATCGAGTAAGCGCTTGTGATCTTGGCTAGTAGCTAAAGCCAGTACGTTTTTACCATCTACCAAAACAATAAAGCTAGCCTCTTCACCCGTCAGGAATTCTTCAATCACCACGCGAGCCCCGGCATTACCCAGTTTGTTATCGGCCAGCATCATATCAACTGCAGCGTGTGCTTCTGGAAGGCTCATGGCCACGACAACACCCTTACCGGCTGCCAGTCCATCGGCCTTAATAACAATAGGAGCACCTTTAGCATCAATGTAAGCATGCGCTTCAAGTGCATTGGAAAAAGTTTGGTAATCCGCAGTTGGAATGCCATGACGCTTCATGAATGCTTTTGAAAAATCTTTTGAAGACTCTAGCTGCGCAGCCAATTGCGTAGGTCCAAAAATGCGCAAACCATTGTTGCGAAATACATTCACTATTCCGGCTGCTAAGGGCGCCTCGGGACCGACTACTGTCAAATGAATTTTTTCTCGCCTGGCAAATTCTGCGAGTTCCTGTAAATCGGAAATCGGAAGGTTTTCAATTCCTGCAGGCAAATGTTTCGCAGTAGCAGTACCGCCATTACCAGGTGCAACATAAACTGTCTGGACTTGAGGCGATTGCGCTAGCTTCCAGGCCAGCGCATGTTCGCGACCGCCGGATCCGATTAAAAGAATTTTCATGGCAAGAGAGTAGAAGTATTAATAAAGAAAAATGGTCAAGGGGATGTATTAAAAGGCTGCATTCGTAAAGACTTCTTGGACATCATCTAAGTTTTCGAGTGCATCCAATAGTTTTTGCATGCTTTCTGCTTGATCACCCTCGAGCGCGATTTCTGTTTCAGGGCGCATCGCCACTGTGGCCAATTCCGCTTTCAATCCAGCTTTAGCAAGCGCATCTTGTACTTTTGAAAATTCGGGAACTGGTGTGAGTACCTCAAGCGAGCCGTCATCATGCGTAATGACATCTTCCGCTCCGGCATCTAAGGCGACTTCCATGAGTTGATCTTCGTTGGTACCGGGGGCAAATAACATTTGCCCGCAGTGCTTGAATAAGAACGCCACCGAGCCTTCGGTACCCATATTGCCGCCATTCTTAGTAACCGCAGGGCGCACTTCCGCTACGGTGCGTGTGCGGTTATCCGTCATGCAATCGACGATGACTGCGGCACCATTGATGCCGTAACCTTCATAACGAATCTCTTCATAGCTAACGCCCTCGAGCGAGCCAGTTCCACGCTGAATTGCCCTTTGTACGTTGTCATTGGGCATATTGGCATCTTTGGCTTTATCAATTGCCAGGCGTAAGCGGGGATTGGTGGCAATATCGCCGCCGCCTAATTTAGCGGCAACGGTAATTTCTTTAATGAGCTTGGTCCAAATCTTGCCGCGCTTTTCGTCTTGACGACCTTTGCGATGCTGAATATTGGCCCATTTTGAGTGGCCGGCCATACAGGTAAGTCCTTTTAATAATTTGGCTTGAAGACCTCATTTTAAGGGCTTAGAGGTCAAACCTCGGCAGTATCCCGCCATTTTTTGTTACACTCTCACCTCTTAGTTTGTTTCAATGCAGTTTTTCCTCTGCAAACACCTGCCTCGGTGATGGAATTGGTAGACGTGCCGGACTCAAAATCCGGTGCCGCAAGGCGTGGCGGTTCGAGTCCGCCCCGAGGCACCACTGAATTCGGCTTTCTGCCGCTAAATTATCTCCAAAAGCCCTAGATTTCGTAAGTATCCGATTCGTTTGACATAGCCTGTTCGACTATTTTGCGTGTCAGCGTAGGCGAGAAGAGTTCAATGAAGGTGTACACGAAGGACCGCAGATAGGCTCCTTGTTTCACACCAAGATGGGTCACATTGTTGCCAAACAGGTGGCTCACAGGAATCACTTTGAGATTGCGGTCTCGATCGGGGTCATAGGCCAAGCCCGCCACAATTCCGACACCCATGCCAGTTTCTACATAAGTCTTAATCACATCAGCGTCAATCGCTTCCAAAATAATATCGGGGCTCAGATTGCGTTGGGCAAAGGCGGCATCAATTTTGCTACGTCCCGCAAACGCCTTGTCATAGGTGATGATGGGGTATTTCACGAGCTCTTCTAAGGTAATGGTCGCCTGGTTGAGTAGTGGGTGGCTGAGAGGCACCATCACGACGTGCTGCCATTGGTAGCCAGGTAAGGCTAGTACACCCGCGGTATTGGCAATCCCCTCAGTGGCAATTGCAATATCGGCACGATCATGAATGAGTAACTCAGCAATTTGTCCGGGGCTGCCCTGTTGAATACTGACGCGTACCTTGGGAAATCGTTTGGTAAATTCTGTCAGCACTTTTGGTAAGGCATAGCGTGCTTGAGTGTGGGTAGTGGCGATGACAAAGCTGCCTTGATCCTGACTGGCAAAATCTTTTCCCACGCGTTTCAAGGTTTCCACTTCATCCAAGATGCGCTCAATAGAAACCAGGATGCGTTTACCAGGTTCCGTCAGGGAGCGAATGCGCTTGCCGTGACGACGAAAGATTTCTACGCCCAACTCATCTTCTAGCTCGATGATGGCTTTGGATACCCCCGGTTGGGAGGTAAACAGAGCCTTTGCAGCGGTAGTCAGGTTGAAGTTTTGTCTTACTGCTTCACGCACAAAGCGAAATTGATGCAGATTCATATGAGATTTCGTCCTTATATATCCACAAAGATATAGTAATCAAATTCTAAATGAATTTTGTGTATTAAGCTTTAGAGACTAGTCGCAAACCAATCAGTGCCAGCAAGAAGTACAACAGAGGTGGCGTAAGGGCGGTTAGTAGGGTTGGCCATGACCCAAGCAGGCCCACGTTTGAAAAAAGTGAGTTGAAGAGCTGAAAACTCATGCCAAGCATGATTCCACCAAAGACTTTGATGCCAACGCTTCCCGCCCGGACTCTGAGATAGGCAAAAGGTAGTGCTAGTGCAAGCATCACAAAAATCGTGAAAGGGTAAATCACTTTTTTCCAAAAGGCGATGGAGTGCCGCTGTGTATCTTGTTTATTTTCTTGAAGGTGACGAATAAATTGCCCAAGGCTAAAAATGGACATTTTTTCTGGGCTAACCAGCAGCACGCTCAGGATTTGCGGAGTAACCTCCGACTCAAGACTGACCAATGGATGGGTAAGGGTTTGGGCTGAGTACACTGGATTGAGGGGGTCGACCTGCTTTGTTTCCTTGAATCGAGTTTCTGTGACGTCATCCAGAATCCACAGGCCCGTATGGTCAAACCTGCCAGACGCAGCGCTGCGAATCGACAGAAGGCGATAGGCATCATCAAACTCGTACATGCGGATGTTTTTGATCTCATTATCTTTTTCAATCTTGCCGACGTTGACATAGCGTACGCCAGGGCGAATGGGCCCGCTACCATCTTCGTCACGCAGACGATCTTTGACCCAAACCCCAGTTCTAAATTGAGAGTTATATCCCGAGCCCAAAGCCTTCATGCGAATTTGATCGGACTGAGATTCGGCATAAGGACCAACCCACTCGCTCATGAGCAGGGTGATAGCGATGAGCGGTAAGGAAATCTTCATCAGTGTGATGAGGCCGCGTTTCACGTCAAGACCAGCGATACGCAGAATGGTGAATTCTGATTGGCTGGCCAACATAGCAAATACATAAATACTGCCGATTAAACCAGCGATAGGAATGATTTCGGAAATACGGCTAGGCGCTTTCAGAAGGACATGCAGCAAAGCCAGGGGAAGGGTGTACTGACCATTGACTGAGCCCAGTTCACTCAGAATATCGAAGAACAAAAACAGCGCCACCAAGGCAAACAAAATAAAGCCAAAGGCCGCATAAATTTGCCGTGCTAAATAGCGCTCGAAGATGAAGGGAAAAAGTAGTTTCATTTGCGAGCGAATGCGGCGGGTAGCTGTCGACGCCACCATTTGAGAGAAGGATTGATGCGATTACGAATCAGTGCAATGGCAATGATGAGTGCGATGAAGTGGATGGGCCAAACGCCAACGAAGACATTCACCTTTCCTTGAGCAACAAAATTTTGCGTCAGATTTAACAGGTTGCTATAAATTAAATAAATCAGCACTGCATAAAACATGGCAGTGTAATTACCAAGTCGCGGATTGACATAAGCCAAGGGAATTGCCATCAGCACCAAGCCTAGCGCCATGAGGGGCAACCCAATTCTCCAGAGCAATTCGGCTTGATTGGCATTTTTGGCTGCGGGGTTGGGATCCTCTAGTAACTCTCGAATGGTTTTCTCGCGATCGCGTGGCGCAGGACTTAGCGCCTCTTTATTCCGAATTTTGGTGTTGTATTCCGCAAACTCTAGAATTCGAAAATCTGGTTGTGCTGGTTGGCCTTCATAACGACGACCATTATTTAAGACGATTGCTTTCTCGCCCCCTGTGGAATTTTGAATATAGCCAGTTGAGGCAACAGCGATACTGAGCCGACCATTTTTAGAATCCGCTACAAACACATTCTTTACTTCATTTTTCTCAACATCCAATTCTTCAATAAAAAACACCCGCTCAGCTTTAGCGGATTCTTTAAATTGACCGGCAACTACCATGGAAACATCATCACGTTGCTGAAAACGTTGGCTAATCAGGGTTGATTCTCGGTTGGCCCAAGGCCAAACAAATAAGGCCAAGAGGGCAATGATAAAAATGAGTGGCAAAGCAAATCGCAGAATTGGCCCAATCAGATTTGAAACGCTTAGGCCGCTGGCGAACCAGACAATCATTTCAGAATCTTTGTACCAGCGCACCAAGACAATTAGGACGGCTACAAATAAAGAGACTGTGAGTAAGACGGCCATATAGCCTAGGGTGGCTAGCGTAATTAACACTAAGGCGTCTTTGGGGTTCACGGACCCATTGGCTGCAAAACCCAGAATACGTATGACAAGGGTGGTAATCATGATAGTGACCAAGACCAAAAAAACACCGCCAGTCGTAAAACTCAATTCGCGGCGCAGGGCTTGTTTAAAAATCATGGATACGTAGATGTCTTGGTAGTATTGGCTAGCTAGCAGGTTTTGGGGTGCAACTTCAAGAGCGATTCCTCATGTCGGAGGATAATGGATAAATCACGATTAACCCTTTTGAATTGACTGAAAAACCGCAATACATTATGACTATTCAATTTAGCACCAAAATTTTCCCTCACGCCGACCTGCATAGCGCAAAACAGCTTAAATCCAGTCTGGCGATCTTGCTCGGTCAAGCGACTGACTGCTTGATTTTGGGTTATTCCAAGACCCATTTAGATGATTTTGGTGCATCTAAGCCAAAACCAGGGCTTTTATTGGAATTAGATCGTTTGCTTGGAGGGTCGGTCACGCATGCAAAGGATCTTGGTGATTTAGATGGTAAACAGGCCTCCACCTGCCTGTTGCGTGCAGAAAAATCCTGGGTCCCTAATGGAGTGAAGGTGAAGCGTGTTTTATTGGTGGGCTTGGGGGATTTAACGTTGAGCACGAGTCGAAATTTAAATGCCTACGCAAAGCTCGCTAGAGCCACCTTAAAAAACCTTAGCAGCACCACCATCAAAAATGCAGTTTGGTTTGTGCCCAGTTTTTCTATGGGCCATAAAGCAGACTTCTTGGCCGAGGAAGTGCGTTTGACAATTCAATATGCAGGCGATCAAGCCTATCGTTTTGGGGTTCGTCAGCCTGCCATGAAATTTAAAGCTAAGGATAAGGCAGATGCTTTTGCGCACCTCACCTTTGCAGGCAATGATGATTGCGCTCAAGACTTGAAGGCGGCAGTAGCCCAGGGTGTAGCAATGGTTGAGGGCATGCATCTGGCCAAAGATCTGGGAAATTTACCCCCTAATGTATGCACTCCGACTTATCTTGGTAAAACTGCTCAAGGTCTAGCAAAGAAGACGGGGTTAAAGGTCGAGGTGTTGGGCTTAAAGCAAATCGAAGCCTTGGGCATGGGTTCTTTCTTATCGGTTGCGAAAGGCTCTGAGACCCCACCGCAATTTATTCTGATGCGTCATCAGGGTGGCAAGGCTGGTGAGGCGCCGATTGTTTTGGTTGGTAAAGGCATTACCTTTGATACAGGCGGTATTTCTTTAAAACCAGGCGAAGCCATGGATGAAATGAAGTACGACATGTGCGGCGCTGCTTCGGTGATTGGCACGATGTATGCCACGGCTTTAATGAAGCTGAAAAAGAATGTGATTGGGGTGGTGCCAACTTGTGAAAATATGCCATCCGGTAAAGCAACTCGCCCCGGGGATATTGTGAAAAGCATGTCGGGGCAGACGATTGAGGTACTCAATACGGATGCTGAAGGCCGTTTAATTTTGTGTGATGCGTTGACCTATGTGGAGCGCTTTAAACCAAAAGCCGTGATTGATGTGGCAACACTCACAGGTGCTTGCGTGATTGCCCTAGGCCACGTTCATAGCGGTTTATTTTCAGAAGATGAAGAGTTGGTCAGTGCTCTCACGAAGGCTGGTCAAGCCTCGCTCGATACTGTCTGGCGTCTACCCTTGGATGCCGCTTACCACGAGCAACTGAAATCCAATTTTGCCGATGTAGCAAATATTGGCGGACGTCCGGCCGGTAGTGTGACTGCTGCTTGTTTCTTGTCGCGCTTCACAGAAAAATACAAATGGGCTCACCTGGATATCGCTGGAACTGCCTGGAAGAGTGGTGCAGCCAAGGGATCGACTGGTCGCCCTGTACCTTTGCTCATTAATTATTTGCTTGAACAAAAGTAATTATTTAAGACTGCACTCATGGCCCGCATTGATTTTCACAGTAATGTTGCTGACAAGCTGGAATACGCTTGTCGCTTAACGCGCAAGATCTGGAGCGCAACGCCCGCAGGTCAGCCAGTGAGAAACATTGTGATGGTTGGTGAGCTTACAGATCTTAAAAAACTTGATGAATTACTTTGGACGTTTAGTGCGGTGGATTTCTTGCCGCATTGTTTCATTGAGGATGAGGCAGCAATAGAAACACCGATTGTATTAACCGATGATGTCGCCTCCCCCTCACTCCAGGCGCTCCCTCATGCTGATGTCCTGATTCATTTGGGGATGCGTATGCCCCAAGATGTACCTGCCTTAGTTGCCCGGTTTCCTCGCATTGTCGAAGTGGTGACTGTGAATGAGGCAGAGCGCTTAGCAGGACGTGAGCGTTATAAAGCCTATCGGGACTTGGGTCATGAGTTGCATAACTTTGATCAATCCAAATCTTAAGCTTCTCCTATGCTAATTCATCCGCAGTTTGATCCCGCCGCGATTCGGATTGGATCCTTTGCGATTCATTGGTATGGCTTGATGTACTTGTTGGCATTTGCACAATTTCTGTTGCTCGGTCGCATCCGTATTCGAGCACCCCAATACCAAGCATTAGGGTGGACTTACAAAGACCTAGAGGATCTTTTGTTTGCCGGTGTGCTTGGTGTGGTGTTAGGTGGCCGGATTGGCTACACCTTGTTTTATATGCCGGGGTTTTATCTCTCGCATCCCTTGGATATTCTGAAGATATGGGAAGGTGGCATGTCTTTTCACGGGGGGTTATTGGGGGTTTTATTGGCCTTACTATGGTTTGCCAACAGACAGAAAACCCATTTTTTTGTGGTCAGTGATCTCGTTGCTCCTTTAGTGCCTTTTGGCTTAGCGTTTGGTAGGCTCGGAAACTTTATTAATGGTGAGTTATGGGGGCGTCCGACAGATTTACCTTGGGCCATGATTTTTCCGATGGTTGATAACCTGCCGCGCCACCCCTCTCAGATTTATCAATTCTTGGGTGAGGGTATTACGCTGGGAATTGTTCTGTGGATTTATGCCAGAAAGCCTAGAAAAATAGGGCAAGTATCTGGCCTTTTTCTGCTGGGTTACGGTATTTGCCGTTTTTTAGCGGAATTTGCTCGAGAACCAGATGCTTTCTTGGGTCTATTGGGTCTTGGCTTATCCATGGGGCAGTGGTTGTCTATCCCTATGATTTTTTTCGGAATTTACCTTATAGTGAGAGTAAATGCGAAAAACAGCATCCAACTGTAGTTAAAACTTTCTGTTTTTAGGTCTTTTGTAGCTATCTTTGCGAATTTAGCCATCTTGTCTATAAAAGGTCCGTAAAGCACAGTTGTTACGCTGAATTTCCCCTCTGATTTACCTCATTTGAAAGATTGATATGCTGGAAAAGTTAGCAAAAGCGCGCAATTTATCCAAAGCGAATAATGCTGTCAAGCGCTTGAATTCTGAGCGAGGGGAGTCCAATGCTGTGAGCATGGCGGACGAAGTAGTAACTAACTATCGTAAGTTGGGCAAGGACCAGCATGTCCAGTTTTTTAACTATCTTTTTGAAAAGTTAAATCCGGACGCCGATGCGGTGATGAAGGCGGCGCAAAGTTATATGGCG
Organism: Burkholderiaceae bacterium; assembly: GCA_947452625.1. Lineage (GTDB taxonomy): Bacteria > Pseudomonadota > Gammaproteobacteria > Burkholderiales > Burkholderiaceae > Polynucleobacter. The sequence goes on from CANGEC010000037.1 coordinate 10,439, forward strand.
GAAACCAATGCGCGTAACTATGTGCGCTTACAACGCACCGTTGAGTCGCCTCGCCAAGAATTGTTTCGTCGCTTAAATCGTGCTAGCGAGGGTACTGCGGCGGTTGTGCAAATGCGCCGTGATCTGCTGCAAATTTTGGATAAGAAGCCAGAGTTGACTGCTGTTGATTTTGATATGCGTCATCTACTTTCGTCTTGGTTTAACCCTGGTTTTTTGAAGATGCATCGGGTGGATTGGAAATCACCCGCTGAAGTCTTGGAGAAATTAATTCAGCATGAAGCTGTGCATGCGATTGATGGTTGGGATGATCTGCGACGCCGTTTGCAGCCAGACCGTCGTTGCTTTGCTTTCTTCCACCCGCAACTGCCAAATGAGCCTCTAATCTTTGTGGAAGTAGCGCTCTTACCTGAAATACCTGCAGTGATCACGCCCTTGGTAGATAAGCGGGCGGAGACCATGGATCAGATCAATCAATTTAAGGTTGCTGCTTTTTATTCCATTAGTAACTGCGAGCCTGGTTTACGCGGTGTTTCGATGGGTAACTTTCTGATTAAGCGGGTTGCTGAGCAATTGAAGGCTGAGTTTCCGGGTTTAAAAACATTTGTGACTTTGTCGCCCATTCCGGGTTTCATTGATTGGGTTGCCTCTGGCGCAAGTTTTGGAGAGGGCGTACCGCCGGAGCGTTTCAAACCTGCAATCAAATCTGCGCGTGACCAGGCCTTAGAGGTTTTGGGTTTGCAAAATAAATCTTGGGCTGAGCGAATCAGTGCCGGCTGGCATCCTGATGAGGCCTCTGAAAAAGAGCAGGAGGCTTTGTTGTGCTTGGCAAGCATCTATCTAGGTTTAGGTTCGGCAGCGCGTGATGGCAATCCGGTTGCCAAGTTTCATTTGGGCAATGGCGCAAAACTCCATCAAATTAACTGGGCAGCCGACCTTTCCAGAAAAGGTTTAAGACAGTCTGCCGGTTTGATGGTCAATTATCTCTACGACTTAGGCAGTGTTGAGGAGAATCATGAGCGCTTTGCTAATGGCGAAATCGTGTATTCCAAGGCTGTAGGGCGTTTAATGAGCCCTTGAAAGCCAGTTTGGCCAAAAAGGATCAAGACCCCTTAAAATCATCCCACAGTAAATAAAAATAGATCAGCCAACAGTTGATATCCACAGGAGGCAAAAATGCGCCATTATTTCAAGCGACAATCCCAAGTAGCGAGCGGTTTGTTAAAAAAAGTATTCTTTATTCTGTGTGCGTTACCACTGGTTGCGGTCGCGCAAGAATGGCCGACTAAACCCATTACGATTGTTGTCCCATTTCCAGCGGGTGGTGGAACAGACGCTTTTGCCCGTCCTTTGGCAGCTCAGCTTACCAAGCAGCTGGGCAAGCAAATTATTATCGATAACCGTGGCGGTGCTGGCGGCACATTAGGCGCTTCTATTGCTGCTAAAGCAGCCCCAGACGGATACACCTTTTTTATGGGCGCCGCCCATCATGCAATTGCGCCGGCAATGTATCCCAATCTAGATTACGACATTGAAAAAAGTTTTATACCTGTAGCGATGGTGGCAAACCCACCTCAAGTGATTGTTGTTAATCCAAAGAATGTGCAAGTCAAAAACTTAAAAGAGTTTATCGAGCTCTTAAAGAAAAATCCTGGCAAATTTAACTATGCTAGCGCGGGCAATGGCTCATCCCATCACCTTGCAGGCGAGCTATTTAAGATGCAAACCAAAACCTTTATCACTCACATCCCTTATCGTGGCGCAGGTCCTGCCATGAGTGATTTAATCGCTGGGCAGGTGGATATTGAGTTCGATGGTTTGGGCTCCTCAGCACAGCAGATTAACAATGGAAAAATTGTTGCTTTAGCGGTGGCATCCCAAAAGCGCGCACCTGGTTTCCCGGATGTACCAACTGCAGCTGAGGCCGGATTAGTAGGTTACGAAGTGAGCACTTGGTATGGTTTGTTTGCGCCTAAAGGTACACCCCAACCAATTGTTGAAAAAATGATTGTTGAGGTACAAAAGGCTATCAATACCCCTGAGCTGAAAGTCATTTGGACCACCAATGGTTCTGATACTCCCCGCCTATCTGGAGATGCTTTTGGAAAGTTTGTGGCGGCGGATATTAAGCGTTGGGGCGCAGTTGCAAAAGCGTCTGGCGCTAAGCTGGATTAATTTTTTTACTATTAAATTGTTATTTTTGAGGTTCCAATGAATTTGTATTCCTTACTGGAAAAAGGTTTTCCAAAAGATAAAAAAGCTTGCGCAATTGAAACGCATGATGGCCTTTATTACTCTTGGAGTGATCTTGAACGCGCGACTGCCATGATGGCCAACTTGTTAAAAAGTCTGAAGTTGCCAAAGGGTTCGCGCATTGCCGTACAGGTTGAAAAATCTCCAGAAGCGCTATTTTTGTATCTCGCCACGATTCGTGCAGGCTATGTTTATCTTCCGCTTAATACAGCCTATCAAGCTGCTGAGATGCAATATTTCATTGAGAATGCTGAGCCTGCTGTGGTGGTGTGTAGTGGCAAGAATTTCTCCTGGGTATCCAAGGTGGCGTTTAAGGCAGGCACCAAACATGTCTTGACCTTAGATGAGAATCGCACTGGAAGTTTATTGGAGCGTGCAGCTTCGCAGAGTGATCGCTTTAAAACTGTAGAAGCAAAGCACGATGATCTTGCAGCGATTCTGTATACCTCAGGTACGACAGGCCGCAGTAAGGGCGCGATGCTGACTCATCGGAACTTGGGCAGTAATGCGCAGGTCTTGCAAAAGTTTTGGGGTTGGAAAAAAGGTGATGTGCTCTTGCATGCTTTGCCGATTTTCCATGTACACGGATTATTTGTGGCTGCGCATGGTGCTTTGATTAACGGTAGCAAGATGATTTGGTTGCCACGTCTAGATACAGCACAACTCATTCATCACATGCCGCAATCAACGGTCATGATGGGGGTTCCCACTTTCTATGTGCGGCTCTTGGCTGATAAGGGTTTTACCAAGGAAGTTGCACGCAATATGCGTTTGTTTGTTTCGGGCTCTGCCCCATTACTAACGGAAACCTTTAACACTTTTAAGGACGTCATTGGCCAATCGATTTTGGAGCGTTATGGCATGAGCGAGACGGTGATGTTGGTTTCCAATCCTTACAAGGGAAATCGCGTAGGCGGATCGGTAGGGCTACCATTGCCTGGCGTTAAGGTTCGCCTTGTTAATGAAAACAACAAACTGTGTGGTGTTGATGAGATTGGTAATATTCAAGTAAAAGGGCCAAACGTATTTAAGGGTTACTGGCACATGCCAGAGAAGACTGCCGAAGAGTTCACAAAGGACGGTTGGTTTAAGACGGGTGACGTTGGTCGCTGGGGCGGGGCTGCTAATGGCGGTAATGCGCCTAAAGAGTATTTGTGCATCGTTGGCCGCAGTAAGGACTTGATTATCTCTGGTGGATATAACGTTTATCCAAAAGAAATTGAGAGTTTTATCGACGATATGGATGGGGTTGAAGAAAGTGCTGTGATTGGTATTCCACATCCAGATTTTGGCGAGGCTGTCATGGCGGTTGTGGTGCCCAAGGCCGGTGCCAAGTTAGATGCTCAGGCGATGATTACTACGCTTAAAACTCAAATTGCGAACTTTAAAATTCCAAAGCGCTTGGAGATTGTTGCTGATTTACCGCGCAATGCGATGGGTAAAGTGCAGAAGAATGTCTTACGTCAGCAGTACACTGCTTAATAGCCGAAGGCCTTGCGACTTTCATTAAGCATGAAGATCGCAAGGAAAAATAGCAGCACGCCAAAGATCCGTTTTAGCTGAACTACATTCAGTTTTCTGGCTAATCTAGCCCCAAGAGGTGCGGTGAAGATGCTCACTGCCACAATGCAGGCTACTGCAGGTAGATACACAAACCCCAGTGAACCTGCTGGCAAATTCGGATTACCCCAGCTGCCATACATATAACCAATGGTTGCAGCCGCCGCGATTGGAAAACCTAGCCCTGAAGAGCTAGCCATAGCGACATGCGGTTTTACATTGCACCAAAGCATGAACGGCACAGTAATGAAAGCGCCGCCAGCTCCAACAAGGCTAGCTAAGGCACCCGCAAATGCACCAAAAGAAAATAGACCGACTGGACCAGGCAAGTCTCTGCCAGCCTTTGGTTTTTTATTGATGAACATCTGAATCGAGGTATAGATGATAAAGATGGCAAAGAATAGCGAGAGCCAGGATGTCTTAAGTGCTTCAAAGAGTTCGCTACCACCAATCAGTCCGCCTGCCACCATTCCGGGGCTTAAGGCCAGTACTAGCCTCCAATCAATTGAGCCGTGTTTGTGATGGGCCCAAACAGCAGAAGAGGTTGTAAAGAGAATGGTTGCCATACCAGTAGCGATCGCCATATGGACGATCACTGCTTGATTAAATCCCAGATGGTTAAAAACCAAAATCATGAAGGGCACCAAAATCATGCCACCACCAATTCCAAGCAAGCCTGCGAAAAATCCTGAGGCGCTGCCACACAACATCAGCATGGCAATATCGCTAATTAACATGAATTCCCCGCCTTAGCCGCTAGGCCGTCATCCTGAACCCTA
>CANGEC010000038.1 GCA_947452625.1 Burkholderiaceae bacterium
CAATTGATAAACCTACCACCAACTCCGCAAAGTAACTCAAGCCTTGAGTGACCTCATCCAGATCCGCTAAACCATTCAGATCACGAAAACCTAACCACACCATTAAACGTTGGCGCGCTAGACGCAGATCAGCCATAAATTGAGCCTCATTCTGCTCATCTTGGTCAATCGCTGACTCGCAATCCTTCAAGAGCGCTTGAATAGCGCTGGTATCAATTTTTTCTGAGCCCTGCTCCTGTAACCAAGCCTCCCAAGCTGGCTGAGCATTGAGCCAACGCTGCGCATAGGTGGAGTGCTCTTTGAGAAAATCTAATTGGGAAGAAAAATGAGTCATATCAGCATCTTAATCCGAGCCAGGCAGCTTGCAAAACCGATTCCGGAGACTCTTTGCGATCACCTTGCAGTGACGGATAATAGAGCCCATGCTGCGAAACCTCATCCCAAGCCGCCTTCTAGGGGCCTCCAATCAATCCCCCCAAGATGGTAAGGGGCGATGGAGCAAGCGCCTACTGATCTTGACAGGGTTTATTTTGGGGATAGTTGTCCTTGGACATCTTGGGGTACGGTTTGTACTGTGGCCGCAAATTGAAAAATCCAAACCTACCCTTGAGAAATTCATTAGCGCAAGACTTGGGGCAGATATTGCCATTGATGATTTACAGGTTTCTTGGGTTGGCCTCAGGCCAGAATTTCAAATCACCGGCTTGCGTTTTCATGGCACCGATAAATCTCCTCCTCTGCTAGAGATTGAAAAAATTAGTGGTGAACTTAGTTGGCTCTCCTTCTATCATCTCGAGCCCTACTTTCATCAATTAAATTTTAATGGGGCCCGAATTTATGCCAAAAGAGATGCCAAGGGAGTGATCTCGATCGCCGGCATCCCAATCCATGGCAAGCCAAATGACTTTGCAGCTGAAAACTGGCTGTTGGCACAAGATGACATCAAAGTCAGTCAGGTCCAATTCTTTTGGGATGACCTCCAAAGTAAAAAACTGAGCACTTCCATTCAGTTTGAGGAATTCAACTTAAGCAATGGTTTGCGCAAACATCGCGCTAGCATGATTGCAACTACACCCTGGTACAAAGATCGGCTACAGATCAATGCAGATTTTGTGCATCGCCTAGGTGGACAAGCTGGCAACTGGAAAGACTGGATTGGAGAATTTAATTGGAATTTTGCTGAACTAGACTTAAACCAAGTAGCAAAAGACTTTAATGTACCTCTCTATGCGCTAGGAGGCACAATCAGCTCCAAAGGACGCATGAATCTTGATCGGGGCAAACCAGATGGTGGTGCGTTCTCGATCGCCGCCAAACAATTGAAGATTCAGTTGATTAAAGATGAGGAGCCGATTGAGTTTGGCAAATTAGAAAGTGAGCTAGTTCAAGAGACTGATGGTCGCATGCTATCAGTCAGCACTAAGTCGCTAGCATGGCAAGAACTTGGCATTGCCAACACAGCACCACTTGAGAATCTAAGCCCCATGACCTTCAAGTGGAGGCCGCCTAAGGATAGTGAAGAAATTAAAGAATTTGGCTTCTCATCCCCACAGGTCGATGTTAAGGATGTCGCCTTATTCGCTCTCAACCTGCCTCTTTCTAAAAAAGTGCGGCAATGGATTAAGGCGTCCAAGGCAGAAGGTGAATTAAAGAATCTGGAAATCAACTGGGCCGAGAGTCAATCGGCCCTAGCAGCTTTGTCCTTACCAAGTAGCTGGATTAACACTAACAAACTGGATTTTTCCGTTAGCGCCCAACTCCGCAACTTGAGCTTCGTGGGCATGGATAAAACAATACCTAGTGTTTCCAATTTATCGGGCAACCTTACTGGCGATCAAAACCAAGGCAATCTCAGCCTAAGCTCTTCAAACTTAGAACTAGTCGTCAACGATTTTTTAGTTGAGCCAAAAATCAAACTAGATAAAGCAAGCGGTCAAATTAGCTGGATGAAATCAAAGGGCAACTGGGTCATTAACGCAAAACAATTGAGCCTCAGTAATCCTGAAATTAATACCACACTCAACGCTAGCTATCTCATCGGCGGACCGAAGCAAGCCGATCAAATCACTTTGGATATGAATTTTGCACAAGCTAAACTTGCCAGCGCTTATCGCTATCTCCCAGTTGGCATGGATAGCGACACTAAGCAATACCTAGGTAAAGCTTTTGGTGCGGGACTGATTCAAAACGGGAGTTTACATATCAAAGGGGACCCTAATCAAATCCCCTTCTCCACAGATCAAGCGGGTGAGTTCTCTTTAAATCTACCTCTCTCAAATGCAAGCTTTAAGCCAGCCCCCCTGCTGGATAAAGCGCAAGGAGAGTGGCCGGGATTTACAAACTTGATTGGCGAAATCAAGATGAATCAAGCCGCCCTCAATGTAAATGTATCTAAAGCTGGCTACCAAGATGTAGCATTAAGCAATGTAGTCGCCGCAATTCCAAATGTCAGTGCCAAGCAACTGATCCTGACAGTCAATGGCAATGCACAAGGTGAAGCACATTCCATGCTGAACTATCTTTTTGCCTCACCACTTGGCAAAAAGCAACCTAGCTTAGAAAAGAATCTTGAACTCACTGGACAGGCTAATTTAAATCTTGCTTTGAAGGTTCCACTCTCAGGAAAAGGTGATGTCAAAGTAGATGCAAAACTCGATCTACCGAACAATCGCGCACAGTGGGCAAGTCTGCCACCCCTCGAGAATCTCAAAGGCAAAATTCGTATTACTGAAGTCAATCCTGAATTTGAAGATGTAACGGCCGACTTTTTAGGCGGATCAATCAAAATCACCAGTAACCCATCTACTGCCGATAGCCAAAGTTTTGCAATCAACGGCAATATCGATGGTGGTTTTATCAAACAATATTTTTCTGAAGACCTCAACCCGCAAGTCCGCACGATGTTGAGCGCTATGAGTGGCTCAGCAAAATATCAAGGCATGCTCAACTTTAATAAAGCTGGTAGCGAAACCAATCTAAAGTTTGATTTAAAAAATTGGAGCAGCCAAATACCCGAGCCTTTAAATAAAGCCGCTGGAGCTCCCATGCTAGGAGCATTGAATGTCAAAACATTTGCTAATAGCAAAGCAAGTAATGCGCACCTATCTTGGTCAGCGAAAATAGGCGATCAAATTACAACGCAAGGTAGTCTAGGCCTGGATAATGAGTGGCGTTTCGCCCTGGGGATTGGTGCTGCGGCCATCATTCCACCACAAGGGTTTGCCCTCAATCTACAAGCCCCAGAATTGAATGGGGATAGATGGCATGACTTCTTAAGCTCTGGTCCAGCCCCCAAAAAAGCAAAGTCAGCATCCGTCAGTGAAGACAACTTTGCGCTGACTGCCCAATTCAAAAAACTGATTCTGCTTGATCGTATCTGGACTGATGCCAACTTAACTGGGTCCAGTAAAAATGATATCTGGCAATTTCGCATTAACTCACCCCAAGTCGCAGGTCAGCTTCAATGGCAGGGCGAAACGAGCGCCAATCCAAGTGGTTTCATTTCTGGACGCCTTAGCAAACTGCGCATTCCAGATGCTCAGGCCATCGCCAAGCCTGCGGTAGAAACTGCCACGACACCTTCTGGTAAATCCTGGCACAAGAATCATCAGCAAAGTAAGACACCATTTGGTCCTAACTCGATTCCCAGCGCCAACATTACGATTGATGACTTCTCCTGGGCTAAGGCCCAACTGGGTGCAATCAAAATTAAATCGCAAACAAGCAAAGATCTCTTAAAGCTTGAGTCTCTTCAAATCTCAAATCCCCAGGGTGATTCCACCCTATCGGGGCAATGGGCGAGTAGTCAGGCGGATAAAAATGAGCACAGTAGCTTAAATATCAATATGAATGTCAAAGATGCCGGCCAAATTATTGGGCATTGGACGAGCGCCAAATCTGTAGAAGGTGGCCAAGGAAAACTGGATGGTCAACTTGAATGGGATGGGCCATTATTTAAACCCGACTACGGCACCTTGTCTGGAAAAATTCATTTAAACCTGAACAAAGGTCGCCTATTAGAGGTGAACTCTGATGCAGCCAAACTACTCAACGTGTTAAGTCTGCAAAGTTTATTCCGTTTTGCGACACTTGACCTTCAAGGCAGCCTAGGAAACATTGTCACTAAGGGAACGCCCTTTAACACTATTCAAAGCAGCTTTAGCATTCAAAGTGGTATTGCGCATGCCAATGAGTTCACCATGGAGCTTGATCAAGCTCGTGTAGCTATCACAGGTGACATCAATATTCCCAAAGAGAATCAAGATCTACGGGTCACCGTATTTCCAACGATAGATGCGGCGGCAGGCTCGGTAGTGGCTGCCTTTATGATAAACCCAATTGTTGGCCTGAGCGCCCTAGTGGGTCAATATCTCATTACGAATCAAATTAATCGTGCGATGCAGACGGATTACCTAGTTCAGGGCTCTTGGACTGAACCTGAAATTATTCCGTTAGACCAAAAAGGTCAACCAATTGATGCAAAAACAATGGAATCTATTCGCAGCAAAGGCTTATTAAAAGAACAAGTGAAGCCAAGCGCACCGAATAGTGCGCCTAACAACACACCCAGCACCATCAACCCCACCGCCCCCGCTTAAACATTTATGAATATTCCAGCCAGCAGTTCTGATTTGAATATCGCCTCGGTTCAAATGGTGTCAACGCCGAATCTTCAAGAAAACCTTGATACTGCTAAACGCTTGGTTGGACAAGCTGCAAAAGTTGGTGCCCAGGTAGTAGTCCTACCCGAATACTTTTGCTTAATGGGTTTAAAAGATACCGATAAAGTTTTCGCACGAGAAAAATTAGGCAGCGGTCCGATTCAAGAGCAGCTATCTGATATTGCCAAGGCGTATGAGGTTCATTTGGTTGCCGGCACTATTCCACTAGAAGCTCAGTTACCTAACAAGGTGCTCAATACCACTTTGGTATTTGACCCCCAAGGACAGCAGGTTGGCCGCTACGACAAGATTCATTTATTTGGCTTTCAGAATGAAACCGAGCGTTACGCCGAATCAGAAACCATTGAGGCAGGCGATACACCGAGCGTATTGAGTCTCACCATCAACCACCAGGCTTGGCGATTTGGTCTCAGTATTTGCTATGACCTGCGCTTTCCGGAGTTATACCGCTCTTTAGGAGAGGTGGACTGCCACATCATCCCCGCCGCATTTACTTACACGACCGGTAAAGATCATTGGGAAATTCTCCTGCGCGCCCGTGCCATTGAAAACCAATCCTACGTCCTCGCATCGGCTCAAGGCGGCACCCACCTCAATCAGCGACGCACCTGGGGTAATAGCATGCTAATCGACCCCTGGGGGGCTATTCTGACAAATTTGCCTGAGGGTGAGGGCTTTATCTCTGGAACTCTCAGCAAGAATAAAGTAAACGAGGTACGCTCTAAGTTACCCGCTCTGCAACATCGCAAGCTATAAAAATCGAAGGTTATATTTAAATCAATATGAATGCACCAGAAGCACTCTTTCCGAGTCATTGGACTAAAGCTAAAAAACAAGCAGATCTCTTAAAGCTAGCCAAATCGATTTTGCTGGAACCTACCGGACTGACAGAACAAGATTTACATCGTACCTTTGGCAGTATGTTTACGCATCAACTGGATGATGCTGACCTCTATTTTCAACATACCCGCAGTGAAAGTTGGAGCCTTGAAGAAGGCATCGTCAAATCAGGTAGTTTTAATATTGATCAAGGCGTGGGAGTGCGCGCGATCTATGGCGATAAAACAGCTTTTGCGTATTCAGATGAAATTAATTTAGAAGCGCTCAATAAGGCTGCCAAAGCTACTCGAGTCATTGGACCTGAAGGTGGCAAGCAAGCAATCGCGAGCAAAATATTTCATCCGGTTGCAAATAAACTCTATGCCGACCTTAACCCCTTGGGCTCTTTGCGCCCTGAAGAAAAAATTGCCTTACTCGAAGGGATTGAACGTCGCGCAAAAGCGCGTGACCCACGCGTGATTCAAGTCATGGCTAGCCTTGCTGGTGAATTTGATGTGGTCTTAGTCGTACGAGCTGACGGTTTACTGGCGGCTGATGTACGCCCATTAGTACGCGTCTCAGTACATGTGATCGCCGAACAAAATGGTCGCCGCGAATCCGGCTCTTCTGGTGGCGGTGCAAGGCATGACTACAGCTACTTCAATACAGAACTGATTCATCGCTATGTTGATGAGGCGGTTGATAGCGCACTAGTGAATTTAGATTCTCGTCCGGCACCTGCTGGACCAATGACGGTAGTGATGGGTCCAGGCTGGCCTGGAGTCTTATTACATGAAGCAGTAGGTCATGGCCTAGAGGGGGACTTCAATCGAAAGGGATCCTCTGCTTTTGCCGGGCGGATCGGCCAACGGGTTGCAGCTAAAGGGGTGACAGTTGTTGATGACGGCACCCTCTCCGGCCGACGCGGTTCACTCAATATTGATGATGAAGGTACGCCAACCCAATGCACTACTTTGATTGAGGATGGGATATTGAAGGGCTATATTCAGGACAGCCTGAATGCCCGCCTCATGAAAATGCCCCTTACCGGCAATGGACGACGCGAAAGCTTTGCTTCCCTACCCATGCCACGAATGACCAACACCTATATGTTGGCAGGCAAAGATGATCCCCAAGAAATTGTGGCGAGCATCAAACGCGGCCTCTACGCCGTCAATTTTGGTGGTGGGCAAGTAGACATCACCAGTGGAAAATTTGTCTTTTCTGCATCAGAAGCCTATTGGGTCGAGAACGGAAAAATTCAGTACCCCGTCAAAGGTGCCACCATTATCGGCAGCGGCCCGGAGTCCTTAAAACAAGTTTCCATGATCGGAAATGACCTGAAATTGGATAGTGGCGTAGGCGTCTGCGGCAAGGAAGGGCAAAGCGTTCCGGTAGGGGTTGGCCAGCCGACTTTACGGATTGACAGCCTAACCGTGGGTGGAACAGCCTGATCCAGCTTAAAATAGCGGGATGAGCCAACAAAATACTAATCCCGCCAATTGGTACGCTGCCGTTGATAAAACGTCAGATACCGACGATCAACGCATCCACAACATCACTGTTCTGCCTCCGCCAGAACATTTGATTCGTTTCTTTCCTATTTCAGGTACCTTGATTGAAAGCTTAATCAGTAAAACGCGTACTAAAATTCGCAATATTCTTCATGGCAAAGATGATCGCCTGTTAGTCATCATCGGACCGTGCTCCATTCATGATCCAAGTGCGGCGCTCGAATATTGTCAACGCCTCTTAGTTGAACGCGAACGTTTTGCCGGTGAACTCGAGATTGTGATGCGCGTTTACTTTGAAAAACCTCGCACCACCGTAGGTTGGAAAGGTCTCATTAATGATCCTTACCTTGATGAGAGCTATCGCATTGAAGAAGGCTTAAGAATTGCGCGTCAGGTATTGATAGAAATTAATCGCTTAGGCATGCCTGCTGGTAGCGAATTCTTAGATGTGATTTCGCCGCAATATATTGCCGACTTGATTTCTTGGGGCGCTATTGGTGCTCGCACAACAGAGAGTCAAGTGCATCGTGAGCTTGCCTCTGGTCTATCTGCGCCAATTGGTTTTAAGAATGGTACTGATGGCAACATCAAGATTGCGACTGATGCTATTCAAGCTGCTGGCCGCCCTCATCACTTCCTGTCGGTTCATAAAAATGGTCAAGTATCCATTGTAGAAACCAAAGGCAATAAAGATTGTCACGTTATTTTGCGCGGCGGCAAAGAGCCTAACTATGAAGCCAGCTTTGTGCAAGCAGCCTGCTCTGAGCTAGTAGCAGCAAAGCTTCCGGGCAGCCTAATGGTTGATTTATCACATGCAAATTCCAGCAAAAAACATGAGCGTCAAATTGTGGTTGCTGAAAATATTGCCGAGCAAATTGAGTCAGGATCGCGTCAGATTTTTGGCGTGATGATTGAAAGTCATCTCAATGACGGTGCTCAGAAATTTACTCCTGGCAAAGATGATCCTAGCAAGCTAGAGTATGGCAAGAGCATTACTGATGCGTGCATCAACTGGGAAGATTCAGTCAATGTATTGCAACGTCTTGCAAATGCCGTGAAAGCGCGTCGTAAGTCCAAAAAATAAATTGGCGCCAAGTAGCGCCAACGTAACATCTAATCAATGAGGTTAAGTAACTTACTTAGCCTCATTTTTTTTAGCGGCCTCTTCTTTGACATGTTTCCATAGAACATCTCCGCCGCCAGCTTCGCGATTTAAGACGCGCGCCAAAACAAATAGCAAATCAGATAGTCGGTTGACGTATTGACGAGGCGCGTCATACAAAGGCTCAGCCCATCCTAATCGGACAATTGAACGCTCAGCCCTTCTACATACCGTACGACAGACATGCGCTTGCGCTGCAGCCCGGCTGCCCCCGGGCAAGATAAATTCCGTTAAAGGTGGCAAGGTCTGGTTATATTGCTCAAGCCAAACATCGAGCTGGGCAACATGCTCAGGTTTAAGTAAGGTGTAGTTTGGGATGCAGAGCTCGCCACCCAAATCGAAAAGGTCATGCTGCACCTGCAACAAAAGTGTTTGCAGGTCTTTAGCAATCGTTGCCGGGAAGGTTTCAGTCATTAAAACGCCAATTTCGGAGTTCAGTTCATCAACATCCCCCATGGCGCAGATCCGCAGGTGATCCTTTTCAACACGACTACCGTCGCCCAATCCAGTCATCCCTGCATCACCCGTTCGGGTGGCAATTTTTGAAAGTCGATTTCCCATGAACTCATTATAGGTAAATGGCTAAAATGAGTCTTATGAATATGGCGACCACCACTTTAGACCAAGCAGCTGTTAGCGCCCTGCAATCTCAGCTCGTAGCGGCCCTCAAACCCATCCTCCCAGAACAAGCTTTACTCTGGGAGCCTGAAGATACCATTCCCTACGAATGTGATGGCTTGGCAGCCTATCGACGTATGCCTTTGGCAGTAGCCCTGCCAGAAACGGAAGCGCAAGCCGCCCAAATCTTGAAGATTTGCTATGCCATGCGCATCCCTGTGGTGCCTAGAGGCTCCGGAACAGGCTTATCAGGTGGTGCTATGCCGATTGCACAAGGTCTGGTTCTGTCGCTAGCCAAGCTCAAAAAAATTGTCAGCATTGATCCTTTTACAAGGACTGCAGTAGTGCAACCTGGAGTGCGCAATCTCGCGATCTCGGAGGCAGTTGCCCATTTAGGCTTGTATTACGCCCCAGATCCTTCATCGCAAATTGCTTGCTCTATTGGTGGCAACGTTAATGAAAACTCTGGCGGGGTGCACTGCCTGAAGTATGGCCTAACTCTTCACAATGTTTTGCGAGTACGCGGTCTCTTGATGAATGGTGAGGTTGTTGAATTTGGTAGCCTAGCTCCGGATTCACCAGGCTTGGATTTATTGGCAGTCATGATTGGTAGCGAAGGGATGCTCGCAGTAGTTACCGAGGTTACCGTGAAGCTGGTGGCTAAACCAAAATTGGCGCGGGTCATTATGGCCAGCTTCGATGACATTGAAAAAGGTGGCAACGCTGTTGCCGCCATTATTGCTGCCGGCATCATTCCTGCTGGGCTCGAAATGATGGACAAGGCCACTACTAGAGCTGTAGAGGAATTTGTTCACGCAGGTTATGACCTAGAGGCTGAAGCCATTTTGTTATGTGAATCTGATGGGACACCTGAAGAGGTTGCCGAAGAAATTGAACGCATGACTACCGTACTTGAAAAATCAGGGGCGAGTGGGATTCAGATTTCTGAAAACGAAGCGGAGCGCCTGAAATTTTGGAGTGGTCGCAAAAATGCTTTCCCCGCAGCCGGGCGCTTGGCCCCAGACTACTACTGCATGGATGGCACTATTCCACGCAGAAATATCGCCACCCTACTGAAACGCATTCAGGGTATGGAGAAAAAATATGGTCTGGGTTGCCTCAATGTTTTCCATGCTGGCGACGGCAATATGCACCCGCTGATTTTATTTAATGGCGCCGATCAAGAAGAATGGCACCGCGCCGAAGATTTTGGCACTGAGATTTTGGAAGCCTGCGTTGAGCTCGGTGGCACGATTACGGGTGAACATGGGGTTGGTATTGAGAAAATTAATTCAATGTGCATTCAGTTCGGTGAGGGTGAGCGCGAATCTTTTTGGGGCGTTAAAAATGCTTTTGATCCCGATCAGCTACTCAATCCAGATAAAGCCATTCCCACCTTAAACCGTTGTGCAGAATATGGTCGCATGCGCATTAGCGGCGGAGTGCTTCCTCATCCAGAATTGGAGCGCTTCTAATGAGTCAGTCTTTGAATTCCCACATTGCATCGTTCCGCGAACAGATTCTCCAAGCCGCTCAAAGTAAAACACCTCTTTCAATTGAAGGTAGCGGAACAAAATCTTGGTACGGCAATCACAATACCTTTACAAAGCTTAGTACTCGCAATCATTCTGGCATTTTGGAATACCAACCAGAAGAATTGGTGATTACCGCATGTGCTGGCACCCCCTTAAAAGACATTGAGGCTGCGCTCACAGAAAAGAATCAAGTCCTTGCTTTTGAGCCTCCACATTTTGGTGATGCAGCCACTTTTGGTGGCTCGATTGCCGCTGGTCTTGCTGGCCCCGGCCGCATTAGTGCAGGTAACTTACGAGATTTTGTGTTGGGCGCCCGCATCATGGATGGTAAAGGGCAGGATCTTTCCTTTGGCGGAAAGGTTATGAAAAACGTAGCAGGGTATGACATCTCCCGCTTAATGCCGGGCTCGCTCGGCACTCTTGGACTCCTGATGGAGGCCTCGGTTAAAGTACTGCCCAAGCCTGCTGCCACTGTCACACTGCGTTGCCAGGTCTCTCAAGCTCATGCTCACACGCTTCTGAACACCTGGGCAGGTCAGCCGCTGCCACTATCTGCGAGCTGCTGGATTGGCGCTGCAAACTCCGAAGAAGATGGAGAATTAACCATCCGCCTATCAGGCGCTATTGCAGCAGTTCAAGCCGCCATCCCCTTAATGAGCGCAGCCATTAAAGCCACAGAGCTTGACCCAATCATAGCCAATACATTTTGGGCTGAGTTGCGCGAACAAAAACTCAGTGCATTTACCAGTCTAGGGCCAACCGAAACGCTTTATCGTATCGCACTGCCAGCAGCCTGCGGCCCGATTCACCTGTCCCATATGTCACCCGAAGTAGTGCTTGAATGGCATGGTCAGCAACGCTGGTGGAAGGGTCCAAGTGATGATGCGACCTTCACCGCAATCAAGGCACTGGCTCATACTCATGGTGGACATGCGATGCGCTTTCGCCAAGGTGCGAATGTCGACCCTAGCAACGAACGCTTTACCAAACTGAGCGAACAAACTCATTCACAGGCCTTGGAAGCAGTTCAAGCCCGCCTCAGATCAGCCTTTGATCCAGCAGGTGTTTTTGCCACCCATCGCCTTCCTTAAGTTTTTATATGCAAACTCAACTAGCCCCTCAATTTATCGATACGCCAGAAGGTATTGAAGCAGCGCGTATTCTTGGAAAATGCGTACATTGCGGCTTCTGTACTGCAACCTGCCCTACCTACCAAATCTTAGGGGATGAATTAGATGGTCCACGTGGTCGCATCTATTTAATCAAACAAATTGCCGAAGGTCAGGCACCTACCGAAAAAACCCGCACTCACTTAGATCGCTGCTTGACTTGTCGTAATTGCGAAAGCACCTGTCCAAGCGGAGTGCAGTATGGGAACTTAGTCGATATCGGTCGCAAATGGGCAGAGGAAAACACACCTCCACGACCTTTTTCTGAAAGACTTACGCGCTGGGCCTTAAAAGAAGGTCTCACCAAGCCAGCCTTATTTAATTCAGCGATGGCGCTAGGACGTTTAGTGCGTCCACTCATGCCCGCTGGAATTCAACGCAAGATTCCAGAAACTAAAAATGCTTTTTTATCTAGCGCAACCGATCCTTATGCCAGGCCAAAGCAAACCCACTCACGCAAAATGCTTTTACTTGAAGGCTGCGTGCAGCCCGGCATGCTACCCAACATCAACTCTGCTACCACTCGAGTACTCAATGCCCTCAAGATTGAGTTGATCAGTGCAGCCAATGCTACTTGCTGTGGCGCCCTGCGTTACCACCTGAATGATCAAGATGGCGGCTTGGGCAATGCCAAACAAAATATTGATGCTTGGTGGCCCCTAGTGGAACAAGGTGTCGAAGCAATTGTGATGACAGCATCCGGTTGTGGTGTGATGGTCAAAGATTATGGTCACCTACTCGCTAATGATCCAGTCTATGCGGCAAAAGCAAAAAAGATTTCGGAGTTAACCAAAGATATTTCGGAAGTGCTTCCGAGCCTCCAAAATGAACTAGTCTCCCTAATTGGGTCGAATCCAAAACCGGGCGTGGTGTATCACCCACCATGCACCTTGCAACATGGTCAGCAAATTCGAGGGAAGGTGGAAGGCCTATTGAATGGTCTTGGGGTTGAGGTGAAACTGTGCGTAGACAGCCACTTATGCTGCGGATCAGCTGGCACCTATTCCATTACTCAATCAGCACTCTCTGAACAATTACGTAAACAAAAATTAAATCATTTACAAGCAGCCTGCGAAGAATCGGGCGCTAATGTCATCGTCTCAGGCAATATCGGTTGCATTACCCATCTGCAACAAGATGACACCCCTGTATTGCATTGGATTGAAATAGTGGATCAATTCATCGCGCAGAAAAATATTGCAACTGCATGAGTCAAATCACCAATAACTTAATGCATGTTAGGCAGCGTCTTGAATTGGCGGCTGAGACGGCTAAACGAGAGCCTGAAGAAATTGAATTGCTCGCAGTCAGCAAAACCTTTCCGGCCTTAGCCGTTGAAGAAGCAATGCATGCGGGACAATCCGCTTTCGGAGAAAACTACGTACAAGAAGCGGTAGAAAAAATTACCAGCTTGGCTAAGCTACGTCCTTGGCTTACTTGGCATTTTATTGGCCCACTTCAGAGCAACAAGACGAAAGAGGTTGCCGAACACTTTGATTGGGTACATAGCATTGATCGCCTTAAAATTGCTGAACGTCTCTCGACTCAACGTGGCGAATATCCGGACTTGGGTGATTTGCAAATCTGCGTACAGGTTAATGTGAGTCAAGAAGAAACGAAAAGCGGCATCCCCCTTAGTGAGGCCGAATCCTTATGCGACGCAGTTGCCAAACTTCCTCATTTAACGCTCAGAGGTCTAATGGCCATCCCGGAGCCCAGTCAAGATCTGGATACTCAACGTAAAGCATTTGCTGCGGTTCGCGAATGCTTCAATCAAATTAAAGCCAAGCATCTGCGAGACAGTGGTTATGAATTCTTTGATACGCTCTCCATGGGCATGTCAGATGACCTGGAATCAGCAATAGCCGAAGGAAGCACCATGGTGCGAGTGGGAACAGCCATTTTTGGGAAGCGCGATAAGATTAGCGTATGAGCACACAACACATCAATGCAAACGTCTGCATCACCTTCATCGGCGGCGGCAATATGGGCAGAGCCCTCATTAGCGGCCTGCTAGCCAATGGCTTTGAGGCACATCAAATGACTGCAGTTGAAGCCAACGCCCAAACCGCTATTAATTTACATAAAGACTTTGGTATTCAAGTGATTGGCGCGCTCGATCAAATTGCTTTTGACTTCAGCAAAAACAATGTCGTAGTCATGGCTATCAAACCACAAGACTTTAATATTGTCGCTAAAGGTTTAAGCAGCAAACTCAAGCATGCAAGCTCCCCAGGGCCCTTGATTCTGAGTATTGCCGCTGGCATTCGCCTCAAGGATATGAGTCGTTGGCTCGATCATCAGCGTTGTGTGCGCGCCATGCCAAATACGCCAGCTTTAATTGGCAAAGGCATCACCGGTTTATTTGCTGATACTGCCGTCAACCCAGATGATCGCGCGCTTGCTCAAACGATTTGCAATGCTGTTGGGCAAACAGTTTGGGTCACCGAAGAAAAACTCATGGATGCTGTCACGGCCGTTTCAGGTAGCGGCCCCGCCTATGTATTTGCTTTTTTAGAAGCCATGCAATCGGCTGGTGAAAAATTGGGTCTTGATGGCGCCACGGCTCGCAAACTTGCCTATGCGACTCTCGAAGGCGCAACTCAATTAGCGCATAACTCCGATGAGCATGCAGGCATTCTTCGGGAGCGCGTGACTTCAAAAGGCGGCACCACGGCCGCTGCCCTAGAGGTCATGAAACAGCATGGCTGGCATGGCATATTGGAAAAGGCGATTGATGCAGCAAGCCAGCGTGGTGAAGCGATGGGCGATGAATTGGGTCAAAACTAATGCATTGCCAATCCCAAAACAATTGCCAAAAATAGGCAGCCGCCCAACCAGTTATTATGGCGAAATGCTTTAAAGCAGTCTTCCCGCTTTCTACTTGAAACCAATTTGAGGTGATAGGTAGCGCAAGCTAAAGCAGCAAACCACCCCCACCAAAACTGCATACTTAGGTGAGTCAGTTGCGCAACCCAGATCTGACTTAGCAATAGCACAGCATAACAAATGCCAATCGCTAAAACATCAAATCGCCCAAAAGTAATGGCGGATGTTCTC
>CANGEC010000039.1 GCA_947452625.1 Burkholderiaceae bacterium
AAAGGCATGAAGCATTTGTTGTGGGTTCAGTTTCAGAAGATGCCCTGCAGTGGCTGCTGCTGCGAGGGTCCCAGCTGTCCCGGTCGTGTGAAACACTTTGTAATGAGAGCGCCCTAAGAATTCGCCAACCCGAATACCCACCTCATAACCTGCTACGGCAGCAGTTAGCAAATCTTCCCCGGAAGCCCCAAGCGCTTGAGCGCAAGCTAGGGCAGGAGGAAAAACGACTGTGGCTGGATGAAAGACGGAGCCATTATGAACATCGTCTTGTTCGGCAACATGGGATGCAGCAGCATTGGCCATTGCTGCTAAAAAGGGGCTCGAGCTTGCGCGTGCAATCAAAATCTCGGAGGGGCCAGCATGAGCTTGACCAAATCCTCCCATATTGAGGGCGAATTGGGTAATGGTTTCCACTGGCCGCGAATTTTTACCGGCAACAGCTGAACCAAACCAGTCCACCAATAAATCTTCAGCACGATTCATCACCTCGTGAGGAATATCGTTTGCTTTTAGATTTGCGGCAAAGCTGGCCAATTCTTTAGAGGGGTGTGGAGTTGACATTTAAATTGACTGGCGTAAATGGTGAATGATGAACTTAGACTAAGAGTGCTGTTGCTTGCATGGTCAGCCAGTTCTCATGGTCCTGCGCCCAAATGGAAATGGTTTTACCACTAGGATCTTTTTCTAGATCAGCTTTCGCACTCACTTTAAAAGGATTGATATCAAAGGTGGGTCGAATCGCGCGGAACTCAAAACTTTTTAGCTTACAACCGGGAATACTTTGACGCACTAGGTCAACCAAGAGAGTGGCAATGAGCGGGCCATGGACAATTAAACCAGGGTAGCCTTCAACTTCAGTGACATATTGGCGATCGTAATGAATCCGATGGCCATTAAAGGTCAGGGCTGAATAGCGAAATAGCAAAACATCATCTGGCGTAATGGTTTTAGTCCACTGTGCGTCAGTCGGCGCTGGTGTAGGGGCTACAGGTTTGTCATCTGGGCCGGGAGCATCGCGGTACACGATGTCATGTTCTTCAACCAAGGCTAATCCTGCTTGGTTCGAAATTTCATGTTTGACTACAACAAAAATCAGGTCGCCAGTGCGCCCTGACTTATGGGTAACAGATTTAATGGTAGAGGTGCGCCAAATTTCATCGCCTACTGAGAGTGGCGCAAGCCATTGCACACGACTACCCGCCCACATACGACGTGGTAGTGGCACTGGGGGTAAAAATCCACCACGTTTGGGATGGCCATCAGGACCAATTTCAGATTGACGTGCATGTGGCAAAAAATACAGCCAGTGCCAAAGCTCAGGCAGAAAAGTGCCTTTATTAGGGATTGTTTCAGGATGATCTAAGGTCGCTGAAAGGGCGCGGACGGGCGCCGCAGTCACAACATCTTCAAGTGACTCGGTTTTACCAAGCCATTCTTGTAGGTGGGTAATGGTTTGAGGTTCGATTCGCATACATCCCATTATGCCAATCTTGAGGGAATTAAGCCCCCAGTAAGTTGGTGATGAGGTATGTCAAGAGTCCTGCCGCTGCGCAGCCACCTAAGACTGGCAGAATCCCCTTTTGGTATTTGAATAAGGCAATCCCGGCTAAAACACAGATCACTATTGAAATCCAAGAGATTGATCCACCAAAGCCGTGGGGCAGAAAAACGTGATACGCGAAAAATAGTCCAAGATTTGCAATCACGCCTACGACAGCAGCGGTAATGGCGGTGAGTGGTGCGGTAAAGCTGAGCTTGCCGTGGGTTGATTCAATCAAGGGCCCGCCCACCAAAATGAAAAAGAAGGAGGGCAGAAAAGTAAACCACGTAGCGACAATTGCACCTAGTGCGCCAAACCAAAATGGATTGCTATGACCAATCAAGTGTTGAATATGTCCCGCTAAGTAACCAACAAATGCCACCACCATAATCAATGGGCCAGGGGTGGTTTCTCCAAGCGCTAAGCCATCAATCATTTGTCCGGCGCTAAGCCATTGAAATTGATCAACTGCACCTTGATAGACATAAGGCAATACTGCGTAGGCGCCACCAAAAGTTAGGAGGGCTGCTTTAGTAAAAAACCAAGCGATCTGGGGATAGAGTGTTTTCCAACCAAAGCAGGCAATTAGCGTTGCTAGCGAAATCCCCCAAAATAAGACAGCGGTGACGGTATGCGCAATCGTTTTTTGTAACTTAAATTGCGCATGTTCAGGGGTGGGGGTGTGATCATCAATGATGGCTGGCGCATGCGTGGATGCATCACTTGCTTGATGGGTGTTTTTTTGTGCAAAGTATTGCGGAAATTTTTTGCCGCCCCAAATGCCTATTAAGGCCGCAATAACAACGATGATTGGAAAGGCTAAATTGAGAATAAAGATCGCGAGGAAGGACCCCAAAGCAATCCATTGCAAAGCCTGATTATGAATCGTCCGCTTACCAATTCGCACGGCCGCATGCAGCACGATGGCCGTAACTGCTGGCTTAATGCCAAAGAAGATTGCGGCAATCCAAGGAACTTGGCCGAAGGTCAGGTAGACCCAGGAGAGTCCAATCAAAATAAACAGGGAGGGCAGAACGAAGAGGGTGCCCGCCAGAATGCCACCCCAACTGCGATGCATCAACCAACCAATATAAGTAACTAACTGCTGAGCTTCTGGTCCAGGCAAGAGCATGCAATAGTTCAGCGCATGTAAAAAGCGCCGCTCAGAAATCCAGCGACGCTTTTCAACAACTTCTTGATGTAAAACGGCAATTTGTCCGGCGGGGCCGCCAAAACTAATGAATCCTAATTTTGCCCAAAACTTTAGCGCTTCTTTAAGTGGGATGGAATTGGGTTCAATTTGCCCTTGACTCAATTTACTCTTCCATTCCGCCGACGACTTGGCTAAAGCCATTGTCAACATAAATGATTTCAGCGGTGATGCCGTTTGCCAAATCGGATAGCAGGAAAGAGGCGGTGTTACCTACATCATCAATCGTGACATTGCGACGCAGTGGTGCAGTTGCCTCAACCGCTTCCAGGATTTTTCCAAAGCCTTTAATACCCGATGCCGCTAGGGTTTTAATCGGGCCTGCAGAAATACCATTCACGCGAATGCCTTTGGGCCCAACTGAGCCGGCTAAATAGCGCACAGATGCTTCGAGAGAGGCCTTGGCTAAACCCATAGTGTTGTAGTTCGGGACATTACGCATGGATCCTAGATAGCTCAAGGTGAGTAGCGAGGCTTTGTTACGCAGCATCGGCAATGCTTCTTTAG
The DNA here is from genome assembly GCA_947452625.1 of Burkholderiaceae bacterium. GTDB lineage: Bacteria > Pseudomonadota > Gammaproteobacteria > Burkholderiales > Burkholderiaceae > Polynucleobacter. The sequence continues at coordinate 3,258 of CANGEC010000039.1, forward strand.
CCATGGCTGGGAAGCTGTAAGCGGAAATGTCATGGGCGATGTGAAAGGCTTCTCGGCTGAGGCCATCCAGGAAGTCACCGGCAATCGCTTCGCGAGGTGCAAAGCCAATCGCATGGACAAAGCCATCGAACTGAGGCCAGGTTTTAGCCAAATCTTTGAATAGGGCAGTAATTTGCTCATCGCTACTAACATCACAGTCAAATATCAGTTCCGTATTGAATTCTTTAGCAAAATCGACAATACGGTCTTTAAAGCGCTCGCCAACGTAAGTGAAGGCCAATTCAGCACCTTCGCGGTGGCAGGCCTTAGCGATGCCATAGGCAATCGAGCGGTTAGAAAGTAGCCCGGTGATCAGAATTTTTTTGCCGGTGAGAAAGCCCATAATGTGTCCTTTGCTTCAAATGTGGTTTGCTATCTACAATTGTTGCATATATGTTCATGACCACCCCCATCCGCTTCCTTCACCATTTTCTGTTGATAGCCTTGCTGGCTGGGCTAGGTGGCGGGGCAGTTCAGGCTGCCCAAGGAATTTCTCAATATGGGAACCCTAAGTATCCCGAGGGATTTAGCCATTTTGACTACGTTAACCCCAATGCTCCGAGGGGTGGAACCTTAACTTTGCCCAATCCTGGGCAAAGAACCAGCTTTGACAAATTCAACCCCTTTACTTTGCGGGGGATCTCGGCCCCAGGTATTGAGTTAATGTTTGAATCCCTTGCTGAGGGAAGTGCGGATGAAGTTTCTAGCGTTTATGGTTTATTGGCAGAAGATATACAGATTGCCAAAGATCGTCTTTCGGTCGTTTTTCGGATTCGTCAGGGCGCGAAATTTTCGGATGGCACGCCCGTACTTGCGGAAGATGTGAAATACAGTTTTGATGTGTTGATGAGCGGTAAAGCGCATCCTCGCTATAAAACAACCTTTGGTGATATTAAGCAGGCGGTAGTGTTATCGCCGCGCGAAGTTCGCTTTGATTTTAAAAATACCAATACTGAATTGCCAATTCTGGCGGGCACCTTGCCGATCTTTTCTCGCAATTGGGGCAAGCGGGCTGACGGTTCACAAATCCCATTTGATCAAATGGCTTTTGAGGTGCCGATCGGTAGTGGCCCTTATTTAGTTGAATCCTTTAAGGCTGGTAAGTCTATTGTTTATAAGCGCAATCCCAATTACTGGGCTGACCATTTGGATAAGCCCCTCAATGTCCGGGTGGGTTTTTATAACTTTGATCGCGTACTTTATAAGCTCTATAGTGATGACGCTGTGCGCCTGGAGGCATTTAAGGCTGGTGAGTTTGATGCGCTAGTTGAGTACCGTGCCAAGATATGGGCCAAGGGGTATGTAGGCTCAAAGTTTGATGATGGCACTTTGCTGAAAAAAGCCTTCATTAATCACAATGGCGCTGGTATGCAAGGCTTTGCCATGAATTTGCGGCGCCCTATTTTTCAAGACTCACGCGTGCGAGAGGCTCTGGGTTATGCCTTGGACTTCGAATGGCTTAATCGTCAGATCTTCTTTGACCAATACAGTCGAATCAATAGTTACTTTACGAATAGTGATCTGAGCGCCAATTTTGAGGGCCCGCGCAAACCTACCGAAGCAGAGCTGAGGTTACTCAAACCCCTAAAAGCAAGATATCCGCAGTGGGTACCCGATGCGGTGTTTGGTCCTATGCCTGCAGCGCCTTCAACCATGCCTCCAAGTAGTTTGAGGCAGAATCTGCGTAAGGCTAGGGAGCTCTTGGCGCAAGCAGGATGGCAATATCGAGATGGCGCATTGCGCAATATTCAGGGTGAGCCATTCCGTTTTGAGATGGTCGAAGATGGGCCATTCTTTTTGAGGGTCATTTCTGCTTATATTCGTAATCTAGAGAAGTTGGGTATTCAGGTGGATGTGAGGACGAGTGATTTTGCGCTCCACCAAAAACGGATGAATGAGTATGACTTTGATATGACCACAATCCGCTTTCCAGATTCTCAAAATCCCGGTAATGAGCTATGGGATCGCTTTGGTAGTCAGGCTGCCAAAGAAAAAGGCTCGGATAATCTGATTGGCATCCAATCGCCGGTGGTTGATATTCTGGTAGAGGAAATTACCAAGGCAAAAAATCGTGATGAATTACGTGCAGCTACACGCTCTTTAGATCGCGTATTGTGGAATAGTTATTTTGTTGTGCCACAGTGGTACAACCCAACGCATCGTGTGGCTTATCGAAAAGAGATGCAATTTCCTACTCCACCTCTGTACTATTCAGCGGAACCATGGATTATGCAAAATTGGTGGAAAACGGAATCTAAATAATGTCAGGACAAATGCGCGCTTATATTGCTAAACGCTTGCTTTTAATGATCCCTACTTTATTGGGGGTCTTAACGTTGACTTTTGCGGTAGTGCAATTTGTTCCTGGTGGCCCAGTAGAGCAAATGGTCTTGGAGTTAAAGGGTAAGGGCAATGCTTCGGTAGGCGGTTCAGAATCTTCAGGAGCGGGTGCTACTTATCGTGGTCGTCAGGGTGTAGACGCACAGCGCTTGGAAGAGGTGAAGGCTCTTTATGGTTTTGACAAGCCACCGCTTGAGCGTTATTTCATGATGTTGGGGCGGTTTGCGCGATTTGATTTGGGACAAAGTTACTATCAACATGAGAGTGTCTGGCATTTGGTGGTATCGAAGTTGCCGGTTTCGATCAGCATCGGTCTGTGGACCTTTTTTATTACCTATTTAGTGTCTATTCCATTGGGCATAGCCAAGGCGGTCCGTGATGGTTCTCGTTTTGACGCGGTAACGAGCAGCATCATTTTGGTGGGCTATGCGATTCCAGGGTTTGTGCTTGGAGTATTGCTGTTGGTGCTCTTTGGGGGCGGTAGTTTCTTGCAACTCTTTCCTTTGCGAGGGCTGACTTCAGATAATTGGAGTGATCTAAGTTTGATGGGGAAAGTGATGGATTATTTGTGGCATCTAGTCCTCCCAATTACAGCATCGGTTTTAGGTAGTTTTGCGGTCATTACGATGTTGACGAAGAACTCCTTCTTGGAAGAGATTCGCAAGCAGTATGTTTTAACAGCGAGAGCAAAAGGCTTAACGGAGAAACAGGTGCTCTGGAAGCATGTGTTTCGTAACGCCTTATTACCTTTGGTAACCGGCTTTCCAGCGGCATTTATTGGTGCATTTTTCACAGGCTCTTTACTAATTGAGACCCTGTTCTCTCTAGATGGTTTGGGCTTGCTCTCGTATGAGTCAGTCATGCGTCGTGACTACCCAGTTGTTTTTGGAACTCTGTACTTATTTACGTTGATTGGTTTGTTTACAAAGTTGATTTCTGATCTTTGTTATGTCTATGTAGATCCCCGTATTCAGTTTGGTGCTGGGGGTGGTTCATGAGTCGTTGGCAACGTTTCAAATCCGGTCGAACGGGTTATATCAGTCTGTGGATTTTTATGACATTGTTTGGGTTAAGTTTGTGCGCAGAATTGATTGCAAATGACAAGCCGTGGGTGGTGCGTTACCAAGGTCATTTTTATTTTCCAATTATTCATAATCAGCCAGAAACCGTATTTGGCGGGGACTTTGCTACACCAACTGATTTTTTGGATCCCGATATTCGTCAAAACATTACTAGCAAAGGTAATTGGGCGATTTATCCGCCGATTCAATATAGCTATGAGACCTTGAACTATTTCTCAAAAGTACCCAATCCAGCACCACCTTCTTGGGACAACTGGCTTGGTACAGATGATCGAGGCCGTGATGTGTTGGCGCGCTTAATTTATGGTTTTCGTTTGTCCATCCTATTTGGTCTGGCGCTGACTTTTGTCGGGGTTAGTGTAGGCATTATCACGGGATCTTTGATGGGATTTTTTGGGGGCAAGTTTGATTTGATTTCACAGCGCCTCATAGAAATTTGGGCCGCCATGCCAGAGCTCTACCTCTTGATTATTTTTGCCTCCATCTTTAATCCGAGCATTTGGCTATTGATTATTTTGTTAGCCGCGTTTGGATGGATGGGCTTATCTGATTATGTGCGCGCGGAATTCTTTCGCAACCGCGCCTTAGAGTACGTACGTGCCGCTAGAGCGCTGGGTTTAACGAACATTCAAATCATGCGTCGGCATATTCTGCCCAACAGTCTGACGCCGGTCATTACCTTTTTGCCATTTCGCATGAGCGCGGCAATATTGTCGCTTACCAGTTTGGACTTCTTGGGCTTGGGTGTCCCACCCGGAACCCCGAGCTTGGGGGAGTTGCTTTCACAAGGTAAGGGGAATTTAGATGCGTGGTGGATTTCGCTTTCGACTTTTGTGGTGTTGGTGGGAACCTTATTGCTCTTGACCTTCATGGGCGAGGCTTTACGCGATGCGTTTGATTCTCGCAAGTCAGGCCTAATGAGCGGGGGGCGTTCATGAGTTCTAACGTGAAAACCTTTACGCCGCTATTGCGTTACGAAGACCTATGCATCTCCTTTGGTTCTGGACGCCGTGAAAAATTTGCTGTCAATCATCTTGATCTGGAGATTGGCGTGGGTGAGCGTGTTGCCATCGTTGGCGAATCCGGTTCTGGAAAAACTTTGACCGCTTTGGCCCCCTTAAGGCTGGAGCCAGAGGGTGCAAAGATTTCAGGAAAGATTTGGTGGGGCGGAAAAAAGGGTGTCAAGCAAGATGCCAAGCAAACGACTGACCAAGCTCCAGTCGATTTACTGTCATTGCCGATACAAGATATTCGAGAAATTCGGGGGCGCGAAATCGCCATGGTATTTCAGGAGCCAATGACAGCGCTCAATCCTTTATTTACGGTGGGCAATCAGATTGTTGAAGCGGTGCAGGTGTATCAGCCTTTAATTTCCAAAGCAGCTTGCATGTCGGCAGCTATCGAATTACTAAAAAAGACGGGTATCCCGGAACCCGAGCGACGTTTTCACTCTTACCCGCATCAACTTTCTGGCGGCCAGAGGCAGCGCGCCATGATTGCGATGGCTCTGGCTTGTAAACCACGTTTATTAATTGCTGATGAACCTACTACGGCCTTAGATGTCAGTTTACGTTTGCAAATTTTGGATCTCTTGAAAGAATTGCAAGAAGAAGCCAAGAGTGATGGTGGCATGGGCATCTTGCTGATTACTCATGATCTCAATTTAGTAAAACATTTTGCCCATCGTGTCGCAGTGTTAAATCAAGGCAACCTGATGGAGGTTGGTTTAACCAAGCAGGTGTTTGAACGGCCTGAAGATCCCTATACTCGTGCCTTAGTAAACAGTCAGCCCGTTCGCGAGTTAGCGCCTGTAATGCCTTTGGCGCCAGTACTGCTCAAAACCGAAAACCTATCGGTTGCTTATCCAAGTGCGCAATCTGCCTCTTGGTTTAAAAAACCGCCATCCCATCAGGTATTGCGTAAGGTGAGTTTTCAGCTAAAGCAAGGGCAGACCATTGGTGTGATTGGTGAGTCAGGGTCCGGTAAGACAACTCTGGGAATGGCAGTGTTGGGTTTGCTGGGAGACTCTGCGGCAGGGGTTACGGGTGAAGTGGATATCCTGGGGGGTGATTGGCAAAAACTCAAGCCAGCCGAGCGCAGGGCTATGCGCTCTAGCTTGCAGGTGATTTTTCAAGATCCTTTTGGCTCGCTCTCACCACGCATGAATGTGCTGCAAATTATTTCTGAAGGCTTGGATGTTCATTTCCCAAACTTATCTACGACAGAGCGTGAGTCCAGAGTCTTAGATATGTTGCGCGAGGTCGGATTGGACCGCGCTGCACTGACACGTTATCCCCATGAGTTTTCTGGAGGTCAGCGCCAGCGTATTGCCATTGCTCGCGCTCTAATCTTGCGCCCGCAAATCTTGGTTTTAGATGAGCCAACATCAGCCCTGGATGTCTCGATTCAAAAACAGGTCTTAGCCCTATTGAGCGAGCTACAGAAAAAATACAACTTAGCCTACTTAATGATTAGCCATGATTTGGCGGTTATTCGGGCAATGTCCCATGAAGTGATGGTCTTAAAGGAGGGGAGGGTTATTGAGTTTGGAGATACCGAATCTCTTATTGCCCACCCCCGTCAGGTCTATACCAAAGACCTTTTCGCTGCCGCCGAGCTGACCTAACTAGCCCTCCAGAAGGGGCTAATTTGGTGCATAGTCCCCAAGTTAGAGCAAAAAATCTTTAAGAAACAGTGGCTTAGGCGTACATTCAGGATTTGGTTAATTAAGGGTTATTTGTTAAACTAGTACGATGTCACTGAAAAAAGCGCCTGTCTCTTTGTCTTTCGTCCATTTGCTGCGGATTGCTTGCGCACTGTCGTTTGCTTTTTCAATGTCAGCCATTCAGGCTGCGGATGTGGCGGCAGATGCTGCCCCGGTAGAGATCGCTAAAGATGCTCCAAAAGAAAGCATGTTTCAGGCGGGGAAATCTTACTTTGCACGAGTCTCCGATCGATTTGTAGATTCGGTTTCAGGAAAATCTGAGCAACTCATTAATCAAGCAATGGAAGTGATTGGTGTGCGCTATCGTTGGGATGCTGAGTTACCCCAATCGGGTTTAGACGGCAGTAGCTTTGTGGCTTACGTCTTTAAAGATAAGTTGGGTTTTTTATTGCCCCGCAAGGCAACGCAAATGAGCCGCGTGGGTAAGCCAATTAATCGTGAAGAACTGCAGCCAGGCGACTTGGTATTTTTCAATACCATGCGACTGACCTTCTCTCATGTGGGTATCTATGTTGGTGACAATAAATTTATTCACTCTCCATCCAAGGGTGCCACTGTTCGAGTGGATGATCTCAGTAGTCTTTACTGGGATAAACGTTTTGATGGTGCTCGCCGCCTAGATGGTAGTGATAGCCTGGATGATCAAGAGCGTCAAGAGCTCTTCAATGAGGTCAAAAACCTCAAGCGTAAGTCACGCAGTCTTTAAATTTTTAACTTTTCTTTAATCAGCGCCATCTGCGCTTGAGCGGCAATCTCGCCGGCCAAGATAGCTGCATTTCTAGACTTGAAGTCGCTACCACCCATTTGTTTGAGTTGGGGTTGAATCACGATATCGGCACTTTTGAGTTCATACTCATTAATACTGCGTTGCATGATGGAGATGGTCTGTTGTAGAACCCCAAAGGTGCCGCTCGCATCTTGATGAACGGGTTCTGAGGAGATGTTGACTGCAATCACCAATGTGGCGCCCATCTGTCTTGCATAACTTACGGGCACGGGCGCAACAAGGCCGCCATCGACATATTCTTTGCCGCTAATCACTGCGGGTTGGAAAACGCCTGGCACGCTACAAGAAGCGCGCACAGCCAAGCCGGTGTTGCCTGTACGAAATAACACCCCTTTGCCGGATTGCAGGTCGGTCGCAACAACGCCTAGTGGAATCCGCATCTGCTCAATCGCTTTGTTTTGAACTTCGCGATTAACCATATTTTGTAATGCATCCCCTTTAATTAATCCACCATACCGCCCGACAAATGGCAGCCCCCAGTCTGCAATCGTGGCCTCATCTAGAGTGAGTGCGAGGCGGTTGAGGTCATTGCCAGTTGAGCCAGAGGCAAGGAGGGCTGCAATAACGCTGCCTGCGCTACTGCCAACCACGAGGTCGGGTTTGATGCCTTGGGCCTCTAGGGCTTTAATTACGCCTACATGGGCAAAGCCACGGGCAGCTCCTGCACCTAGCGCAAGGCCAATTACGGGCTTGCGGGGGCCAAACACTGCACAAGAGCTCAGAGTGGCAGAGCTGGCAAGGGCCCCAAGCCCTAGGCTAAGGCTTAAAAAATGCCGCCTTTTTGCCCTAGAGTCGGTGGAAAGGGTGTTTGGGGGTAGGAAGTGGTGCATATAGCTATTGTATTGAGCCTACCTTATAATGGCTCAGTGGTGAACGAAAAGAACTTCGTTTCAGCGCGGGCAGCTCTCCTTATCAGGATTTACGAGATGGATTGTCCGTAGTAGCTTGATAACACCACAAACCCATTACTGAAATACATTTTTAAAGTCTAGTCAGGATATTGCCTGATAGCCCGAATTTTATGGATGATCACCACAAGCGCGTCATTGAAACAGCTCTCCTGTGCGCGCAGGAGCCACTTACCGTTGCGGATATCACGCGTTTGTTTGCGGAAGAGGTTGCTACAGCAGAGATTGAAGAGGTGTTGCTAGACCTGCAAAAGGAATGGCAAGACAAAGGCATGGAGTTAGTTCATATAGCAACTGGCTGGCGCTTTCAGAGTCGTTTATCGATGCGCGAATATCTTGACCGTCTCACACCAGAAAAACCTCCCAAGTATTCTCGTGCGGTGATGGAGACTTTGGCGATCATTGCGTATCGTCAACCGGTGACGCGTGGCGAGATTGAAGAGATCCGTGGTGTAGCGGTGAGCAGTAATGTGATGAAGCAGTTGGAAGATCGTGGTTGGGTTGAGGTGATTGGTCACAAAGAAACCGTTGGACGCCCAGGTTTATATGCCACTACTAAGCAGTTTTTAGATGATCTGAGTTTGACGAATTTACAGAGCTTGCCAATGCTTGAGGATGCCGCACCGATGGCAGCTGCCGAGCAACTCGGGCAAGCGGTCATGGAGTTTGATCCTAGCGCCACCGTTGAAACGGTGATTGAGCTGGATGAAAACGGCCAAGCAATGATTCACCCTGGTAGCGAAGCAGGAGTGGAAGAAATTTCTGCCGAGTTTGAGCAGGTTGTTGAAGTATTCACAGCAGAAGAAGTAACAGAAGAGGTTTCCCCTGAGTCTGAAGATAAAACAGACGAACAAAAATAACGATTAATGACAAGCTCTAACGAAAACGATTCAACCCCAGTAGTTCATTCATCGGCAACCCCGACAAGTAGCGAGCCAACACCGTCAGGTGCTAATGAGGCTCAGCCGCAAGGTCGTGAGGGTGGCGAGCGTCGCCCACGTCGCGCTGGAACTGGTAAACACCCTTTTAACAAGAAGCGCCCGTTTAATAAAGACAGGCCGCGCAAAGAAGGTGGCGAGTCCTCGCATGGCTCGCGTGAAGGTGGTGGCAACCAGTCAGCTAAGTTGGCGCCTAATCCTGCCGAGAGTGAAGCGCTTTTTGCTGCAGTGGTGTCAGGTGAGTTTGATGCGGCTTTAGATGCTCCCGAAGTGCTGGAGATGCAAAATCCTGATGGTGTGAATGAGAATGAAGTTTCTCATCAGACCGGTGCCGAGCGTCGTGCGCAACGGGTACGTCACGATGATGATGCCGATGTACCTAGCGAAGACGAGATGAGCAGTTTGCAATTTGCAAACGTCGATGAATTGCCTTTAAGTTTGCGTGATGAAGTTTGGTCTGACCTAGATGGTTTGGATGACGAGGCTGACGATGAAGATACCGTTAAGCTTCATAAGGTCCTAGCTGATGTAGGTATGGGCTCGCGCCGTGATATGGAGGACTTGATTATTCAGGGACGCGTATCGGTCAATGGTTTACCTGCCCACATTGGACAGCGGATTGGGCCGACGGATCAAGTACGCATTAACGGTAAACAGGTGCATCGTAAGATTCAGACCAAGCCACCGCGAGTGATTTTGTATCACAAGCCTGCTGGTGAGATCGTGAGTCAGTCTGATCCGGAAGGACGCCCAACTGTTTTTGATCGGCTGCCAAAGCCACGCCAAGGCCGTTGGATCGCGGTGGGTCGTTTGGATTTCAATACTGAAGGTTTATTGCTGTTCACGACTTCTGGTGAGTTGGCTAATCGACTGATGCATCCCCGTTATGGTGTGGAGCGTGAATACGCAGTACGCATTTTGGGTGAGTTAGGTCAAGAGTCGATGGCGCAATTAAAAAGCGGGGTTCAGCTGGATGATGGCCAAGCCCGCTTTCTGCGTTTGGCGATGGGTGGTGGAGATGGCGCCAATCGCTGGTATCACGTTGCTTTGACAGAGGGGCGTAACCGCGAGGTGCGTCGCATGTTTGAAGCCGTTGGCCACACAGTTTCTCGATTAATCCGGACGCGTTACGGTATGTTCTTGCTGCCCCCACGTTTACGTCGTGGCAAGTGGGAAGAGGTTTCACCTGAAGGGGTGGCAAGCCTCATGAAGTCTGCCGGCTTAAAGGTTCCACAAGCGCAGGATAAAGGCCGGCCAGGTCCGCATTCTCAAGGGCGCGATCGTCATGCTGGAGTTGGTGAAGATTTTCAGCCAGATCCAATGCAAACCTCGGTTTCTTACTGGGGTTCGCGCGACGCCTTAACAATGGCAAGTGGTCATCATGGTTTAACCCATCAAGGTAGGGGCGGTAAACCTGCTGGTAGTGCTGGTGAAGGGCGCGGCCCATTTCGGGGGCGCACTCAGGGTGGTAGACCTGGTCAAGGTGGCGGTCAGGGTGGCCAAGGCGGTCAGGGTCAAAACCGCAATAAAGGTAAAAAAGTACATCATGGGCAGTCTGCTTTTGTGACCGCCAATCCTCAAAGTCCAGGCAATGGACCTAAACGGAGCGCTCCAAAAGGGCGAAAACCCTTCAATAAGGGCTCTAGAAAGCCTCGAAACCCGAGCGAAAGCTTCTGATTTTGATCGATTTTTCTCTAAATCGGCTATAATTTTGGTCTTACAGTAGCTTGCTACTGCTTTGAGTTGTTACCGACTGATGTTGCGATCAACGTAAGTCGGCCTGTTCTGAATTTTAAGAATATGGGCTTTGAAGCCCATTTTTTTTTGCCGGTTTGGCATGAAGGGGTGTTGTGAAAGATCAGCAGATTATTTCTGCAGAGCTGGAAAACTTAGGTTACGCGCTAGTAGATATTGAGCGTGAAGCCGGAGGTTTGCTGCGCGTTACGATTGAAAACCCTGATTATGAGCGCTTGATTACGGTAGAAGATTGCGAAAAGGTAAGTCATCAACTGAGCTATACCTTGCCAGTAGAGAACATTCCTTACGAACGCTTAGAGATTTCATCTCCAGGTTTAGATCGTCCCGTGAAGTCGGCTGCCGATTTTGTTCGTTTTACCGGAATGGAAGTGGATTTGAAGTTGCGTGTTGCTGTTGGTAGTCGTAAAAATTTTCGTGGTGTGTTGCAAGGTTTGCTGAGTGGTGAATTGAATTCGCCCGATGCGAAATTTGGTTTGGTGTTCGAGGCAGCTGATGGTCAGCCGTCTCAATTGGAGTTTTCTTTAGC
>CANGEC010000040.1 GCA_947452625.1 Burkholderiaceae bacterium
TAGCAATTCCCAGCGCATACCCAGGAAGATCTAATTGGGTAATGAGAGTGGAGGCTTGAGGCGTCGTCATGATCAGCCCATTTTACAGATGATCAAGCCAATTGGTAGCAGTCAACAATCACTTTCCAAACCTCTTCTGCAGTATGAACAAAATGTATTAGGTCCACACTTGACTTATCAATCACGCCGAATTCAATCATCTTTTGTAAATTCAGGACCTCAGACCAAAACCCATCGCCAACCAGGATCACGGGGAGTACCGCTACCTTGCCGGTCTGCATCAGTGTCAATACTTCGAAGAGTTCATCAAAGGAACCAAAACCCCCTGGGTAAGCCACAATTGCCCTTGCTCTAAGCATAAATTGCATCTTGCGTAATGCAAAATAATGGAATCGAAACGCTAAACCTTCGGTGATGTATGGATTGGGATGTTGCTCTCGAGGAAGGCTGATATTGAATCCAATGGTTTGATCACCCGCCTCATAGGCACCACGGTTAGCTGCCTCCATAATGCCGGGACCGCCACCCGTACAGACATGAAGCTTACTGCTTGCTGTTAATTGTGTAGCGTTATAAGCAGCCACAAGCTTTCCGAATTCACGTGCAGACTCATAGTATTTACTATGCAATACGGCATTTTTTGCCTCTGCTATTTCCTCAGAAGTCTTAGCCTCTTTCTCCATCTTTAAGGCTTGCTCGTAACTTACAAAGCGGGCAGAACCAAAAACAGTAATCGTGTGATCAATACCCCGCTCGCGCAGCAAAATATCAGGCTTTAATAGCTCCAATTCAAATCGGATCCCCAAGGTTTCGCGTCGCGATAAAAATGCAGGATCATCAAATGCAAATTTTGAGGAGTCCTCAGAGGTTTTTTCAGAAATTTCAGCCTTATTCAGATTTAAAAAATCAGAAATTGTCTGTGCATTATTGATGGGGAGCTTTGGGCTCATATCACTACCTTGTACGGAAATAGAACTCCATCTTACCTCTTGGTACGTCAGTATTACTACCTAGAAAGCGCTATCACTTTCACATCTCAGGCTTATTGGGGACCGATTGGGATTTACTGAGGCTAAAACACAGGTTAAGATTATTGCAATTTCAACAAAACTGAAGGAAAAGTAATGAGCAATCGTTCAATCATCATCATGGTATTGGTATTAATTAGTGCTACCGCCTATCTACTCCTCAAAGGCGATGGCAACATTGATATGGGTGGTGAAAAACACGGTGCAGAAGCTACGCATGTTGAAGAAGCTAAAAAAGATGCGCCAGCTGCTGCTCCAGCCGCACCTGCAGCAGCTCCAGCTGCCGATGCCAAGAAATAAAATTGCTGCCATCCAAAAAAAACCGCGGTCAACCGCGGTTTTTTTATATCATCTGCTTATGAAACACTTTTTCAGCATCTGCCTCCTACTCCTTTCGCCATTCGCCATTAGTCAATCGCCTAATGCAATGCTTCAATCCTTTGCACCAACCGGCACAATACGAGTTGGCATTAATTTGGGGAATCCCGTGCTAGCGAGAACTGATGTAGCGACCCAAAAACCAAAAGGCGTGACAATTGATATTGCTAATGAGATTGGGAAACGATCTGGTTTGCCTGTCGAACTCATTCCCTTCAAAAGTGCAGGAGCAACAGTAGATGCAATTAAGACTGGCAATATTGATTTAGTCTTCGTTGCTATCGACCCAGTGAGGGGCGAAGATGTCAGCTACACACCGCCCTACATACAAATCGAAGGTGCTTATATGGTTAAAGCATCCTCCCCCATTAAAAGCAATGCAGAAGTTGATGTAGCTGGCAATGAAATTGTGGTTGGAAAAGGTAGCGCTTATGACCTATTTCTCACGCGAGAAATTAAACATGCCACCCTCCTTCGCACTGCTAGCTCTCAGGCAGTCATAGATGAATTCATGGGTGGCAAAGGTAATGTCGCTGCCGGTGTAAAACAACAACTTGAGAGCGATGCTACGCGCTACACTGGTTTAAGGATGTTGCCAGGGCGATTTATGGTGATCAATCAAGCGATCGGCATTCCTAAAGCCAGATCTGGATATGAAAAAACCAGTGCTTATTTAAGCGTTATCATTTCAGAGTTAAAAGCATCTGGCTTTGTCGCGAATGCAATGTATCGTCACGATATCCAAGGTGCCAAAGTTGCCGAATAGGATCTTCAGCACTGAATTGTTTGTAGGCGCTCCGGAATCTGGACATGGGACCAGCCTAACTCATTGCGAATACTGGCAGCAAAGGCTGTCGCTGCTTTAGGCTCGCCGTGAACCACAAAGGTTGATTCGGGTGCATTCTTAAATCCTCTTAGCCAATCAAGTAGTCCTGCTTTATCAGCATGCGCCGATAAACCTCCGATGGTATGAATGGATGCCTTCACCAACACTTCCTCCCCAAATAGGCGGACCATAGGAACCCCATCAACCAAGCGCCGCCCAAGACTGCCATAGGCCTGAAAGCCAGTGATGATGATGGCATTCTGCGCATGGGGAAGATTGTTGGCTAAGTGATGCACGATTCGGCCGGCATCGCACATGCCACTTGCGGAAATAATAATTGCACCAGCTTTAATCTTATTGAGTGATTTCGATTCTTCTACATCGGCAATAAAGCGCAAACTGACTGCCTCAGGATGATCCTTAAACCACGTAAAGGTCGCTTGAGACTGCTGATCAAGCAGCAAAAAGAAATGCTCAGTAAGATGCGTGGCTGCCGTTGCCATCGGTGAATCTACCCAAATACTGAGGTGAGGTAATAAACCTTTTCTGACTAAATCAATCAATAAGAATAATACCTCTTGGGTTCGCCCGACGGCAAACGCAGGAATGATGACATTTCCATGTCCACGCATCGTCGATGAAATCACCTCTACCAGCTCATCTTCAGTCTCTTGTAGGCTACGATGCAGGCGATCACCATAAGTAGATTCAATTAGCAGGACGTCTGCCTCACTAATCACTGCTGGATCAGGCATTAAGACTCTACCCTTCATGCCAATGTCACCGGAGAATACACAACGCTTTACAGGTGAATCTGTTTCTTGAACATCTAAAATTGCAATAGCCGATCCAAGAATATGCCCAGCATTACAAAACTCTAGTTGCACACCCTCACAGGGTTTGACAACTTGTCCATATTCTATGACCTCAAACTGATTCAAAGTCATCTCTACTTCTTCTCTGCTATAAAGTGCGACAGGCATATCACCATGCCACTTACCTGCCTTCTGCTTTCGCTCGGCCCGCTCCACGTCTGCAAATTGCAAATGCGCACTATCAGGTAACAGGATTTTTAATAGCTCAAAGGTAGCGCTAGTGCAATAGATTGGCCCAGAAAATCCTTGGGCACAAAGCCGTGGCAGTAAACCACTATGGTCAATATGGGCGTGGGTTAAAACAATGAAATCAATTGCTTTAGGAGAAAATGGTAATGGCTCGAGATTTTTTAGACTGGCTTCACGTCCACCTTGAAACATCCCGTAATCCACAATGAAGCGCCTGTTATGACCACCAAGAGAGGCTTGAATGGAGTGCCTAGAGCCCGTAACCTCACCCGCTGCGCCAAAAAATTGAATCTTCATGTTTAAAGCATACTCCCCTTAAAATATCCTCACCATCTAAATAAAAGAGATTAATAGGGATGACAGCATCAACCCAAGAACCATTAGAACTTGCGTCTCTGGATCTCATTCAACATTTAAAGCGAGTCCCTTCAGAACATAAGGGTGACGCTGGAAAAGTCGTCATCATTGGCGGATCATCAGGCATGGCTGGTGCGCTTGTACTTGCGGGTAATGCATCATTACATTTAGGTGCAGGTTGGACTATTCTAGAAATGCTAGATCACAGCTCTACGCAGGCGCTTATTGAGCAGCCAGAATTGATGGTGAGAGCAGCAGGCAGCGATGCTGCCGAACTTTTGAACAAAACGAGTCCTGATCTCATTGCGATCGGACCAGGCCTAGGAAAGTCTTCACTTGCCCATAAATGGCTTCAAGCCAGTTTGGCATATCCAAAAATTCCTTTGGTCATTGATGCAGATGCACTAAACTTAATTGCTGACAACGCAGATCTTTTGGTGGCATTACAAAAACGCAATCGACAATTTCCAGACTTCAGTGTTATTACTCCCCACCCTGGTGAGGCAGCTCAACTTCTCAAAATATCAAGTAAGCAAGTTCAAGATCAGCGCAAAGTAGCTTTAAAAAGCTTGGTACAGTTAACTGGCTCGATTGTGGTTCTCAAAGGCGAACACACATTGATTGCGTCGCCACAGCACTCTAGCGTTCAATGCCTGCAAGGCAATCCAGGAATGGGTACAGGCGGTATGGGTGATATCCTCACAGGCAGCATTGCAGCGATCGCCGTACAGGGCGTTCGACATCAACTGAATTTATGGTCTTCTACCTGCATAGCCGTTCAACTTCATGCATCAGCAGCTGATAGCTTGGTTAATAAAGGGGTTGGACCCATTGGACTCACACCATCAGAGACTATTCTAGAAATGCGTAGTCTGCTAAATAGTCTTTTATAAAACATGTACACAAGTCATATAGTCCTTCAACGTAAGCGTTACTTATCCGGTATCCTCATGGCTGGATTAGGGTCTATTCTGTTTTCTGGCAAAGCTATTCTAATTAAACTCGCCTTCACTTACGGCGCTAATGCAGAAATTCTCCTAGCGCTTCGTATGTTGATTGCCTTGCCTTTATTTTGGTCCATCTATTGGTGGCAATCGCGTCAAAAAAAAATGAGCCCTATCAACTGGTCTGACCGCATAAAGATTATTTTCCTTGGATTTTTAGGTTACTTTCTATCAAGTTATTTAGATTTTCTAGGCTTGCAATATATATCTGTTGGTCTCGAAAGAATTATTTTATATCTCACTCCAACTATTGTTTTATTAATCTCCTATTTTGTATTACACAAAACGATTTCACACTTACAGTGGGCCGCTTTAATTCTGGGCTACTTAGGCGTATTGACGGTGTTTATTCAAGATGTGAGCTCAACGGGTAGTGCAGCGTGGCTTGGTATGTTACTTGTCTTCGCCAGCGCATGCACCTATGCCGGATATATGATTGGCTCTGGAGAAATGGTGAGTCGCGTTGGCAGCATCCGATTAGTTGTCTATGCCAGCACATCATCTGCTTTTTTTAGTGCCCTGCAAGCCTTGGCTTATCACCCTATCGATATTATTGAGCAGGCTCCGCAAATTTATTGGCTAAGCATTCTGAATGCTGGCGTCTGTACAGTCATTCCGATGCTACTCATCATGATTGCGATTCATCGCATTGGCTCCCCGCTCGTTTCACAAGCAGGCATTCTTGGACCCGTTTCCACTATCTTCATGGGTTGGGCCGTACTATCTGAACCTATTACCTGGTTTCAAATTGCAGGCATGACTCTAGTGATGGGAGCAATGTGGCTACTTGTTAGTAAGGATGCTCATAAACAAAAACCACCGGAATCAGCAGAACTCCACGGTTTTAGCAGTAAAGACTTACTCAGCTAAGAGCCAAGCAAATAGTATTACTGCTGTGCGGCTTCGACTTGTTTTGCTTTCTTCTTGGCCTTCTTCTTAGCTTTTTTCTCTGCCTTTTTGTCTTTCTTTGCCTGCTTCTGTGCTTTTTTCTCAGCAACCTTATCTGATTGAGCGGCTGTATCTGTGGCAGTTGCAGCAGCAGGTGCTGGCGTCGGTGAAGGGTCTACAGCCATCGCTGCGATTGGGGATAAACCAATAGCAGTAGATACCAAGGCAGGTAAGCTTAAGCGTGCGAAACGAGAAATCATCAAATTCTCCAACTAGGTTTATTAATCACTAAATAATACTCAAGAAATCAACAAATATGGCTTTATCTATATAAATTTAAACTACTCTATATCCTCTTTGGTTTTCTCGCCAGGGTTAAGGCAACAAAAAAGCCATCCGAAGATGGCTTTAATATGCAACTCAAAACAATTACGCTGCTTGCGCTTCAACCTCAGTAATTTTTTCCAAGGCTGCTGCAAGATGACCCACAGTACGGTCAACGTGTGCCAGCTTCTCAAGACCAAACAGGCCAAGTCGGAAAGTACGGAAGTCTGGGCGCTCATCGCATTGCAATGGCACGCCAGCAGCGGTCTGCAATCCCAAAGCAATGAACTTCTTGCCAGATTGGATATCAGCGTCCTTGGTATAACTCACCACTACGCCAGGAGACTGAAAACCTTTTGCCGCAACTGATGGGAAACCTTTCGAAACGAGCACTGCCCGAACCTTATCACCCAACTCTTGTTGCTTTTTCTTCAGTTCAGCAAAGCCGAGGGATTGCGTTTCTTTCATGGTGTTGCGCAAAATCTTTAATGCATCAGTTGGCATAGTGGTGTGATAAACATGTCCACCTTTTTCATAGGCCTCCATGATTTGCAACCACTTTTTAAGATCCATAGAAAAGCTACTGCTTTGAGTGCTATCAATATGCGCACGCCCTCTTTCACCAAGAGCAATCAAGGCGCAGCAAGGGGAGCTACTCCAACCTTTTTGTGGGGCAGTCAGCAAAACATCCACGCTGCAGGCCTTCATATCTACCCACGTAGCACCTGAAGCAATGCAGTCCAAAATAAATAAGCCACCAACAGATCGTACTGCGTCGCCCACCGCTTTGAGGTAGTCATCTGGCAGAATAATTCCAGCAGAAGTTTCAACGTGCGGAGCAAAGACAACTGATGGTTTTTCTTTCTTAATGAAAGCAACAACTTCTTCAATTGGGGCAGGAGCAAACTCTCCCTGTGTACCAGCTTCTAATTGCCTACCTTTGAGAACAGTCAGGTCTTGAGTAATATTGGCTAAGTCAAAAATCTGTGTCCAACGATAGCTAAACCAACCATTACGCAACACTAAGCATTTTTGATTATTAGCAAACTGACGGGCAACCGCTTCCATCCCGAAAGTGCCGCTACCAGGAACGATCACAGCAGAGCTTGCGTTATAAGCATCTTTCAAGACGCTAGAAATATCCACCATTACTTTTTTGAACTCTTCAGACATGTGATTCAAAGAGCGATCGGTATAAACAACCGAGAACTCTAAAAGTCCATCTGGGTCAACATTGGGTAGTAAGCCTGGCATAGTCATTTCCTAGAAATTCTGTAAATAGCCCTAAATGATACTGATTTAGTTATTTATTGCACTGCAATCCGATTATCTTTAATCAATTTGCCCCATTTAGCCTGATCCAAGCGCAAAAAGGACGCAAAATCATCGGCACTACCACTGGCAGGGTCACTGCCCCGCTCCAACATGGCCTTCCTGAGCTTTTCCTGACTTAAGGTCAGCCCTACCCCTTGGTTAATCTTTTGAACCATTGCTTTGGGGGTGGCAGCAGGCGCAAAAAGACCAAACCAACCTACCGCGCTATAGCCAGCCAAACCAGATTCAGTCACAGTGGGAATATTGGATAAAGCCTCAGAGCGCTTTGCTCCAGTCTGAGCTAAAGCCAGCAACTTACCAGTATCAATTTGAGGCATAACCGTTTGCGCCGGTGCAAACATCAAATCAATATGACCCGCCAATAAATCCGTTAAGGCCTGCCCCGTTCCCTTGTAGGGAATGTGTAGTAATTCAATGCCAGCCATTGCTGCAAACAATTCACCAGATAAATGCGATGCAGAGCCAGCGCCTGATGAACCAAATCTCACTTTGCCAGGATTGGCTTTAGCAAAAGCAATGAGCGCTTTAATTGAATTGATATTTAAGTTGGGATTAACAGTAACAATATAAGGGGACGCAGATACCAAAGCCACAGGGGAAAATTGCCCAATGTTTTTATCCGTTACTGCTGCGGTTGACCCCATTAATAATGTGTAACCATCTGGTGGAGACTGCGCCACGATCTCAGCACCAATCGCCCCACTAGCACCAGGACGATTTTCAATGATCAAAGATTGCTTCCACAAATCTGTGAGCGATGGGGTCATCAAACGAATGAGCGTATCGGCACCACCACCAGGTGGAAATGGCACGATGACCCTCATTGGCTTTGCGGGAAAAGAATCTAGCGATTGAGCTTGCGCAGGCAAACATCCTAGCAAGCCAAAAAGAATGATTGCAGACGTGATCTGTCGCCTCATCTGATGCACCCTACGCTTAGTCAACAATCGTTGTTCTTAACGTCGAAATACCATCGATTGAACACTCGACGACATCGCCTGGCTTGAGATATAAATCTTCCGCATTTTCTTTGCCGACCGCAACACCACCAGGCGCCCCAGTAGAAAACATATCACCAGCTTCGATTGGAATAAAGCGTGAGAAATGCTCCAAAATATCGGAGATCTTCCAAATTTGATCTCGGGTATTAACGCGCATGCGCTCTTCCCCATTGACAGAGCATGTCATCCACAAATTATAGACATCGGCAATCTCGTCTATCGTCACAATCTCAGGTCCAAGCGGGCCAAACCCAGGGATATTCTTTCCAGTCCAAAAACGTGAGCCAGATGCTACCTCACGTAACTGTAAATCACGACAGGTAAGGTCATTCAAAATAGTGACGCCAGCAACATAACTCATCGCATCAGCTTTTTTTGCGCCTAGTGCGCGCTTACCCATGACAAAAACCAACTCTGGTTCGTAATCTAAGCGAGTAATTCCTTTTGGACGAACTACTTTTGCCTCATGTCCAGAAAGACAGGAATTTAACTTAATAAAGGAGGTAGGCTCTTGTGGAATTTCTTTAATCAGGTTGGTGCGTTTGAGCTCTTCCAAATGTGTACGGTAATTTTTACCAACGCAAAGAAACTTTTCAGCATCCATGATCGGCGGCAAATAAGTGATGCTTGAAGCCTTCAATAACAATTGGGACGGAGCTTCTGGAATCGCTTTAACCCAAGCCTTTGCCTGCTCCATCACCTTGCTGCCAGAACGTAAAAAATCTCTCATCCCCGATGGAAAATCTTTGATGCTTTGTGATTTAGCTACATCACCAAATGGTAAAACAAAGTCTCCCGAAGAATTGGGAATTCTGGCGCCAATTTCAGGGGTAGATGATCCGCTGCGGGTAAAGGTAATGAGTCTCATGTTTTTAGGTTTTATGTTGAAGTAGTGAAAATGAAAAACTTATTCTGATCCAAACAGTGCCTTATTTTGCTGGCGCTTTTCGACAGCATTTTTAAGTAAAGCGGCGAGCCTATAAAAACCATGCCCAAACTTTCCGTAAGGCATTGTCAGAAAAAATGCCATGACAAATCCAAGATGAATTGCCAGCAAAAAAGCCATGTAAGTAGTATCGCGATAGGCGAGCAAAACTAAACCAGACGCACCAATGCTGAACAGCAAAACAATGAATGCCCTATCCATAGGTTTTTGCGACTTATCACCATGCTCAGTATTCCGCCTGAGATTTAAGTAGAGCAAGCCAGCAGGTCCAATCAATAAACCAATGCCACCAACCGTACCTAGAAGCACAGGAAGGCTAGTCAATGCATAAGGCGCATGTAAATCAAGTAAGTAGTGATAGAGCGTCGCTACCGATGTAGCGGCGAAGCAAAACATAAATCCATAAAAGGTGAAGTGATGAAAACGCTTTCGCCAGAGTGAAAAAGAATCATCCTCATTATTGCAGCCATCGCCATGTCCACCACCAAGGTACTTTAAGGTCAGAGCATCATGTGTTGCCTCAGCGGCGGCTGCTCCTGAGATATCTCCAACGGAGATTTGCCTCCAGAAAGAAAATATTCCGAGACTTAAAGCCAACAAAGCATAAGCAGACACCAATCCAAACATCAAAGCCAAAGTGTTATGAGAAAAGATGGCGTAAAAGTTACCGTTTATTGGGCCGGATAAAAGATTGCCATTCACCCACAAGGTAAGAAGTAAAAACGCAATTAAAGAGCATGAGCTTGCCAAGACAGTTGTTAGTCCATTCTTTTTATAAAGAGCGGCGAATGACTTAGGCCATGCATAGGTCATATAGGTATCTTTACGAACCTGGGCCATCACCAGGGGAATATTGACTCCAAATTCATGAGGTGGGGCATATTGGCAAGCATGCAAACAGGCGCCGCAGTTATGACAAAGGTTAGCTAAGTAATTCAGATCAGCCACATTGAAATCAATTCTGCGAGTCATTGCTGGAAAGACTGCGCAGAAGCCTTCGCAATAACGGCAGGCATTACAAATCTGCAACATACGTACAGCTTCAGCCTCGGGAGAGCCCGATACTAGGACAGTAGCCTCTTGAATTAGTTCTTTAAGTTGCTGCATGTTCAATATCCTGATAACCAAAAACAGATTGCGCTGCCTGCGCTGCTTGCATTCCTGCAATTCTGCCAAAAGCAGTGCCAATCGCCATGCCAATTCCTGCCGCATAGCCTTTACCTAAAATATTGCCAGCCATCATTTCACCAGCAACGAATAAGTTATTACTCGGCTTTCCACCAAAATGCACTTCCGCCCTATCGGTAGTTTTGAGACCAAGATAGGTAAAAGTTACACCAGGTCGCAAGATGTATCCATAGAATGGACCAGTATCAATGGGAAGCGCCCAGTGAGTCTTTGCGAGCTTTAAGCCTTCGGTATGGCAATCATCCATGATCGTGTGATCAAAAGTGCCCACCCTACAGGCAGCGTTATATTCTTGAACGGTTTTTAATAAGGCTACTTTATCTAGACCCAACTTATCCGCCAACCCTTCCAAAGTATCTGCCTTATCCCCTGGAAATACCGGAGGCATAAATCTACCTAATACTTTTGAATCAATAATGGAATATCCAATTTGACCTGGTTGATGAGCTACTAACCTTCCCCAAAAGGCATAACGCTTTGGCCAAAAATCTTCGCCCTCATCTGAAAAACGTTGGGCGTTCTTATTAACAACGATCCCGAAGGAAACGCAATCTACCCGCGTACAGATTCCGCCGTCATACAGCGGGGCTCGGGCATCGACTGCCACCATATGCGCTTGAGTGGCATCGCTCACAGAATCGGCACCCATCTCAATCAATTGTTTTAGTAGCACACCCTTGTTGTATCGTGTGCCCCGAATCAAAAAGTTATCTGCTGGCGCTTCACCAAACTCATTAATACCCCAAGCTTCTTTTAACCATTCACGATTGGATTCAAAGCCACCAGCAGCTAATACACAAGACTTTGCTTCAATGCGCTCATTACCAACGTATGCTGCTAAAAATTTTCCATCCCGAATATCTAAGGATGTGACCGTGGCGTCGTAACGAATTTTGACTCCCAGCTTTTCGGCGCTGCGGTAATAGGCATTTACCAAAGCCTTACCGCCGCCCATGAAGAAAGCGTTGGTTCTAGACAAATTGAGTGTGCCAGACAATGGCGGCTGAAATCTCACACCATGCTTTTGCATCCAATCACGACATTGTGAAGATGCGCGAATCGTCAATCGTGCTAACTTTTCATCTGTAATACCACCAGTAACCTTCATCACATCCTGCCAATATTCCTCTTCAGGGTAGGCCTCACTCATCACATCTTCTGGGGCATCATGCATTGAGCGAATATTGCGTGTATGCGCAGAATTGCCGCCACGCCACTCTTTGGGAGCAGACTCTAAAAGCAATACGCTGGCGCCCGCCTCTTTGGCCATCAAAGCAGCACAAAGAGCGGCATTCCCACCGCCGATCACAAGAACATCAAACATAGTCAACCTAAAAATAGATACCAAAAATGAGAAGGAATAACTGTAATGCGTTTTTTCATTTAAATCTTAGACGATGATCAAGTTGCCAGCATTTGGCTAGGTTTAGATGAGATAGAAGAAATCAAAATTCCACTCACAATCAAGGTAAAAGCCATGCCGTGATAAAGCCTTGGGGGCTCTCCCAGCATCGCTGCAGATAAGAGTGCGGTAAACAAGGGGATGAGATTGGCAAAAAATGCTGCTACGGTAGGTCCTGCCCCATTTACACCCAAGCCCCAGCAACGGTAAGCAATCAGGGATGGGCCAATGGTTACAAACAGAATCAATGAGACAGTAAATAGATTGAGCTCAACAAAAGCGTGGCTAGCGGCAATCTCAAAGCCCTCAAAAAATGCCGTCCACAGTAAACCCGCAAATACTTGGGCCATCAAAAAATCTGCCCACGGCCACTGACGTTCGGTACTTTTACCCGGGCGACTGATCATCCAGCTATAAGTGGCCCATAGGATAGTAGCAAGCATGATTAAGAGATCGCCAAGCACTAACTGTAAAGAGAGCAAGCTAGAAGGCTCGCCTCGACTCAATACAACAGTGACACCAAACAGTGAAACTACAGCTCCAATAATCTGTAGTAATCGAGGTTTAACTTTATAAAAAATTGCTCCAATCAACAACATCCAAATTGGCATGCTTGCACCAATGAGGGTCACGTTAATGGGTGTTGACGTTTGCAAAGCAAGATAAAGAAGGACGTTATAGCTCCCCACTCCAAAAAGCCCTAGCAATATAAAACGGGTTTTGTATTGCCATAGCGCACTATCACGCTTAAAGATTCTCCATCCGAAAGGCAGTAGTATCAAGGCCGCTAAAGCCCAACGAACTGCACTTAAGGAGATGGGAGAAACACTACCAACTAAGAGGCGTCCAGCAATTGCATTTCCAGCCCAGAGTGCCGTGGCAACCACCAAATAGAAAATCGTAGCCAAATTAAGCTGGAACATATGAAGGTGATGAAGAAAGAGGAAATCAAGGCCCCAAATAGGGGCAACCCTCTTATTGTAGAAACAAATGCTCGGTATTGCTAAGATAGAGCTTAATTAGGTCAAAGCCTATATAAATGACCTCAAATCGAAGGATAAAACGTGGCGATCATTACCAACATTGAAGACCTGCGGGTGCTTCATCAAAAGCGCACCCCCAGGATGTTTTATGACTATGCAGACTCTGGTTCTTGGACTGAGTCAACCTACCGAGCCAACGAATCTGACTTTCAGAAAATCAAGTTGCGCCAACGTGTCGCTGTTGATATGACGAATCGCACAACTAGAACAAAAATGATTGGTGAAGATGTTGCGATGCCAGTGGCATTAGCTCCAACTGGTCTCACTGGCATGCAGCATGCCGATGGTGAAATCCTAGCGGCTCAAGCAGCCGAAAAATTTGGGGTGCCATTCTGTTTATCCACTATGAGCATCTGCTCGATTGAAGACGTGGCTGAGCGTACGACTAAGCCATTTTGGTTCCAGCTTTATGTCATGAAAGATCGTGGCTTTATTGAGCGCTTAATCGAAAGGGCTAAAGTGGCGAAGTGTTCAGCACTAATGTTGACATTGGATTTACAAATTTTGGGTCAACGCAATAAAGACCTCAAAAATGGTCTATCAGCGCCACCAAAACTGACCATTGCAAATATGATTAATATGGCTACCAAGCCACGCTGGTGTCTAGGTATGGCTATGACACCTCGCAGAACCTTCCGCAACATTGTTGGACATGCCACAGGGGTCGGCAATATGTCCTCTCTGTCCTCGTGGACGGCAGAGCAATTTGATCCAGGTTTGAACTGGGGTGATGTGGAGTGGATCAAAAAACTATGGGGCGGTAAGCTCATTATTAAAGGCATTTTGGATGCTGAAGATGCTCGTTTAGCAGCTAACTCTGGTGCAGATGCCATGATTGTTTCTAACCACGGCGGGCGTCAACTGGATGGCGCTATCTCTAGTATCCAGGCGCTACCTAGCATCGTGGAGGCGGTTGGCAAAGATATTGAAGTATGGATGGATGGCGGCATTCGATCTGGACAGGATGTCCTAAAAGCATGGGCTCTTGGAGCACGTGGCACGATGATTGGTCGGCCATTCTTATATGGCCTTGGTGCCATGGGAGAAGCTGGCGTGACGAAATGTCTGGAATTGATTCACAATGAGCTAGATATCACTATGGCTTTTACGGGTCACCGCGATATTCAGAACGTCACTAAAGATATTTTGTATCCAGGAACTTTTTAAAATTAAATA
>CANGEC010000041.1 GCA_947452625.1 Burkholderiaceae bacterium
CAATGCGCATTTAATTTAGAAAAAAATGACTGAAGAAAAAAAAGTAGTAGAGCAGTATGGCGCATCATCGATTCAAATCCTCGAGGGTCTTGAGGCTGTTCGTAAACGCCCTGGTATGTACATTGGCGATACATCAGATGGAACCGGCTTACATCACCTAGTCTTTGAGGTTCTTGATAACTCCATTGATGAAGCTTTAGCTGGTTATTGCTCAGAGATTACGGTAGTTATTCAAACTGATAACTCAATCTCAATTGTTGATAATGGTCGTGGTGTTCCAACCGGCATTAAATACGACGACAAACACGAACCTAAACGCAGTGCAGCTGAAATTGTGATGACCGAGCTTCATGCTGGCGGTAAGTTTGACCAAAACAGTTATAAAGTTTCTGGTGGTCTTCATGGTGTGGGCGTCAGTTGTGTAAATGCTTTATCGAAATGGTTAAAGCTAACCATTCGTCGTGATGGCAAAGTGCATTACATGGAGTTTGCACGCGGGGTTATACAAAATCGCAATATTCAAGAAGAAGACGGAGTTACTACTTCACCCATCTCTGTCATTGGTGATACAGAGCATTCGGGAACTGAAGTTCATTTTTTAGCAGACGAAGATATCTTTGGAAATATTGAGTTTCATTATGAAATCTTAGTGAAGCGCATTCGTGAACTCTCGTTTTTAAATAACGGCGTTCATATAAGGTTGATTGATCAGCGTTCTGGGCAGGAGGAGGATTTTGCCTTCTCTGGTGGTGTCAGGGGATTCGTTGAGTACATCAACCAAACTAAAAATGTATTACACCCCAATATTTTTTACGCAGAGGGTATGCGCCCATCTGATTTGGGTGGGCAAATTACTGCTGAAGTATCTATGCAGTGGAATGATAGTTTTAGTGAGCAGGTGTTATGTTTCACAAACAACATACCGCAGCGTGATGGTGGCACCCACTTAACAGGCTTGCGTGCAGCGATGACACGAGTCATCAACAAATACATTGATGAAAACGAAGTTGCAAAAAAAGCCAAAGTAGAAATTTCTGGTGATGATATGCGCGAAGGCCTTGCCTGCGTTTTGTCAGTGAAGGTCCCGGAGCCAAAATTTTCAAGCCAAACAAAAGATAAGCTGGTATCCAGCGAGGTGCGTGGTCCTGTTGAGGAGATTGTTGCAGAGGCATTAAGTGCTTATTTGCAAGAACGCCCTGCCGACGCGAAAATTCTTTGTGGAAAGATAGTTGATGCGGCTCGTGCTCGTGAGGCTGCTCGCAAAGCACGCGATATGACTCGCCGCAAGGGCGCGCTAGATGGTTTGGGGTTGCCTGGCAAGTTAGCTGATTGCCAAGAAAAGGATCCTGCAAAATCTGAATTATTTATTGTTGAGGGTGATTCTGCGGGCGGCTCTGCAAAGCAGGGGCGAGATAGACGCTTTCAAGCAATTCTTCCTTTAAAAGGAAAAATTCTGAACGTTGAAAAAGCGCGCTTCGATAAAATGCTGGCAAGCCAAGAGGTTGTTACCTTAATTACCGTCTTGGGTACGGGTATTGGTGTAGAGGAATATAAAGCAGACAAATTGCGCTACCACCGCATCATCATCATGACCGACGCGGACGTTGACGGTAGCCACATTAGAACCTTACTGCTCACCTTCTTTTACCGACAAATGCCAGAGCTGATTGAGCGTGGCCATATTTATATTGCGCAACCGCCACTCTATAAAGTTAAATTTGGGAAGAATGAGCAATACATTAAGGATGATGCAGAGCTAAATCAATTGCTTTTGAAAATTGCGCTTGAATCTGCTTCTTTACAAACACCGTCTGGTGAAATTATTGATGGCAATGGTTTGGCAGAGTTGGCAAAACACTACCAAGTGATTCAGTCTATTGTTGATCGTCTTTCAAGAACAATTGACGAAGATGCTCTGCGCGCAATTGCAGACGGCATCCAATTGAACCTTGATACCGATAAAGCAGCAAATGAATCAGCCGAGCGTTTGCGGACCGCTTTAGCGCAATCGCTAAATCCATTGGCGGTGGCACCTGAAATTATTGTGCAAAAGGAAGAGCGCACCGAGCGTTTTAAATTACTTTTGTCGCGCCGCATTCATGGAAACCTGAAATTGTCGGCAATTAATTCTGACTTCGTTCATGGTGATGATTATCAAAGCCTGGCCAATGCTGCGGCCGTTCTCTCTGGGCGGGTTCTGCCTGGCACCAAGGTTCGCCGTGGTGACCCAGATAAAAATCAAAAGGAACAGGCTATACAAGACTTTAGGGCCGCGTTCTCTTGGTTGTTATCAGAGGCTGAGCGGGTCCTAAGTCGTCAGCGCTACAAGGGTTTGGGTGAGATGAATCCATCACAATTGTGGGAGACCACCATGGACGCTGATTCCCGCACCTTGCTACAAGTAAAAATTGAAGATGCTATTGCTGCTGATCAGGTGTTTACAACATTGATGGGTGATGAGGTTGAACCACGCCGTGCTTTCATTGAAAAGAATGCGCTTATTGCACGAAATCTGGATGTTTAAAGAATGAAGAGTAAGAAGCTAAAGGTACCCAAAGTAGATCGTTCTTCTATAAAAGTTAAATCCTCCGAAATTCATGGCAAAGGTGTTTTTGCTGCCGACCCGATCAAAAAGGGCGGAGTAATTATTGAGTACAAGGGTGAGCGCATTAGTTGGAAGTTGGCCGAGAAACGCCATCCGCATGATCCAAAAGACCCAAACCACACCTTTTATTTTTCACTTGAGGATGGTCGCGTTATTGATGCCAAGTATGGTGGCAATGCTGCGCGCTGGATCAATCACTCTTGTAAGCCTAATTGCGAAACGCGCGAAGATGTTTTTAATGGCAAACCCAGGGTATTTGTTTATGCAAAGCGGGACCTCAAAATTGGTGAAGAGTTGTTTTATGACTACTCCTTGGGTGTGGAGGGCAAAGTCACCAAGCAGATGAAAAAAGATTATGAGTGTCGCTGTGGCGCAAAGAAGTGTCGCGGCACGATGTTGGCCTTAGATAATTAGTCAAACTAAGTTAGGCCATGTTTTTTACTATTCAGGAGCTTGAGGCTGCAATTAATTATTGGCGCAGCCAGTCACCAGCAGTTGGTGAAGAGTTGCGCTTATGCCTAGAGGCTACCGCGCTTGCAAAGCCTTATGCCTTGATGATTGTTCAGGGCGCGCAGCGAATACCGGTGGATGTGTTGGATGAAACCTCTAGGGCTGCGCTTCAAGAGTATCTAAAAATTAGTAAAGCCCCCTAGATCTGCCCTATACCCTTTAGGGTTATCGCTATATATGGCAACCTAATCTTGAGGTATTCTCAATTTCTTACTCTGCTTGTGGGACTGAGGATTTAGGTTTGCAAGAAACAATATTAAAAACAATTGGCCTGGGAAAATCCTTTAAGGGTTTTGCGGCGGTTAGTGACGTTAATTTGAACGTTGCTAGGGGCACCATTCATGCGTTAATTGGCCCCAATGGCGCCGGCAAGACAACCTGCTTTAATTTACTAACGAAGTTTTTGGAGCCGACTAGCGGTCAAATTTTGTTTAATGGTTTTGATATCACCAAAGAGGCCCCAGCACAAATTGCTCGCAGGGGGGTAATCAGATCTTTTCAAATTTCAGCCGTTTTCCCCCACTTAACTGTTTTGGAAAATGTTCGTGTTGCACTGCAGCGAGGCTTGGGCACAGAGTTTCATTTTTGGAAGTCCTCCAACTCTCTAAATGTCTTAAATGAGCGCGCCGAAGAATTGTTGGTTGAGGTCGGGTTGGCGGATTTTGCTCAAGAAGAAACGCTGAATTTGTCGTATGGCCGCAAAAGGTCCTTGGAGATAGCAACCACCATGGCTATGGAGCCGGAGCTGATGTTGCTTGATGAGCCGACACAGGGTATGGGTCACGAGGATGTTGAGCGTGTGACTGAGCTGATTGACCGGGTGGCCAAAGGAAGAACGGTATTGATGGTTGAACACAACATGAAGGTGGTTTCTTCAATTGCCGATCGAATTACCGTTCTACAGCGGGGCTCCATTCTTGCTGAGGGTTCTTACCATGAGGTGTCTAGTAACCCCTTGGTGGTTGAGGCTTACATGGGCAGTCATGGGAGTGATTCCTTATGAGCTCAATGGCCCTAGAGGTAAAGAATCTCGAGTCTTGGTATGGTGAATCTCATATTCTTCATGGCGTAGATTTCTCTGTTCGTGATGGGGAGGTTGTGACTCTGCTGGGAAGAAATGGTGCCGGCCGAAGCACTATCCTTAAAACGATTTTGGGGTTGACGAGCAAGCGCACTGGTTCGGTCGATATTTATGGAAAGCAGACTATTGGTTTGCCAACCTACAAAATTGCCCGCCTGGGTGTCGGCTTTTGCCCAGAAGAACGGGGTATTTTTGCCAGTCTCAGCACTGAAGAGAATTTATTGCTTCTTCCCGAAATCTCTGCGGGCGGCATGGGGTTGGATGAGATTTATGAGATGTTTCCCAACCTTTATGAGCGCCGTAATAGCCCCGGAACGCGATTATCGGGTGGCGAGCAGCAAATGTTGGCGATGGCAAGAATTTTAAGAACTGGCGCCAAACTTCTTTTGTTGGATGAAATTACTGAGGGCTTGGCTCCTGTGATTGTGCAAAAGCTGGGTGAGGTGGTTGGTAGCTTGCGCAAAAAAGGCTTCACCATCGTTTTGGTTGAACAAAATTTTAGATTTGCGGCGCCTCTGGCAGACCGTCATTATGTGGTTGAGCACGGCAGAGTCGTTGAGGTGGTAAATCAAAGTGAGTTAGCCGCAAAGGCGAGCTTATTAAATGATTACCTTGGTGTTTAGTGGTTTTCTATAGGAGTTAGAAATGAAGTTAAAGCAAATTACCGCATGTCTCGTTGCGGCCACTATGTTTGGTTCAAACCCCGTTTTTTCTCAGGGCTCACCAAAAATTAGTAACGATGTTGTAAAGATTGGTGTTCTCACCGACCTTTCGTCAACCTATTCAGACTTGGCTGGTCCTGGTGCTGTGATTGCTGCGAAGATGGCGGTTGCAGACTTCTCTAAAGACGGCACAGTGATTGGTAAAAAAATTGAGATTGTGAGTGCCGATCACCAAAACAAGGCAGATATTGCTGCCAACAAGGCTCGTGAGTGGTATGACAAGGACAATGTGGATGTCATAGTTGAATTGGTTTCCACTAACGTTGCTTTGGCTGTAATGGAGGTTGCCGAACAAAAGAACAAGATCACTTTGGTTTCTGGCGCTGGTTCGCTCCCAATCACCAATGAAAAATGCACCCCAAACAACGTCCATTGGACTTATGACACATACGCGCTTTCAAATGGTACGGGTAAAGCGGTTGTGAAACAGGGTAAAAAGAATTGGTATTTCATTACTGCTGACTATGCCTTTGGTGCAGCATTGGAAAAAGACGCCACTGCGGTGGTTACCGCTAACGGTGGAAAAGTGCTTGGTACAAGCAAGCACCCATTCCCCAATAGCGATTTTTCTTCCTATCTCTTAAAGGCTCAGGCCAGTGGCGCAGACGTTGTTGCTTTGGCTAATGCTGGTCAAGACACTATCAACACCGTAAAACAAGCCTCAGAATTTGGTATCAATAAAAAGCAAACGGTTGTGCCTTTGTTGATGTTTATTTCCGATGTTCATTCTTTGGGTTTGAATGCTGCTCAAGGCATGTATTTAACCGAAGGCTTTTATTGGGATAAGGATGATAAGACCCGTGAATTCGCTAAACGTTTCATGTTGCAACATAAGCGCATGCCGACCATGGTTCAAGCGGGTGTGTACTCATCCGTCTTAAATTATCTTAAGGCGGTTCAAAAAGCGGGTACAGATGACACCCAGGCTGTCATGAAGGTTTTGAAATCAACCCCAATTGATGATGGTTTGTTTAAAGGCAAGATTCGTGCGGACGGTAAGTTTGAGCATGACATGTACCTCCTGGAAGTGAAGAAGCCTTCTGATTCTAAGAGCCCATGGGATTACTACTATGTTCGTGCGGTGATTCCTGCTGCCGAAGCGACACTGCCACTTTCGCAGTCGAAGTGTAAGTTGGTTAACAAGTAATTTTTTAGAAACTTAGCATGTTTGAACTTCTCGGAATCACCCCACAAGGGCTAGTAGCCCAGCTCTTGGTGGGGCTGATTAATGGTTCGTTTTATGCGATCTTGAGTTTGGGATTGGCCATTATTTTTGGCCTTCTCAACATCATTAATTTTTCGCATGGCGCTCAATATACGATGGGCGCTTTTATTGCCTGGATTGGATTAACTCAGGTTGGTCAGTGGCTTGGTTTTCCTGAGCTATCAATTAATTATTGGCTAGCCTTAATTGTGGTTCCTTTGGTGATGGCGGGTTTTGGGCTCATTCTTGAGCGAACAATGTTGCGGCGCCTGTACCACCTTGATCATTTATATGGTTTGTTGTTAACGTTTGGGCTGGCCCTAATTATTGAGGGAATGTTTCGTCACTGGTATGGCATTTCTGGTGAAAGCTATCCGGCCCCCGAGGTGTTGCAAGGAGCAATTCCATTAGAGTCCTTGGGAATTATTTTGCCGATCTACCGTCTATGGGTGGTTGTGGCTTCTTTAACTGTGTGTTTTTCAACTTGGTACGTGATTGAGAGAACAAAGTTAGGCGCTTATTTGCGAGCTGGCACTGAAAATCCAAAACTACTCCAAGCGTTTGGTATCAATGTTCCTTTAATGATTTCCTTAGCCTATGCCTATGGCGTTGGTTTGGCTGGCTTTGCTGGTGTATTGGCGGCCCCTATTTTTCAGGTGAATCCTTTGATGGGTTCAAACCTCATCATTGTTGTTTTTGCTGTAGTTGTGATTGGGGGCATGGGCTCTATCATGGGCGCCATTTTGACTGGCCTTGCACTTGGCTTGGTAGAGGGCTTAACTAAAGTTTTCTATCCCGAAGCTTCCGGCGTTGTCATTTTTGTGATCATGGCCATCATCTTGCTAATTCGTCCTGCCGGACTTTTTGGCCGGGAAAAATAATCATGAATGCAAAAATAAAATTGCTTTACGGCATCTTAGTTCTCATTGCGCTATTGCTCCCCTTTCAAGATTTTATTTATTTAGTTTTTGCAATGAAGGTGTTGTGCTTTGCCTTATTTGCATGCGCATTTAATTTATTGCTTGGCTTTACTGGATTGCTGTCTTTCGGCCACGCTGCTTTTTTTGGAACAGCGGCCTACATTACGGCTTATGTGTGTAAAGAAGCCAATCTCACCCCAGAGCTTGGCATTGCCCTGGGTGTTTTGGGTTCCGGTGTTCTTGGGTATTTGATTGGTTCTCTCGCTATTCGTCGCCAAGGTATTTATTTTGCAATGGTTACTTTGGCTTTATCGCAAATGGTGTATTTTTTGGCGGTACAAATTCCCTATACCGGCGGTGAGGATGGTATTCAGGGTGTGCCGCGCGGCATTCTGTTTGGCCTTATCGATCTAAAAGATGATGTCAGTATGTATTACTTTGTTTTGGCAATCTTTTTGCTTGCGTTTGCTTTGATCATGCGTACAGTCCACTCCCCGTTTGGTCAGGTCCTGAAGGCTATTCGTGAAAATGAGCCCCGCGCCATTTCTCTTGGATACAACGTTGATCGTTTTAAGTTAATGTCTTTTGTTATCTCTGCTGCGCTTGCTGGTTTGGCGGGATCTACCAAAGCCCTGGTTTTTCAATTAGCAACTCTGACAGATGTTCACTGGCATATGTCAGGCGAAGTGGTTTTGATGACCTTGTTGGGCGGCATGGGAACCATACTCGGGCCCGTAGTTGGTGCCGGTATTGTGGTTGGTTTGCAAAATTACTTGGCCAATATTGGATCTTGGAGCACAATTGCAACAGGGTTTATTTTTGTTGTTTGCGTATTGGCCTTCCGTCGCGGTGTGGTTGGTGAAATACTTGCCCATTTAAAAATTAAGCCCTAACCTTAGTTTTTTAGTAGTCCTTTAGTGCTGCGCTAGCGCAGCACTCATTTAAATACCAATAATCTTATAGGCTACAACTATTTATACTTTATAAGTAGTTGATTTTATTGAATATTTATTTTAATTCATTGTTTTTTATCCACACTGTTTCACGTGAAACAAACAAAATGCTATGATCATCGCCCTATCAAAGGCAAATCATGCGTTATTCCAAGAGTTTCGATGTCATTGTGGTTGGCGGCGGTCATGCCGGGACTGAGGCCGCGCTTGCTTCTGCCCGCATGGGGTGTGACACCCTATTAATTACCCATAGTATTGAAAATTTAGGGGCTATGAGCTGCAACCCCTCTATCGGTGGAATTGGCAAAGGCCACCTAGTAAAAGAAATTGATGCAATAGGTGGTGCAATGGCGGCCGCCACTGACGAAGCCGGCATCCAGTTTAGGATTCTCAATTCCAGTAAGGGTCCGGCAGTTCAAGCTACCCGCGCCCAAGGTGATCGAGTGCTTTATAAGGCGGCAATTAGGCGGCGCCTAGAAAATCAAGAAAACCTGACACTTTTTCAGGCTGCAGTTGATGATTTATTGGTGCAGGGAGATGAGGTACGCGGCGTTGTTACTCAAATGGGGTTGGAGTTTGCTGCAAAGAAGGTGGTTTTGACCGCCGGCACCTTTTTGGATGGAAAAATACACGTAGGTTTAAATAATTACGCTGGTGGTCGCGCTGGTGATCCCGCAGCAGTTTCGCTGTCTGCTAGGTTAAAGGAGTTAAAGCTACCCCAAGGCAGGCTTAAGACGGGTACACCCCCCAGAATTGATGGCCGCACAATTGATTTTTCAGTCATGCTGGAGCAGCCTGGTGATTTAGATCCAGTCCCTGTTTTTTCTTATTTGGGCCGCCCAGAGCAGCATCCAAAACAAGTCCCCTGTTGGATTTCTCATACGAATGAGAAGACCCATGACATCATTCGAGGCGGCCTAGATCGTTCGCCCATGTATACCGGCGTCATTGAGGGGGTTGGTCCGCGCTACTGCCCCTCTATTGAAGATAAGATTCATCGATTTGCCTCAAGAAATAGTCATCAGATTTTCCTGGAGCCCGAGGGATTAACCACAAATGAGTTTTATCCCAATGGTATTTCCACTAGCCTGCCGTTTGATGTCCAATGGAATCTGGTGAGAAGTATTCGTGGCTTAGAGTCAGCCGTGATTGTGCGACCGGGTTATGCGATTGAGTATGACTTCTTTGATCCCCGCCACTTGCGCCATAGCCTAGAGACAAAAGCTATTTCTGGACTGTACTTTGCGGGTCAGATTAATGGCACAACCGGCTATGAAGAGGCGGCCGCTCAAGGGATGTTGGCTGGAATTAATGCGGGTTTGGCTGCCCAAGAAAGGGCCCCTTGGATTCCTAAGCGCAGCGAGGCTTATATTGGCGTGCTTGTGGATGACCTGATTACTCGCGGCGTTCAAGAGCCCTACCGAATGTTCACCAGTCGCGCTGAATATCGATTGAGCTTGAGGGAAGACAACGCTGATATGCGTTTGACCACGATTGGGCGAGAGCTCGGTTTAGTAAATGATCGGCGCTGGGATGTGTTTTGTAGAAAACAGGAGGCTGTTTCACGTGAAACATCGCGCCTGCAGGATATTTGGGTGGGGCCAAAGCATGAATCTGCTGCAGCCTTATCGGATCTATTAGGTCAGGATTTGTCACATGAGTGCAGTTTGGCAGAGGTTTTGCGCCGTCCCGGGGTAACTTATCGTGCTATTACCACTCTTTCTGATGGCATCTGGTCGCCTGGCAGCCTTGATGAGGATCTTGGGTTGGCCGATCAGATTGCAGACCAAGTAGAGATTTCAGTCAAATATCAGGGGTATATAGACCGTCAAGCATTAGAAATTGCTCGTCAAGAGCATAACGAGAGCTACCCGTTGCCGGAGAGTTTGGACTATAGCCAAGTTCTCGGGCTGTCAAAAGAGGTTCAGCAGAAGCTAAATCTTCATAAGCCAGAAACTTTGGGTCAGGCTGGGAGAATTTCAGGTGTTACGCCAGCCGCCTTGTCATTGCTTTTGGTGCACCTTAAAAAGGGCTTGGGCCGAACCCAAGAGTCAGTGTGAGTCGAGATTTGCTGGGGCTGGGGATCCAACAGCTTGGCTTGGAGTTAAGTGCTGAAAATCTTGGCGCTTTAGAGCTTTTTTTGCATGAAATGGCACGGTGGAATCAGGTGCACAATCTCACGGCAATAGAGGGCGAGCAGGCGGGAGTCAAGCTTCATCTTGTTGATTCTATTGCTGTTTTACCTTTAATGCGGGAATTTTTAAAGGCCCTGCCCCATCCCCGTGTTGCTGACCTTGGGTCAGGCGGCGGTTTGCCTGCCATTCCAATTGCAATCATGCAGCCGACTTGGAGCCTGACCTTGATTGAGGCGGTTCGTAAAAAAACCGCTTTTTTACAGCATATTCGGGGCAAATTGAAATTAAACAATGTGGTGGTTATGAGTGAGCGAGTTGAAATTGCTGCAGTGCAACATGCTGGACAATTTGATGCAGTAATCTCACGGGCCTTTACAAGCTTGGCAAGATTTTTAGAGCTTTCACTTCCCCTGCTAAAGCCTAAGGGCTTGGTATTTGCGATGAAAGGCAAAAAGGCGGACGAAGAAATGCGCGGTGTTTCTCTAGAGGATTGGGAGCTGCTAGCAGATGAGCCATTGCAGATACCCAATTTAGGCGCAGAAAGACGACTTTTGATATTAACCCCGCGTGAGAAAATCACCCCTTTAAAGCAGGTTCTTTAAAAGCAGCTATGGCAAAAATATTCTGTATTGCAAATCAAAAAGGGGGCGTTGGCAAAACGACCACTGCAGTTAATTTGGCTGCTGGACTAGCGGGGCATCAGCAACGCGTTTTATTGGTGGATTTAGATCCCCAGGGAAATGCAACCATGGGCTCAGGCATTGAGAAAGCCAATCTTGAAAACACGGTATATCAAGTATTAATTGGACTGGCTTCCGTGAAAGATTGCGCCCAACATTGTGAGAGCTCAGGCTTTGATGTGTTACCCGCAAATAGAGATTTAGCAGGCGCTGAAATTGAATTGGTAGATTTAGATGCGCGCGAATCGCGTTTAAAAGATGCGCTGTCTTTTGTAGCAAATGACTACGATTTTATTTTGATTGATTGCCCCCCCGCTCTTTCGTTGTTAACGCTGAACGGACTGTGTGCGGCTAATGGTGTGATTGTGCCAATGCAATGCGAATACTTTGCATTAGAGGGCCTATCTGATTTGGTGAACACGATTAAACAAGTGCACGCCAACTTAAATCCAGATTTGGTCATTATTGGTTTGCTGCGTGTAATGTTTGACGCGCGCATGACGCTACAACAACAAGTGTCCGATCAATTGTTAGAGCATTTCGGAGACAAGGTATTTAAGACCATCATTCCCCGCAACGTTAGGTTGGCTGAAGCCCCATCCTACGGGCTTCCTGGGGTTGCTTTTGATCGATCGTCGCGCGGTGCAAAAGCGTATTTAGATTTTGGTGCCGAAATGGTCGAGCGTATTAAATACATGTAATTGTTTTTCAATATTAGGAAATCATGGTTGCCATAAAGAAAAAAGGTTTAGGTCGCGGGCTAGAGGCGTTGCTTGGCGAAAAATCACAAAAGGAAAGTGCGAAGACAGACATCAATCGTTTGCCATTGACAGCATTGCAAGCGGGGAAATATCAACCGCGCAAAAAGATGGAGCAGAGCGCGCTCCAAGATTTAGCGGAGAGTATTCGTGAGCAAGGAATCATGCAGCCTTTGCTTGTACGTTTGGTGGCCGCAGGCAAGTATGAAATTATTGCTGGCGAAAGGCGTTATCGTGCTGCCACTTTGGCGGGCCTAACAGAGGTGCCAGTATTGGTTACTAGTGCCAATGATCAGGGTGCTGCTGCCATGGCCTTGATTGAAAATATGCAGCGCGAAGACTTAAACCCTTTGGAGGAGTCGCAGGGTTTGGCTAGACTCATTGAAGAGTTTGGCTATACACATGAACAGGCCGCCAAAGCCGTTGGCAAGTCTCGTAGCGCAATCACCAATTTATTGCGTTTAAGTCAGCTTGCTAAGCCGGTTCAGGCCATGTTGTTGGCGGGTGAAATTGATATGGGGCATGCCCGTGCCCTTCTGCCTTTGCCTGGGGCTAGTCAAGTTGCGCTGGCTCAGAGAATTGCGGCACAAGGACTCTCAGTTCGTGAGGCAGAAAAAATGGCAACCGCGTTAGCATTGGCTGGCGGTCAAATTGGCGACAAGCAAAGTAAAAAACAGGGTGCGCCAGGCGTATTGGGCCAGCACGATCCGGATCTGCATCGTTTAACGCAAGAGATCGCTGATTTAATCGGCTTAAGCGCGGAATTCAAATTTAAAGGTAAGGGCGGGGAATTAAGAATCCGCTTTAGTCAGTTTGAAGAGTTAGATGCCCTACTAAAAAAGTTGGGTATTCAGGAGCATTGAAAGTTTTAAATAAAAAACCAAATACGACCAATGAATAAAAAGTACGCCATACATTCTCAAGGTTGGGATGAATCCGATGAGGATTCTTATAAAACTCTGTCCAAGGATGAAATGGATGCTTTACGAGTTTTAAAGCCACGAAGTTTTGCTACGTTAAATGCGTGGTGGATCGTCTGTATTCAGGCGGTATTTACCCTAGTAATTGCATTTGCCTGTTTTATTTTTTCTGAGCTCTCAGAGAGAAGCGTTTATACTTACTCGGCTTTAGTGGGCGGTTCGATTGGTTTTTTGCCTTCAGCGCTTTTTTTGATGCGTATAGAGGCGGCAAAAAGAACAAACAAAACTAGCCCCGGCAGCTTTTTAGCAGCAGTGGTTTCTGGTGAATTTATTAAAATTTTCGTTACCATTGTGTTGTTTATTGGGTTTGCTCTAAAGCTGCCTGATTTGAAATGGATCCCGTTGCTTGTTACGTACCTAGTTACGCTGAAGTGTTATTTATTAGCGTGGTTTTGGAAGTAGTTGGCGGCAAATAAACAAGGACAAGTAAGAGATGTCTAGCGAAGTCAACGTAGCAGAAGCAGTCCACCATGTGGCTAGCGAACCGCTTACACCCACTGCATATATTGCAGAGCACTTGCAAAACCTCAATACAGCTGGGGGAGCTCAAGGTTCAATTGTTGATTTTAGCGTTGTCAATCTAGATACCATTTTCTGGACAAGCCTGATGGGCTTTCTGGCAGTTTTTCTATTAGTTTTGGCCGCTCGCCGAGCTTCAGCAGGTGTCCCGGGCCGTTTTCAGTGCTTAGTTGAAATGCTGGTTGAGATGGTCGAAACCCAATCTAAGGGAATCGTTCATGGCGATCGTAGCTATATTGCGCCCCTCGCGCTTTTTGTCTTTTGCTGGATCATCCTCTTAAATACTTTGGACCTCGTGCCAGTCGATTGGATTTTTGGCGTTAATCAATTTATTGGCAGTTTTGGTGTGCATGTGCCCCACCATAAAATTGTTCCAACGACAGATTTAAATGCCACGCTTGGCATGTCCTTTTCGGTGCTGTTATTGGTCTTCTTCTATAGCTTCAAGGTCAAAGGCCTTGGCGGCTTTATGCACGAGCTAGTCTCAGCCCCGTTTGGAGCAAAATGGTATTTGGCCCCCTTTAACCTTGTGCTAAATATTATCGAATATGTTGCTAAAGGCGTTTCTTTGGGAATGCGACTGTTTGGCAATATGTATGCGGGCGAATTAATTTTCTTATTGATAG
>CANGEC010000042.1 GCA_947452625.1 Burkholderiaceae bacterium
AACCACAGCATTAAAAATAAAATAAAGGGAATGGCAAGCCAACCAGTGCGGCTTTGTGTCTTAATGGAAATATAAAAACCGAGCGCAGCGCCGGTTAACTTTAGAATCACAACAAACCAGGGGTCCCTAGAAAATAAGTGAATACTAAAAAAGCTCAATATCCCTAAGGTTAGCGAGAGATATCCCAGGGTTAGGGGGTCTACAAAATAAATCGCTAATCTAGAACCGTCAAAAAGATTAATTTTTCCGTAATATCCCGGTAAAAATGCGGTACTAATCAAAGTAATAATGAGTCCTGCTGGAATTAAATATTGCCAATATTCAATTGGTTTCAGTTTATTTCTAAAGACGACATAAAAAATTGGTGCTGCTATAAAAAAACGAGAGGCGCTGTCAAAATTAGCCCAAATCCACTCTCCCCGTAATGCAGAACTTAACATGACTGAAGGTAGGGGTAGCATCAACGCGATTAATAACAGACGAACCCAAAAAGCATAATCTTGATATGATTTAGGCTCTAGCATTCGCATCGAAATAATCAACAAAGCGAGTGCTGCGCAAGCAAATGAAATTCCGCTTGCCCAGCCCTTTATCGTGAATAATCCCAGGGGTAAAAAGCCTATAAGGCATATTAACGATTGGTTTAATAACTTATTGATACCAGCGGTATTCATGTTGAATCTTTAATATCTTTTAGGCAAGTTAACGCCTCTTGAATTGCCCTAAGCGCTACTTGATTGCTACAGTTTGGCTCTAAAGCTTGATGGGTTTTTAATCCAGGAAAATGATTCTTGCTACCCAATACATGATCTAAGCTAGCCAGCCCATTTTGTTTGGCGACATCTACAATATTTTCTGTGAAATATACACAAGGCATACCAATACCGGCAGCTAGCCAAAGTAAGCCTCCCTCTGGTCCAATAAATAGATCACAATCGGCAATTAGCTGAGCCTCTTTTAAAAGACTTTGATGCTTGCCATGTTTAGAGTTTTTATTCGGATCTAGACCTACCCAACGAATCTCAACATGCTTGGATAGCTTTGATACAAACTCATCAATATTTCTGCCATATGCCCGCTTATATAAATCTCTTCCTATAGCCACTATCGGCATAGCATTTTTATGCTGCTGAATTTGTTTTGTATCAGGCAGAAGAAATAGCTCATATTCTGGACTGGGAGTACAGCCTGCTATCCGACGAATTTCACTTGTAAAGGGCTCCTGATAACTCCAGCGAGATGGCTCCCAAATAACTTGATCAAACCAAAGCCCTAAAAACGGCTTTAAAAATTTAATGACTTTAAGGTGCCAATAGACCCTCGTCTGATAGCGAGAATCATTCTCCAAAATCTCTTTTAATTGTGGCCAGCGGGTGAATAAAGTTACTTCGCATCCAGTCTCAGCTAAAGAAGTTGCTGCTGCCGTGCAAGCAATAGTGTCACCCACCCAACCGGTTGCTACTACCACTACCTTTCTTTTACGAAGAGGCTGATTTCGCAAATGCTTAATTTCCGGCAATGATAGACATTACAGCCATGCGTACGGCAATACCAAAAGTCACTTGATTCAGAATGACTGATTGAGGACCATCAGCTACTGCAGAATCAATCTCAACACCACGATTCATGGGGCCCGGATGCATCACAATGGCATCAGGTTTGGCGAGTGCCAAACGCTCGGGGGTCAGTCCGTACTGCTTGAAGAATGCAGCACCTTCGGGAACCTGGCCAGCTTCCATACGCTCCTTCTGAATACGCAATGTCATCACAACATCAACGCCTTTTAAGCCTTCATCAATACTGTGAAAGACCTTCACACCCTGCATACCAGAATCATTTGGCAGCAAGCTCTCAGGACCAATTGCCCGAATATCAGTACAGCCTAGAGTGCGCAATGCGCAAATATTAGACTTTGCCACGCGACTGTGAACGATATCGCCGACGATAGCTACTTTCAAACCCGAAAAGTCTTTTTTGAAGTGGCGCATGGTATACATATCCAGCAATCCCTGAGTTGGGTGTTGGTGGCTGCCATCCCCCGCATTGACAACGTGTACATGAGCAGGTACATGCTGAGCAATCTCAATTGGCGCCTTAGAAACACTATGTCGCACCACAAAGATATCAGCCTGCATTGCTACCAAATTGTCTATAGTATCCAACAAACTTTCACCCTTTGCGGTAGAGGAAGTCGGAATATCTAGATTAATCACATCAGCAGATAAACGCTTAGCCGCAATTTCAAAAGTGGTGCGAGTGCGAGTGGAGTTTTCAAAAAAGAGATTGAAAACACTCTTGCCACGCAATAAAGGAACTTTTTTA
Organism: Burkholderiaceae bacterium; assembly: GCA_947452625.1. Taxonomy (GTDB): domain Bacteria; phylum Pseudomonadota; class Gammaproteobacteria; order Burkholderiales; family Burkholderiaceae; genus Polynucleobacter. The sequence goes on from CANGEC010000042.1 coordinate 2,323, forward strand.
ACTTCTCTAGCAGGATCGGTCACACTCACAAACTGCTGTGCAGTATCTAAAATATGAATGATCTGCTCTTTAGGTAAGTCTTCAAGAGTCACCAGATGCGTTAAGTCGCCTGCAGCATTAAATTGATTGACTGAAATGCTCATGAAGCGCGATCCTCAAGTTGAAAGACAAACTTACTTTCTGTATTTTTTTCCAAAACAAGCACTTGATGATCAGGCACCTGTACTTTCTCTCCAACAAAATCCGCTGCGATTGGCAACTCACGATTTTCTCGATCGGCTAGTACCATTAACTCCACTTTGGACGGCCTACCAAAATCAAATAACTCATTTAAGGCAGCGCGTACCGTTCTCCCCGTCAACAAAACATCGTCGAGCAAAATGATGTGGGCTTCATTCACCTCATAAGGCAGAGCAGTTGGCATAGTTTTAGCGGTGCGTATAGCCGTCATGCCCTTCTCTGCGTAATCATCCCGATGAAAGGCTACGTTAATCACGCCATAACGAGACATTCCCAAATCACCAGCCAAACGCTCAGCAATCCAGGCACCACCCATCGCCAAACCAGCTAAATCAAATAACTCGCCTGCCATTTTGCGTTGACGCAAAACTTCCAGTAACTTTAAGTAGGATTGCTCCGCATTCATTTCAACTGATCCCAATTCTTCTCATGAAAATACTGCTCTAATATTAAGGCTGCAGACTGCGCATCTAAATTGTCCCGCATCTCGGCATTCCCCTCTAAAACAACCGAGGTATAACGCTCATCCACCCAATCCACTGGCAAATGAAAACGGCCCAATAACTGATTACCAAAACGTTTGGCCTTAGCTGTCATTTCATGAACAGTGCCATCGGGGTGGCATGGCAGACCCACCACCAACTGATCCGGCTGCCATTCTTTGAGTAAACTCTCAATTACCTTGAATCGAGCGTCGTCACCACTCTCTGAGATGGTTTGAATAGGCTGCCCAATTCGGGTCATCGTATTACCTACCGCTATACCAATTCTGCGAGTGCCATAGTCAAAGGCCATCACAGTAAGCTCATTTTTGACTTCAGGCATGACCTGCCTCTCCCGATAAATGGGAGGGATCAAAACCCAAATGACTCATAGTGCGCTCATAACGTTGACCAGAAGGCGTATTAAAAATGATTTCCACCATTGCCTCCCTGCTCAGAGGCACATTAATCCAGCCATTTAGGGCAATTTCTTCTTCCAATTGTCCAGCACCCCACCCCGAATAACCCAAGGTCATCAAGAAATTTTTGGGGCCCTGACCATTTGCCACAGCTTCCAATACATCCTTGGAAGTTGTCATCGTGAGGCCGCCGGGCACCACTAAAGAAGAAGAATAGGCGCTCTCAGGGCTTGGCTCATGGAGAACAAACCCCCTTTCAATCTGAACAGGACCCCCAAAATAAACAGGTTGATCCAATAAAGGAGCAATTTCTAGTTTTAGCTCAATTTTGTCAAATAAGGTGGCCAGATCAACTTCAGTTGGGCGATTAACAACCAAACCCATAGCCCCCTTTTCGGTATGCTCGAATAAGTAAATCACGGAACCAGCGAAATTGACATCAACCATGCCAGGCATGGCAATTAAAAACTGGTTAGCAAGATGGTCAGCAGAATAGGAGATTGATGACTCCGCACTTGGAATTTGACTGGGTTTGGGAGATTCACCCACGGGGGCTTTCTTAGCCGAGCTCATGTGACTTTATTTTACCGAAATTACTAGATCTTTCCGGTAATCCAATAGGCCAAAATGCCAATAAGCTCATGATTAAGTCGATTCCAGTTTTGAACCCCGTCCTCCAAATCAAAGGATCCCCACCTTAAGGTAAAAGCAGTTTGATAATCAACAGGAATTGGCAGAATTGGAATAGCTTGTTTTTCAAAAATCCGGATGGAGCGATACATATGACTGGCCGAAGTAATTAAAAGCCACGGTTTTAAGACCCCATTCTCATTTTTATCTCCAAATTCTAAAACCATGGGCTTAACAAAGACTGCATTCTCATAGGTGTTACGCGATTGATTTTCATAATAGGCCAAGCGATCCGAAATGCTCTGTTCAAGAACCAATTTCTTAAAGGCATCTGCTTCAGAAATGCCTATAGGGGCTAAGCGACCAGAAAAACCACTAAAGATAAATGGCAAATTTGGGTATTTATGAATCAATTCAAAGGCCTTAGTCACCCGTTCAGCCGATGACCCAATTGAAACCTCTCCCCGATCGACAGTAATTTGACCCCCCTCAACGGCGCCTCCTAAGATGACAATTCCACCTAGGTCCTTTTTAGAGATATTAGTAAGATTGGTTTTGGGTGCCGCATCTTCAAGCGCCCTCAAAAAGATCTCTGACGCCGGTAACCAACCGATAAGCAACAAATCGATTAAAGCCAGCAGCAAAAATCGCCTACAAAGATGGAGCTTTCTCAGGCCCAAAAATAAGAGGCTGAGGAATACAAAAACCATGACCCAATTTAAGGGTTCAATGCAAAATTGAGCAATTTTTGAGGCAATAAAAAAGAAAGTGTCCATAGTCATTAGGATATTACTTTCACTTCAAGCAATTGGAGCAAATAAGCCATAAGATAGTATCTATGAAAAAAGCTCTTGTTTGGCTACGCCGCGATCTTCGCCTCTACGATAATGCCGCACTCCATGAGGCTATTGAGCAAAGTGGGCAGATTTGGCTCGTCTTTGTATTTGACACAACAATTCTGAAGCCATTACTCAAGGGTGAACTGGACAAGAACGGGCTCAAGCAAGATCGACGAGTGGATTTTATTTGGCAAGGCCTTAAAGACATCGATCATGCGCTCCGCGCCCAAGGGGGTGGGCTGATAGTTCGATACGGCAACCCAATTCAATGCATCCCTCAACTAGCAAGTGATCTTGGGGTGAATACTGTCTTCACCAACCGAGATTACGAACCATCCGCGATTGAACGAGATCAATCCGTAAAAATACGCCTAGCTGAATTGGACATCGAATTTGAGGACTTCAAAGATCAGGTGATCTTTGAAAAAAGAGAGATCCTCACAAATTCCAATACAGTCTTTTCCATCTTTACCCCGTATAAAAATAGCTGGCTCAAAAACCTCCAAGAAAAAGATGTGGCTGCTTATGATTGCACTCCCAAAAAAAATCAATTTGCCAGCATTCCTAAAAAATTAGATCTACCCTTCCTCGGCCTGGAATCGATGGGGTTTGCCCACACCGGCATTGAATCCTATCTCCCCCCAGGATCACAGGGTGGTCAGTCCTTCCTGGAAGATTTTCTGCCTCGCATTGATCAATACCAGATTGGTAGAGATTTTCCGGCAATTAAAGGTGTAAGCTACCTTTCCACCCATTTACGCTTTGGCATGTTATCGATTCGAGGCTTAGTACGAGAAGCGCATCGCCGCATGTTGGCGGGCAGTATGGGTGCAAGCATTTGGTTAAGCGAGCTGATTTGGCGCGACTTTTATTTTATGATTCTCGCCAACCATCCTAGACTCGCAGATGGTGCCGCGTTCAAACCAGACTATGACAATATTCAATGGGAAACCGGCTCCTTAGCCAAAAAACTTTTTACTGCCTGGTGCGAAGGAAAAACAGGCTACCCCTTAGTAGATGCCGCCATGCATCAGCTCAATCAAAGTGGCTATATGCACAATCGACTACGAATGGTTGTCGCTAGTTTTTTGACAAAAGATTTGGGAATTGACTGGCGCTGGGGTGAAGCTTATTTTGCGGAGCATTTAAATGACTTCGAACTATCTTCCAATAATGGCGGCTGGCAATGGGCATCTTCATCTGGATGCGATGCGCAACCTTACTTCAGAATCTTTAATCCCATTACCCAATCAGAAAAATTTGATCCGGAAGGTAAATTTATTCGCAGATACTTGCCTCAGCTCGAAAAGCTTTCTAAAAAATCAATTCATGCACCCTGGCGGGCTGGGCACATTGAACTCGAGGCTGCTGGTATCTTACTCGGTCGAGACTATCCGCTACCGATCGTTGATCACGATGAAGCTCGTAAGAAGACTTTAGTGCGCTACAGCGTAGTGAAAAAGATCAGCACTGAATAAACTCCTCATACATTTCCGCTTTAAGATAGAGAATGGATAAAATTTATGCGATTGGCGACATTCAAGGATGTGTGCCATCTCTAAAAGCCTTAGTAAAGCAGTTGCCCAAGAAATCAAAAATGATTTGCTTGGGAGACCTGGTCAATCGTGGACCGGATTCATTGGCTACATTACGCTATCTCAAAAGTCTTCAAGAAGCAGGACGAGCAGAGTGTATTTTAGGTAATCATGACTTACATCTTTTAGCAATTGATGCCGGCTTACGAAAAACCAAAGGGCTGGACACTGTAGAGCCCATCTTGCGAGCTCCAGACCGTGCCGAACTGATTCACTGGCTAAGACATCGACCCATGGCATTGAGTAATGGTAAAGTCATTACTGTGCACGCAGGCCTTCTGCCGCAATGGGATCTACAACAAACTATCGAATGCGCCCAAGAAGTGGAAAAGGCCTTGCGTAAAAAGTCCTATGTGGATTTTCTAGCGGGCATGTATGGCAACGCTCCTAATAAATGGAGCAACTCGTTAAAGGGTGTCGAGCGACTACGAGTCATTACTAATGCTTTAACGCGCTTACGCTTTTGCACTCCCACAGGCCAAATGGAATTTGCTAGCAAAGAAGGCTTGGAAGCCGGGCCCAAAGGATATCTACCTTGGTTTAAGGTACCAAAGCGTAAAACCCAAGACCACTTGGTCTATTTTGGCCATTGGTCAACTCTGGGTTTAATCCGTCAACATAATGTCATTGGATTGGATACGGGCTGTGTTTGGGGCGGCAAACTGACCGCAATGGAAATACCTGAGTCTGGAAAGAATTCTAAAAAACTACAGGTGATTCAGGTCAGCGGCTATGACTCACCACTAAAAATGTAGCTCTATTTTTAGAGTCATCACTTCCAACACAGTTTATAGCTTACGAAATGCAATTTCTGCCGCAGAAATAATCTGCGCAAGCACCGCATCATCATGAGCAATTGAAGTAAATCCAGCCTCATAAGCCGAAGGTGCAAGATATACACCTTCATCTAGCATCGCATGGAAAAACTTTTTAAATCCCTCAATATCTGATTTAGTTACTTCCTCGTATGAACTTGGCACTTTATCTGCAAAGTAAAAGCCGAACATACCGCCCACACTGTCGACCGCAAAAGGAATTTTAGCCTCATCAGCTGAACGCTTTAAGCCAGCCATTAATTTTTGTGTTTGCATACTCAAGCACTCATAAAAACCTGCTCGAGAAACAATTTCTAAAGTTTTGAGGCCTGCCGCTACGGCAACGGGATTGCCTGACAAGGTTCCAGCTTGATAAACATTACCCAATGGGGCAAGCTTAGACATGATCTCTTTTTTGCCCCCAAAGGCCGCAATCGGCATGCCGCCGCCCATCACCTTACCCAAACAAGTCAAATCAGGATCAATACCTTGCAATGATTGCGCGCCGCCTAATGCAACCCGAAAACCCGTCATCACCTCATCGTAAATCAGAACGCTGCCATGCTTACTAGTAAGACTACGAATGGCTGATAAGAATGCCTTAGAGGGTTGAATTAAATTCATATTGCCAGCAATGGGCTCTAAAATCACTGCAGCAATTTGATCGCCTTGCCGCTTAAATACCCCCTCAATAGCAGCAACATCGTTATAAGGCAGCACCAGGGTATGTTTTACAAGATCCTGAGGAACACCTCCAGAAGACGGCGCATTTTGAGTCGAATTAGCAAAAGTCAAAAGCCCAGATCCAGCCTTTACTAGCAAGCTATCAGCATGACCGTGGTAGCAACCTTCAAACTTAATAATGAGATCACGCCCCGTATATCCTCGAGCCAAACGCAAAGCACTCATCGTCGCTTCAGTACCGCTGGAAACCATGCGGACCTGTTCAATACTAGGCACTATGGCACAAATTCGTTCTGCTAACTCAATTTCTCCCTCGGTGGGAGCGCCATAACTAAAGCTTGTCTCGGCCGCTCTTTGTACTGCTTCCACAACTTCAGGATTGGCATGTCCCACAATCATAGGACCCCATGACATGATGAGATCGATATAACGATTATCTTCAGCATCCCAAAAATATGGGCCCTTTGCCCTGGAAACAAAACGAGGCACACCGCCGACCTGACGAAACGCTCTTACCGGAGAATTCACACCCCCAGGAATTGTTTTTTGTGCGCGCTCAAATAAAACTTCGTTTTGTCCCACAATCTCTTCCTATTCCGATACGTACAGATAACACCAACTAAAAATTAGATCGCCATCATTTCAAAATCTTCCTTGCGAGCACCACACTCAGGACAAGTCCAATTCATTGGCACATCCTTCCACAGCGTTCCGGCAGCAATACCTTCATCGGGCAAACCAGCAGCTTCATCGTAAACCCAGCCGCAAATAAGACACATATAGGTTTTATATTCCATGGCTTAATTCTTTCTTTCTCAATAGCACCAAAATCACGACAAGATCTCTATTTTAAGACTCACGCTTTGAGTGCATTTCAAATTTAAACAGTCGGCACTCTAAAGGCCCATTAAATAAAGGGGTGCGCTTTGACTCTTTAATACGTAGTTGACCAGGTAAAGCCATATCAGCAGTTAATACAAAGACATTCCAACCCCCAAATGCATCTTTGAGGTGTTGGCCAAATTGGCGTAAGAACTCCACAAATTTAGGATCTTGCTCTTCTTGAGCCTGCAAGCGCTTCAATGATTCACGACTAGGACGCTTGGCACTCTGACGGCCAGTTTCTAAATTGAGCTCAAAACGATTTTCAGGCTCCTGCTCATCATCATATTGTTCGGCACCACGCTCCTGCCCGCGTCCACCCTTAATCACCAAACGCTCTCCATAAGGTGGATTCAATAGCATGACTCCAGCTGCGGCATTCGCTGGCGGCTTAGCCGCTAGAGCATCAACCTGTCGCACGACTGGTAAGCCTGGTAATTGCGCACGCTGCCAATTACCCTTGAACATCGATACCAACTTTTCATTAATATCACCGCCACTGATACGTAAAGACTCAGGTTCAGGATATTGTTTGCGCCTTTCCAAGATCTCAGTCATTGCAGAGTCTTTCAAGCCAGTCCAACGCTTTTGCTCCGCCACCTCCTGAAATGGTTTTAGTCTCTGAAAGCCAAAACCATGGGCCGAAGTCATCAGCGGTCGATAAGCAAGTCTACTAGGCTTAGCATCCTCACCATACATGCCTGAGCGTATTGCTCCCGGCGGAATAGCCAAAGCCATTTGCGCTGCCTCAATCAAAAAAGTACCGCTACCGCACATTGGGTCAAACAAGACCTCTGATGGTCGCCAACCCGTAATTGATAAGATGCCTGCGGCTAAATTTTCTTTGAGTGGCGCATCCCCTTTTTCATCACGCCAGCCACGCTTAAATAAAGCCTCACCCGAAGTATCAATATAAATCGTCACTTGAGTTGCTGTTAAATGTGCCTGCACTCGTACATCCGGAAAGGTGGTGTCAATATTTGGGCGATCGCCAGTCACATCACGCAAGCGATCCACAATCGCATCTTTAATTTTCAAGGTGGCAAAATTCAAACTCTTCAGTGGTGAACGATGTGCAGTCACATCTACCCGTAGAGTTTGTTTTGGACCAAACCATTCTTCCCAGGCTAGGCCGCTGGCCAAACGATATAGATCTTCCTCTTGACGATATGGCGCCTCGGCCATTTGCAACAACACCCGACTGGCGATACGCGAATGAAGATTTAAAGCCATCGCAGCAGACAAAGGCGCAGCAAGACCTACTCCACCTGTTGGGCTGGTTGGCGTAGGATCAATCACCCATTTACCCAAGGCTTGACAATCAGCACGCTGCGCAATCACAGCTAGCTCTTGAGCTAACGGCACTTCTAACCCACCTGGACAAACAACAAAAAATCTCATGAGGCAAACAATCTAAAAATGGGGATTAAAAGTAAATAACTACAAAGATCGATTAAGGCTTAATCACAACCAAGGCAACAATCACAATCAATAGCAGTACCGGGACCTCATTAAACCAGCGATACCAGACCCCAGAGTGGGTATTCTGATTTGTGCGGAACTTTTTTAAGAGCATCCAACAAGCATGGTGGTAACCAATAACCAAAACAACAAACAATAATTTTGCATGCATCCACCCCTCATCTCTACCCATTCCAAAATAGAGCCAAAGAGTAAACCCAAGCAAAACTGCCGGTACCGCCAAAATCGTCATAAAACGAAAGAGTCGATCAGCCATACCCAAAATACGGGCATAAGCAGCAGAATCTTTCTCATCAGCTAAGTTCACAAAAATACGCGGTAGATAAAAAAGCCCTGCAAACCAAGAAGCAATAAACACAATATGAAATGTTTTAACCCAAAGGTAGCTATTACCCATTTTTAATGACCTTGCTGATAGTTCAATATGTTTGAGTGCATTTAAGCGCGAATCTCGCCGTGACCGATGACAACATACTTCAATGAGGTCAAACCATCCAAGCCGACTGGACCGCGAGCATGCAGCTTGTCATTCGAGATGCCAATCTCTGCCCCTAAGCCATACTCAAAACCATCAGCAAAGCGCGTGCTGGCATTTACCATGACGCTAGCGCTATCAACTTCCCGTAAAAAACGGTCTGCATTTATTTTGTTATTTGTGATGATCGCATCCGTGTGCTTGCTACCATAACGCTCAATATGATTTATCGCCTCATCAATATTGGCCACGGTTTTAATCGACAAAATTGGTGCTAGATATTCAGTCTGCCAATCTTCCTCATGCGCGTCTACCAAACCCACAAATCCAGCGCTCTCCAAAGTCTTGCGAGTTAAAGCATCTACCCTAAGCTCAACGCCTTTATCTTGATAAATCTTGCATAGTGCTGGCAATACTTGAGAAGCAATATCTTGATTTACCAACAAGGTTTCCATGGCATTACAAGGAGCATAACGCTGAGTCTTAGCGTTATCGCAAACCTTAATCGCCATCTCAATATCAGCACCTGCATCAATATAGGTATGACAAATGCCATCTAAATGTTTAATCATTGGCACACGGGCTTCAGCCATGAGGCGCGCAATCAAGCTCTTGCCGCCGCGCGGAACAATGACATCAATATATTCCATCATGGTGATCATCTCGCCGACCGCACCCCTATCAGTGGTTGATACCACTTGCACAGCATCAGCTGGCAATTGCGCCGCAATCAGCCCCTCTTGAATAATCTTTGCCAATAAAGTATTCGAGTCAATCGCCTCAGAACCTCCGCGCAATATCACCGCATTACCCGACTTTAGGCAGAGGGCTGCAGCATCAATCGTCACATTAGGCCGAGACTCATAAATGATGCCAATTACACCTAAGGGCACGCGCATCTGACCCAATTCAATACCAGAGGCCTGTTTTTTCAATGCGGTAATGTTGCCAATGGGATCGGCTAGCGACACAATTTGCTCTAAGCCCAACGCCATAGTCTCAATCGTTTTAGGAGTCATGGTCAAACGATCAATAAAGGCGGCATCTTGCCCTCCAGCTTGAGCGCGGGCAACATCTCCTTGATTAACCGCCTGAATCTGACTGGCTTGCTCCCGGACTAATTTGGCGATGTGTAATAAGGCTTGGTTTTTCTGCTCACTCGATGCCCGAGCCATGGCGCGAGAAGCGCTGCGCGCCCGCTTACCAATCTCTTGCATCATTTCTTTTATTGAAGCACTCATGTTTTCACTAACCATCAAATAGGTAAATTACTACTGACCATCTAACGCAATAAACTGCCTACCAAACGCAAACCATCCCAGGGGTCTGCTGGCAATTCGGGGGCAGACAAACCTTTCACCTGACGATCCAATCCTGCCGCTACCTGCATTGCTCTGCGTAAGCGCAAAGGTTGCACACGTCTGAGTGCATTAGGATATAAGCGCTCCTTATTACCCCACACGCGGTTTGCCCGCATCAATTGCTGCACTGACTCACCAGCATCACTAGCAGCCTTGAGTTTAGATAGTAGCCGAAGCTCTTCCGTTACGCTCCACAAAATAAGCACGAGAGGCTCTCCCTCCCCCTTGAGGCCATCTAACATCCGATTTAAACGGGATAGATCTCCCGCAAGAATAGCCTCGGTCACTTCAAAAACGTTATAACGGGCTACCTTCAGGATCGCTGAGCGAATCTGTTCTTCACTTAACTTTCCCGTCGGGTATAGCAAACCCAGCTTTTGAATCTCTTGATGGGCAGCAATCAAATTACCTTCTACCTGCTCGGCAATAAATTCCAGTGATCTTTGACCTGCGGGGCCAGCCTCTACTTCTTGACCTTGTTTTTTTAGTCGGCCAGCAATCCAATTGGGCAAAATCCCACGATCCAATGAATCAAGCTGAATAGCCATACCAGCCTCATCCAATGCAGAAAACCATGCCGAATTTTTTGTTTTACCGTCCAATCGAGGCAAAACAATACAAACTACAGTATCCGGACCCTCAGGGCTTACCGTCTGCGACTGAATCTGATTGGCAAATTGTTTTAAAGCTTCAGCACCATCTCGACCGGGCTTACCAGTCGGAATGCGTAGCTCAACCCAACGCTTATCGCCAAACAGTGACATAGTTTGCCCAGCATTCATAAGGGCACTCCAATCAAATCCCCGCTCTTGCAACAATACCTCACGTTCGGTATAGCCCAACTTTTTTGCAGTAGCACGCAATTGATCCATGGCTTCCATCATGAGCAAGGGCTCATCGCCACTAAAAATATACAAAGGCAATACCGCACTAGAAGAACTCAGTGACTTAAGGTGTGCTTGCAGGGTATCTACCTTAACCATGCCAAATCATTACTCTCTTTAAAAGCTTCTAAGTTGTGGCGCTCTTGCCGAAGCGGCAACCCGACGCAAAATCTGGACTGCCAAGTCGCTACGCATGATGGTTAAGAATTGTTGTTGCTGAGCATCCGTCGCCAGAACTGTAGAGACGGAGTAGTCCATATCACGGGTAATGTACAGCTCGGTCTCGGGAATGATTTCCCCGCCAACAGTATCAATAGCCCGAAAACCCACGCGAATACTTAAACGATATGCCGAAACCTGACCATTGGAGTTATAAGCCAAAATATCTCGTCCAGTTAAGTCGCCCGTCACTTCCAGAATCAGATCAGCATCTTTGGGGTTAAGCGCTACCTTCGCATCCGTTCCCGTCAAAATTACCCTCTGTAAATCCATCATGAGGGGTGGCGATGGAGTGCCAGTAATAGCAATGACTTTATAGGGCAAATCCACCATAC
>CANGEC010000043.1 GCA_947452625.1 Burkholderiaceae bacterium
AATTTGCTTAAAAATTCATGTCAAGCAATATAATTCATGTTTAGGGTATATCCTGATGAATAGTGAAAATGTCCACTGAACCACTTAAAAATCCCGATACCGTTAAAACAATTAACCCTATAGAACTTAGGGGTAATGACAGCCAGTTCCTCAAGGCGCTCGGTGAGCGGGTCACCTCACTGCGCGCTAGCCGTGGCATGACCAGAAAATTCGTATCGGAAACCGCTGGTGTTTCTGAACGTCATTTAGCCAATTTAGAGTACGGCAAGGGAAATGTTTCCATATTGGTATTGCTGCAAATTGCCGAAGCCTTGCAATGCAATTTGGCTGAGTTGATTGGCGACCCCACCACTACTTCTGCCGAGTGGTTATTGATTCGCCAACTACTAATTGGCAAAGATGAAAATACCTTGCGCAAAGTCAGAATTGCTACCAGCGAAATGATGGGGATCAAAGGTGGTCATAGCCCAGGATTTAGTCCAGTCATCGCCCTAGTTGGTTTACGTGGCGCAGGAAAATCCACCCTGGGACACATGCTGGCTGAGGATCTCGGGTTTCAGTTTGTTGAACTCAGTCGCGAAATTGAAAAATTTGTTGGTTGCACTATCTCCGAGATTCAAAGTCTCTACGGTATGAATGCCTACCGTAAATACGAACGTAGAGCACTTGAAGAAACGCTTCAAATTTACCCAGAAGCCGTAATTGCCACCCCCGGCGGAATTGTGTCTGATCCAGGCACTTTTAATCTACTACTGGGTCATTGCACCACGGTCTGGCTGCAAGCCAAACCAGAAGATCACATGCAGCGGGTAGCCGCTCAGGGTGACTTGAGACCCATGGCGCAAAACCCTGAAGCCATGGAGGATCTAAAAAAGATTTTGGTGGGGCGCTCCACCTTCTATTCGCAGGCTTCAATGACTCTGGATACAAGCTCTCAGAATATTGAAGAGACCTTCATCAAACTGCGCACTATGGTCAGAAAGGCCTTAAATCTAGACGTTTAGCTAGTTATCAAAAACATGCAACAAAGTGCTTGACAAGAAATAAACATGCATTATTATGCTTGTTATTCAGTTTATTTTTGACAAAGTAAATACTTTTTGCACCAGGAGATACCTAGATGAATGCACTACAGCGCGTTAATTACCAGACCAAACCTTCAGACTATAGACACTGGAAACTGAGCTTTGAAGGTCCCGTTGCCACCCTTACCGCCGACTTTGATGAAAATGCCGGTCTGAGACCAGGCTACAAACTCAAACTCAACAGCTACGACCTCGGGGTTGATATTGAACTCAATGATGCAATCAATCGTGTGCGCTTTGAGCATCCTGAAGTCAGAACGGTCGTAATTACCAGTGGTAAGGATAAGGTTTTTTGCTCAGGCGCCAATATTTTCATGCTGGGCGTTTCTAGTCATGGATGGAAAGTCAATTTCTGTAAATTCACAAACGAAACGCGCAACGGCTTAGAAGACTCCTCCACTCACAGTGGTTTAAAGTTCTTAGCAGCAGTCAATGGCGCTTGCGCGGGCGGTGGCTATGAATTAGCACTCGCCTGTGATGAAATTATTTTGGTTGATGATCGCTCAAGCGCAGTTAGCCTTCCTGAAGTGCCTTTGCTTGGCGTGCTACCCGGTACTGGCGGCCTAACCCGCGTTACAGACAAGCGTCATGTACGTCACGACCTTGCCGATATTTTCTGTACAACTACTGAAGGTGTCCGTGGCCAAAAAGCCAAAGACTGGCGCCTGGTAGATGAGATTGCAAAACCAGCAGTATTCAAACAAGCCGTGAGCGATCGTGCGCTTGCCTTGGCGGCCAAAAGTGATCGTCCAGCAGATGGCAAGGGTGTTAGCCTTGTGCCCCTCAATTGCACTGTTGAGGCCGATGCTCTGCGCTACTCTTATGTAGAGGTTGAGATTGATCGCGCCAAGCGCATCGCCACCTTTACTGTAAAAGCCCCACAAGGCAAGCAGCCTAGTACCATCGCCGAAATTGAAGCCGCTGGCTCCAATTGGTATCCCTTGATGATGGCTCGAGAATTAGAAGACGCCATTCTCAATATGAGAACCAACGAATTGGATATTGGCATGTGGATCATTAAGACCCAAGGTCAAGCAGCTGATGTATTAGCAATGGATCAAACACTTTTAGCCAATCAAAACCACTGGTTGGTACGTGAAACGATTGGTTTGTTACGCAGAACATTTAGCCGCTTAGATGTGTCCTCTAGAAGTCTGTTCGCCCTGATTGAGGCTGGCTCTTGCTTTAATGGCACCTTCCTGGAATTGGCCTTAGCTTGCGATCGCATCTATCACTTAGCACTTCCAGATGATGAAGCCAATGCACCAAAAATTTCCATTGATGAAATGAACTTTGGTTTATACCCAATGGTTACTGAACAAAGCCGTTTAGCGCGTCGCTTCTATGATGAAAAACCCGCAATGGAGCAAGCACGCGCAAATGCCGGCAAACTGCTCAATGCTGATGAAGCATTTGCCCTGGGCCTAGTTACTTCAAATCCTGACGACATCGATTGGAATGATGAGGTTCGTATTGCCATTGAAGAGCGTGTCGCGATGTCACCAGATGCATTGACCGGCCTCGAAGCGAACTTACGCTTCAATGGTCCGGAAAATATGTTTACACGCGTATTTGGTCGCCTCACTGCATGGCAAAACTGGATTTTTCAGCGCCCTAATGCAGTTGGAGAAAAAGGCGCACTCAAGGTTTACGGAAAGGGTGACAAAGCCCAATTCGATTGGAATCGTGTTTAAGAAATTCACCTTACTGAAATATCATTTACTCGGAGAAAACTATGTCTACTATTGATTACAGCGAAAAAATTCCTAATAACGTCAACCTGAGCGAAGACCGTACGCTACAACGCGCTCTTGAGCAATGGCAACCAAACTACCTTAACTGGTGGCAAGACATGGGGCCAGACCATTCTCAGGACTTTGATGTGTATTTGCGTACAGCAGTTAGCGTAGATCCAGCCGGCTGGGCGCAATTTGGCCACGTAAAGATGCCTGACTATCGCTGGGGTATCTTTTTAAATCCTGCTGAAGAAGGTCGCAAGATTCATTTTGGCGATCACAAAGGTGAAGATGCATGGCAAGATATTCCCGGTGAATATCGTGCTAATTTGCGTCGTATTATTGTTACTCAAGGTGATACAGAACCAGCCTCTGTAGAACAACAACGTCATTTGGGTTTAACAGCTCCTAGCCAGTACGACTTACGCAACCTCTTCCAAGTAAACGTTGAAGAAGGTCGCCACCTTTGGGCGATGGTTTACTTATTGCACAAATACTTTGGACGCGATGGTCGCGAAGAAGGCGAAGCACTGTTAGAGCGTCGTAGCGGTCAGGAAGATAACCCACGAATCCTGGAAGCCTTTAATGAAGAAACTCCAGATTGGTTAAGCTTCTTCATGTTCACTTACTTCACTGATCGTGATGGTAAGTTCCAGTTGTGTGCCTTGGCTGAATCCAGTTTTGACCCATTGGCACGTACCACCAAGTTCATGTTGACTGAAGAAGCGCATCACATGTTTGTTGGCGAAAGCGGTGTATCACGCGTGATTCAACGTACCTGCCAAGCAATGAATGAGATGAAAACCGATGATCCAGCCAAACTGCGTGCTGCCGGTGTCATTGACCTCCCAACGATTCAGCGCTATCTGAATTTTCACTTTAGCGTGACTATTGACTTATTTGGCGCCGATGAGTCGAGCAATGCTGCAACCTTCTACTCTACTGGTCTCAAAGGTCGCTTTGAAGAAGGTAAGCGTACTGATGACCATACTTTGAAGAATGATTCTTATAAGGTTCTGGCAGTACAAGGCGGACGTCTAGTTGAAAAAGAAGTACCGATGCTCAATGCTCTAAATGAAGTATTGCGCGATGACTACATCAAAGACTCCATTGGTGGTGTCGAACGTTGGAATAAGGTAATTGAAAAAGCAGGTATTCCATTCCGCCTCACGGTTCCCCATAAAGCCTTCCATCGCAATATTGGCGCTCTCTCTGGCGTGAAAGTTAGCCCGGATGGTCATGTGCTGAGCGAAGCTGAATGGGAAACCCGTAAATATCAATGGTTGCCATCCCCCGAGGATCGCGCTTTTGTTGCCAGCTTGATGGGTCGTGTTGTCGAGCCTGGTAAGTTTGCCAACTGGATTGCGCCTCCTTTGATGGGTATTAACCGTCAACCAGTTGATTTTGAATATGTTCGTTTTAACTAAGCATGTTTCATGTTAAAAAAGGGTGCGCTTGCACCCTTTTTTAGGCTCTAAAAATTATTTAAAAATACAAATCACTTCTCAGCAATCTAGGGGATAAACTGTGGACACACTAGCCAGTGGCTTTATAAATCAGCATTTAATAGATCCAGAAATTTGCATACGCTGCAATACATGTGAGGCCACCTGTCCGGTTGCTGCAATTACCCATGATTCAAGAAACTATGTAGTCGATGCTGCCAAATGCAACTTTTGCATGGCTTGTGTTCCCCCTTGCCCAACTGGCTCAATTGATAATTGGCACAAAATGCCTCAAGCTAAAGCTTACACAATTGAAGCTCAGCTAAGCTGGGACACCCTTCCCGAAGAATTCAATGGGGATGGTAGCGACGAACCCACTACTAGCGCGCCCGATCTATTGACTAACAGCCCCGCGAGCGTTCAAACTAGCGCCGCAGTCAGCACGAATAACGTACAGTTCGGCTCACTACTACCGCCTTGGTCTGCTGCACACGCCTATACCAATCTTTATGGCCCTAAGGCAAAACAAAAAAGCATCAAGGCTACTGTTACCGGAAATGTTCGCGTTACTGAGGTTGGCAAGGACTATGACACCCATCACATTGTTTTAGATTTTGGGTCAATGCCCTTCCCTACCCTCGAAGGTCAGTCCATTGGCATTATTCCACCAGGTACCGATGAAAAGGGGCGCCCTCATTTTGCCCGTCAATACTCGATCGCTAGCGCCAGAAATGGCGAACGCCCTGGCTACAACAATATCTCGCTAACAATTAAGCGAGTATTAGAGGATCATGAAGGAAAGCCAGTCCGTGGTGTCGCATCAAACTTTATGTGCGACCTCAAAGTAGGTGATACCGTTGAAGTGATTGGTCCATTTGGCTCTAGCTTCCTCATGCCTAATCACCCCAAATCCAATATCGTCATGATTTGCACTGGAACTGGTAGCGCGCCGATGCGCGCGATGACTGAATGGCGTAGACGTTTGCGCAATTCCGGGAAATTTGAAGGGGGCAAGCTCCTACTGTTCTTTGGCGCACGCACTAAAGAGGAGCTACCCTATTTTGGCCCACTCCAAAGTCTACCTAAAGACTTTATCGATACCAACTTCGCTTTTTCTCGTGCGGCCAATCAGCCTAAAAAATATGTCCAAGATGCCATGCGAGAAAGGGCTAGTGATTTAGCCACCCTGCTCAAAAATCCCAATACCTATTTTTATGTATGCGGATTGAAAAGTATGGAGGAAGGCGTGATTTTGGCGCTCAAAGATATTGCTCATGATGCCAATATTTCATGGGATGATCTCGCTGAATCTCTCAAGAGCGAAGGTCGCTTACATTTGGAGACTTACTAATGAGTCAATTTAGCACCATAACCGTAAGCACTCGCGCTCCGGGGGTTACTCAGATTACCATGACTCGCCCAGCAGTATTTAACGCCTTTGATGAAGTCATGATTGACGAGTTAGATCAAGCCTTTGCGAGTGCTAATCAAGATCCCTCCGTAAGGGTAATTGTGCTGGCCGGTGAGGGTAAACACTTTAGTGCTGGCGCCGACCTCCAGTGGATGAAACGCGCTAGTGCGGCCTCACAAGAATGGAACTTATTAGATGCGCGCAAATTCGCGCAAATGCTGTATCGCATTGAGTCATCCAAAAAGCCGACTATTGCTCGGGTTCAGGGTGTTGCTCTAGGGGGTGGCGTGGGCTTAACCTGCGCCTGCGATATCGCCATTGCCGCTGATAACGCTAGCTTTGCCGCAAGCGAAGCAAAATTCGGCATCCTCCCTTCGGTGATTGGTCCTTATGTAACCAATAGTGTTGGCAAGAAACAAGCCAAACGATTAGCCCTCACTACCACTCGCATTACCGCCGAAGAAGCCTTGCGTATCAATATGATTCAACAATTAGTTTCTCTGGACAATCTAGACACAACAGTCGACGCGACTGTTGCCGAACTACTGGCTAGTGGCCCCAAGGCAATCGAAGAAATTAAAAATCTCTACGCCCAATTAAGCGTAGGACCGATCACCGCAGATGTGCTGGAGCTTACCGCCCAAACCATTAGTCGCGTGCGTGGCACCGATGAAGCGCGTGAAGGTTTTGATGCCTTCCTAAATAAACGTCCAGCAAACTGGATTCCAAAAACATGAGTCTCGATTTAAGTAAAAAACCCATTCTTGTCATTGGCGCTGGCATTATGGGTACTGGCATTGCGCAAGTAGCTGCTCAGTTCGGCAATACCGTCTATCTTTTTGACAGTAAAGAACAAGCAGCGTCTGTAGCCTTAAAAAAATTATCTGAAAGCCTGCAAAAACTAGTTGATAAATCAAAAATTACCGGCGAACAATTCAATGCCATCCTGAAAAATATTATTCCGATTGATCAAATTTCAGAAGCTGCTTCAGCCGAATTGGTGATAGAGGCGATCGTTGAAAATCTTTCAATCAAACGCTCTTTATTTCAAGAGCTCGAGACAGTGGTCAGTGCGCAGTGTATTTTAGCGACCAATACCTCCTCAATCTCAGTAACAGCTATTGCCAATGGCCTCAAACACCCAGAGCGCTTGGTGGGGATGCACTTCTTTAACCCCGTCCCCCTCATGAAATTAGTCGAGGTCATTTCTGGTTTAGAGACAAATCCACTAGTTGCGGAAAGTATTTTTCAATTGGCTACAGTATGGGGTAAGGTACCCGTATACGCCAGATCAACCCCAGGCTTTATCGTCAATCGAATTGCGCGCCCTTTCTACGCCGAGAGCCTAGCTCTGATTCAGGAACAAGTTGCTAGCCCTCAAGTAATCGACACCTGCCTTAAAGCAGCGGGTTTTCGGATGGGACCTTGTGAACTGATGGACTTAATAGGTCACGACACCAATTTCTCGGTGACCTCGAGTGTCTATGAAGCTAATTTTTATGACAAGCGCTTCACCCCCTCTATTGTGCAACGTGATTTAGTTGATGGCGGTTTGCTTGGCAAAAAATCAGGGCGAGGTTTTTACTCGTATACCACCGATAACCCAAGCACAAACGATCAAGTCAATACTCAACCAGCTGACTCTGCCTGCAAAAATCTCGTATTACACGGCAGCGGTCCATTAGTTGACTTTTTCATCCAAAACCTTGATCGAGCAGGTTTTGTCCACACCAGAAAATCCCATAGTGACTGGGTCGGAATTGAAATAGACGGCAAAACCATTCGCCAAACTACCGGGGAAGTTGCTACTGCGTTAGGTGAGGATGTAGCAGTATTTGATCTTTGTCTAAATATCGGCGGCGATATCGCCATTGCTTGGGCACCCTCAATTCGCGCTTCGCAAGCATGGATTGAGCAATGCCCAGGTTGGCTCAAGGCTTTGGGATTCAATCCCAAGCAAATTCAAGATAGTCCAGGCTTGATTGTTGCCCGAACCATTGCAATGCTTATCAATGAAGCGGCTGATGCCGTGCAACAAGATGTATGTACCGCTACAGCTGTTGATCAGGCCATGAAACTCGGCGTGAACTATCCACAAGGTCCATTTGAATGGCTGCACTCTTGGGGTATCAAGCCAGTGGTTAAATTACTAGATAGTTTGAGCACCTTTTACCGCGGTGAACGCTATCGTGTCAGCCCTTGGCTCAGAATTCGTTCGTACCAATAAATCTAGACTGAACCATGACAATCAGAAAAATTGAATTTTGCAAAAACCTTCATGCGGAAATTACCAATGGCGTCGCTGAGCTGATTCTTGGACCCCAAGATGGCATGCCAATGACCGATGAGGTCATGCATGGGCAACTTGGTAAAGTCTGGAGCATCTTAAATAGCGATCCCGAAGTTCAGTGCATATTGGTTCGCAGTGAAGGCAAGGGGTTTTGTGCTGGAGGCACTCCTGAGGTGGTTCAAGGCATGCTTGATAGCGAAAGTGCTCGCCTACGAGTGATGCGCGAAGCGAGAGAGATTGTGCAGGGGATGATAGATTGCGATGTACCGATTGTCTCGGCCATTAATGGCGCTGCAGTTGGCGCAGGTGCCGCACTTGCTCTGCTGGCCGATATTTCAATAGCGGGTCAAAAAGCCAAAATCATTGATGGCCATACCAAACTTGGTGTTGCAGCCGGAGATCACGCAGCCATTATTTGGCCACTCTTATGTGGCATGGCCAAAGCCAAATATCACTTACTACTATGCAATACGATTGACGGCAATGAAGCTGAGCGGATTGGTCTTGTCAGTCTAACCGTTGCAGATGAAGATTTACTCTTCAAAGCACGTGAGATAGCTGCAAAACTCGCTGCAGGAAATCCGACGGCTCTTGCTTTTACAAAGCGCTCCTTAAATCACTGGTTACGCGCCGCATGGCCAGCGTTTGAACATTCATTAACTTTGGAAATTCTTGGCTTTGCGAGCGCCAACGCCAAAGAAGGCTTTACGGCAATCAATGAAAAAAGAGCACCAGCATTTACGAAAGAAAAATATTAATGAAATTTGCCGACTTCAAACAAGGCCACGTTCTCAATGCAGGACCGGTCAAAATTCATGAAGAAGAAATTCTAGAATTCGCACAAAAATATGATCCGCAGTGGTTTCATACTGATTCAGCTGCAGCAAAAACAGGTCCCTATGGCGGGCTTATTGCCAGCGGCTGGCACACTTGCTGCATCGCTATGCGACTGGCGGCAGATACTTTCTTAAAGGGCTCTGAATCTTCTGGTTCGCCCGGCTTGGCATATGTACGCTGGCCGCACCCAGTTCGACCCGGTGATGAACTCATGTTGCAAGTCACTATACTGGAAACCAGAACCTCAAAATCAAAACCCAATATCGGCATCGTGCGTTGGCAATGGCAACTCATTAGCGCCTCTAATATTGAAGTGCTTGATCTCGAGGCCACCAGTTTTTTTGACTTAACCTTGGTGTAATTTCATGACTACCATCTACCTTTGCGATGCTATCCGCACCCCTATTGGCCGCTATGCCGGCGCTCTTTCTAGCGTCCGCGCTGATGATCTCGGTGCCGTTCCCATTAAAGCCTTAATGGAGCGCAATCCTCAAGTGGGATGGGCCGCGCTCGATGAGGTCATTTATGGTTGCGCCAATCAGGCTGGAGAAGATAACCGTAATGTGGCGCGCATGAGCGCTTTATTGGCTGGCTTACCTCCAAGCGTACCTGGTGCAACCATCAATCGCCTGTGTGGCTCAGGTATGGATGCAGTCGGTACAGCGGCACGGGCCATTGCCGCAGGTGAAGCGAATCTCATTATTGCTGGTGGTGTAGAAAGTATGAGCCGAGCTCCTTTTGTGATGCCTAAAGCTGATAGTGCTTTTGCCCGAAGTAATGCTGTCTACGACACTACCATTGGCTGGCGATTTATCAATCCCCTCATGAAGCAAGCCTATGGGGCGGACTCTATGCCAGAGACTGCGGAAAACGTAGCTGATGACTTTAAGATTAATCGCATCGATCAAGACCAAATGGCGCTGCGCAGTCAAAATAAGGCAGCTGCAGCCCAAGCATCTGGGCGCCTCGCCAAGGAAATTACTCCGGTCATCATCCCTCAGAAAAAGGGGGAGCCGATCATCGTAAACCAGGATGAGCATCCGCGTGCCACCACTCTAGAAGCGCTAGCTAAACTCAAGCCGATTGTGCGCCCCGATGGAACAGTTACTGCTGGCAATGCCTCTGGCGTGAATGATGGTGCTTGTGCACTCTTATTGGCTAGCGAGGCTGCCCTGACACAATATAACCTTACTCCAAGAGCAAAGATCTTGGGTATGGCCACTGCCGGAGTACCTCCACGCATCATGGGCTTTGGTCCTGCACCCGCCTCGAAAAAACTTCTGGCTCGCCTAGGGCTGTCGATTGATCAAATTGATGTGATTGAGCTTAATGAGGCCTTTGCTGCCCAAGGCCTAGCTACCTTGCGTGACTTAGGGGTCGCTGATGATGATCCGCGCGTCAATCCGAATGGTGGTGCAATTGCCCTCGGCCATCCTCTAGGGATGAGTGGCGCACGCTTAATTACTACCGCTTTAGTTGAGTTAGAAGAAAAGCAACTGCGTTATGCCTTATGCACTATGTGCATCGGCGTAGGCCAAGGAATTGCGCTGATCATTGAGAGGGTTTAGCTTCATGAAAGGACTTTCTGTTAGCGAAGCCATTGCCTCCAGAACTTCAGTGAGGGCGTTTAAGTCCACGCCTGTCCCCAATGAGATCATTGCCGAAATTCTCAGCAAGGCAGCCAGGGCACCTTCAGGCTCTAATATTCAACCATGGAAGGTGTATGTCACTCAAGGTGACACTCTCAACACCATTTGCCAGCAAGTCTGCGCCGCTTATGACAGCATCTATGAGGATCCAACATTAGCAGCAAAATACATTCCTCAATATGATTACTACCCCAAGATTTGGGAAACGCCTTATGTTGAGAGAAGGCGTCAAAACGGTTGGGGTCTCTATGGCCTACTCGGAATTACGAAGGGTGATAAGGCAAAAATGCATGCGCAACATCGTCGCAACTTCGAATGCTTTGATGCGCCTGTATGCCTGTTCTTTACCATCAACCAAAACCTCGAACAAGGCTCCATACTGGACTACGGGATGTTTCTTGAAAACATCATGTTGCTAGCCAAAGAGTATGGCTTGGACACTTGCGCTCAAGGCGCCTGGAATAACTTCTGGCAAATTGTCACAAGCAATATCAAAGCCAATGACAGCGAAATGTTTCTTTGTGGCATGTCCATTGGATACGCAGATCCCGAAGTAAATATCAACCGCTATAGAACCCCACGAGTGGAACTAGAAGAGTTTGTTCGCTGGCTTTAAAGATCTTTAAACTATTGGCAAAATAATCTGCAGGAGATCGAAATGGTTTGGCTCTACTTGGCTTTCGCCATTGCTGCTGAAGTCCTTGCCACTACCGCACTAAAATTTAGCGAGGGGTTTACTAGGCCACTGCCTTCGTTGCTAGTGCTTGGAGGCTATGCTGGCGCGTTTTATTTATTATCCAAAGTATTACATCACATGCCAATCTCGATTGCTTATGCCATTTGGTCGGGAGTGGGGGTCGCCCTAGTAGGTATCGTGGGTTGGATTTGGCTGGATCAAAAATTAGATGTCGGCGCTTTAGCGGGCATTGGCTTGATTATTGCCGGGGTCATTGTCATCAATCTTTTCTCCAGCGTTACACCCCACTGAAGACCTAAAATCTCAGCCTATTACTGCCACATTGACTGAAATCCGCTTTTCACATAAATCCGCCATAATGACGCTGTGGCATTTTTAGCAATACAACCCAAAGGAAATAGAAATGAGTTTGATCAATAAATTGAAGTGGCGCTACGCCACAAAAAAAATGGATTCAACCAAAGCCGTTCCAGCAGAAAAAGTTGAGCGCATTTTAGAGGCGGTAAGACTGTCTGCGAGCTCAAGCGGACTTCAACCCTATGAACTCTTAGTCATTACCAATAAAGACTTACGTGAAAAAATTAAGGCGGTTGCCAATAATCAGGCTCAAATTACTGATTGCTCGCATCTGATCGTATTTGCTGCATGGGATGACTACACTGCTGATCGCATCAATCAAGCATTTGATATGACCGAAGAACTGCGTAACTTTAAAAGCGAAGCTGGGACAGCTTATCGCCAAATGCTTCTTGGCGCCTATCCCGCCAGAGGTCCAGAGGCGAACTTCAATCACACGGCGAAACAGGCCTACATTGGCCTGGGTACAGCACTGATTGCCGCTGCCGAAGAAGAAGTGGACTCTACTCCAATGGAAGGCTTTGATCCTAAAGCGCTAGATGAGATTCTCAATCTCAAAGAAAAAGGTTTGCGTAGCGTTGCCTTGCTTCCCTTAGGCTACAGAAAAGCGGATGAAGATTGGCTTCTCAACCTCAAAAAAGTAAGACGCCCAGCCGAAAGCTTTATCACTTGGATTAAATAAAGATTTCAAACAGAGTGGCATAAAAAAACACCAACCTATAGGTTGGTGTTTTCATTTAAGCAACTAGCACTACACCATTTCATTCACTTCATTTGCAAGGATATTGCGCCTTAAAAAAACGAATGATCGATTTGACGGCAGGATCCTTATTAAACTTCGGGTTTGCCTTATTCCACGCCAAAAATGACTTGAGAATTTCTTCCCTAGTGTCACCATTTTTTGGCAAACAAAACTGGCGTTGCGATGGATTTGGATGATTAGCCACATAAGACTGATAAACGCCTTCGCCAAAACCAAAGCAAAAGTTTTGCGCATCCACATCATCAAGCTTGCTGCAAACCTCAACCAAGGCAGCAGTTGAAGAGTCATTTTCAGGGACAATTTTTTGGGCAAAACCCGCTGAACTCCCCAATAACGCAACTAGGCCAAAGGCAAAAATAATTCTTTTATTCCACATAATGAATCTTTCTATAGTGTCTTGATATAAAGTGCTTAGCGCCTAAAACCGCCAACATGTCCACCGCCAAAGCCACCACGGCCACCCGAGCGGCTAGATTCCTCTCTTGGCCGCTGACTCTCACGACTTTGCTCATTGGATCGTGCTCTATCAGCATCGGATCTAGCTTCTTCACCGCGAGGCGTTGATTCGGCACGCTTCGCATCTGAGCGGGCTTCTTGACCCTTGGGTGAAGACTCCGCGCGCTTCGCATCGGATTCAAGACCATTTTTCTCTAGATTCCGCCTGAGTTGATCACGTTCCTGATCAACCGACCTACTAGAAGTTTGACCACTTAACTTACCGTACTTGCTTTGTAAGCTAGAGTTTGGATAAGGGACGTTGCCACGATGCTGTGGATTGAATTGCCATTTATCTCCTGAGCTAAATGAGCCCGAGCGGAAATTAGCATTTGCGGTGCTGCGATTAAAGTTGTTAAAGGTATTGTTATTGACGGTAATTGAACCGCCACCACCCCAACCACCGCCCCAGTGCATTCCACCCCAGAGCGCGGCACCAACAGCCATGCCAATACCGAAAGACAGTAACGCTGTACCGGCCACATAACCAGGTGGGTAATATGGCGGAGGGGGTGGATAAGCTGGATAAGGCCATGGACCATAAACCACTGCTGGGTTATAAGTCGGTACGTACACTACCTGCGGATTGGTCGGCTGAATCACAATCACTTGACTGCTACCGCTACCGGAAGTGCTAACTTTTTGTTGCTCGGTAGAATTCAAGCTACCATTTTGTTTAGCTCTTGCTCTCAAATCCTGAATCGCAGCCATCACATCGGATTGCTGAGCCAATACTGCATC